>MGSF01000046.1:1514-38632 GCA_001798715.1 Deltaproteobacteria bacterium RIFCSPLOWO2_02_FULL_50_16 | reverse complement strand
CGGCCCTCAACGTACTTTCGGATCAGCATCTCTGATGCCTCAGGTACTGTGAGCTCTGCGAACAGTCTAGTACGCCTCGGGCCTCACTCGGCGGGCGCCTTGCACCTGGGCGGTTTTTAGAGGTTCCCGAAATTTGGGGTTATTAGAGGTTCCCTAAGATGCCTTCTTTTCAAAAGACATGTCCTCAAACGCCCACTTTCGAAAATGCATTATTGGTCGGGTGCTATCGATCCTCCCGCGACAAGAAAAAAACCCTTGATTCACTCGATGAGCTGAAAAGATTGGCGGAAACGGCGGGGGCCATCGTGCGCCATCGGTTGGTTCAAGAGGTGAGGAAGATTGATCCTTCGACCTATATAAAAAGTGGAAAGGTGGAGGAGATTTTGGCGCTGGCCCAATCAGGGGATCTACATGTGATCATTTTTGATGAGGATTTGTCTCCCACTCAGAATCGAAATCTGGAAGACGTTATTGGCGTCAAGGTCTTGGACCGCACGGGACTTATTCTCGATATCTTTGCAAAACGGGCTCACACAAAAGAGGGAAAATTGCAGGTTGAATTGGCCCAGATGAAATATTTGCTTCCCAGACTTGTGGGGAAGGGGATTCATTTTTCACGATTGGGAGGGGGAATCGGGACGCGGGGTCCTGGTGAAACACAATTGGAAGTGGATCGCCGGAGGGCCCGTGAGCGCATTTCGCGGCTTCAGCAGGAATTGGAGGGATTAAAAAGACATCGGAAAATCCACCGGGAAAAAAGAGAGGCCATTCCTCTCCCGATTGTGACGCTCGTGGGTTATACCAATGCAGGCAAGTCAACGCTCATGAAATCCTTGACGGGAGCGGATGTTTTTGTGGCGGACACACTCTTTGCGACCCTCGATCCTACGGTCCGACGGTTAAAATTGCCCAGTAACCGCGAGATTCTTCTGACAGATACAGTGGGGTTTGTCAATAAACTGCCGCATCAACTCATCGAGGCCTTTCATTCGACATTTGAGGAGGTGCGGAGCTCCGATTTGCTTCTTCATGTGATTGATATTTCACATCCTCTCTATCGCCAGCAAGTCACGGCCGTCGAAGGGGTACTCCGGGATTTGGAGTTGGATTCTATTTCCCTTATTAAGATTTATAACAAGATGGACCTTTTTCATCATGAGGACTCTCCCGAGGATCCTATCATAGGTATTTCAGCCCTCAAAAAAGAGGGGCTAAAGAATTTGTTACTATCCATAGACGATCATTTGTCTAAAAATCTAAAACAGGTGTCATTATTTTTTCCCTATGAGGATTTTCAACCCATTTCGGAGATCTATAAAAATTGTCGTGTATTAAGTCGAAAGGATTTAGGAAAAGGAGTTCGACTGAGTGTGGAGATGGGTGAGAAACATCTTAATCGCTATCAACGTTTTATTGAGGGACACAAATGAGTCGATGGGGCTTCAACTGTCCCTTTCGCGGGCGATGAGTGCGGCCCCGAGGGCCCCCACCGTATCGGGCCGAGGTGGAACCAAGATTTCGCAATTGAGACCTTCGCTTAAGGCACGAATGACTCCACTATTATGGGCTACCCCCCCTGACATGGCCACCGAAAGACCATTGATGCTGGGGGCTACACGATGGACAAGACCCAAAATACGGGTCGCAATCGCTCGATTGAGCCCGTGAACAATTTCATGGGGAGAGATACCATCGGCAATAAGGGACACCACTTCACTTTCAGCGAAAACGGTACACATACTGCTTAAGGTGACATGGCCGGAGGCCCCGTGATCCAGTTTGGCCAATTCCTCGATATCGACTTGTAGGGCCCGGGCCATGGCCTCCAAAAAGCGCCCCGTGCCCGCGGCGCATTTATCATTCATGGCAAAATCGACAACGAGAGAATTGTCGTCGATTCGAATCGTCTTACTGTCTTGTCCCCCGATGTCGATGAGCACATTTGTTTTTGGCAACAGGTGCCGTATACCGCGGGCATGACAGGTGATTTCCGTGACAGCGGCCAGACGTTCCTCCACACGGTCACGTCCATATCCCGTTGACACAGTGGCCTTGACGTCTTTGGGTGTGATGTGGGCCGTTTTGAAGACCTCTTGAGTGGCGCGCTCAATGGCGATGCGGTTCTGTGCACCGGTAGGAACGACGGAAGAGGCCATGATTTTATTCTCATGGTCGATTAAGACGGCGTCGCAGGAAAGACTGCCTATGTCGATACCCAGATAGTACATAAAATTTCTAATGGCGACTATGCAGCATTTCGAAAAAAGCCCCCAGCCGCGTCTTCAGCTGTCCCTCGGCATAATTCCTTGTATCGACACAATCCACTTCCAGATTGAGGACAGGAACCCCGATTTCTTTAAGACCCTCCTCGATCAAGCCCCTCGCCCCCGTTCCTTGCCGGCATCCCCAGTGACAGGGATTGATGGCCCCGTCGATTTTATAATCTTGGGCCAATTTCTTGAGATGCTGGACACGTCGTTCTACGCCACCATTGAAAGGAATGGAAATGGCCCTTTCGGCAAAACCCACATAAGGATCATGAGGATCAATGGGATCCCAGGTCATGCTATTGAGTTCATCGACGATGACGGAGGCCTGATAATTTTTTTCCAGATCTGGGATGATTGAATTTTTGAATTGGATACGATTCTGAATCCACATGAGGCGCAGGCGTTCTTGAGGGACACCGCTAGACCCCGCATGGAGTCTTGCGGCAAATTCATCACGATAGGCCCTGGTGACATCAATGGCGGCGTCCGTCCCCAATAATAAGGCCATGACAATAGCAAAGTTTCCCAGTTCCTTGCCACTATTGGGGGAGGGGATGTGCTGGGCAAGGTGATAGATCTCGACCATCAGTTCCCGGGCCTGATTGGTCTTTTCGATGACTTTTAGGAGACGATCAGGATCAAGGGGGCGACCTGTGTGCCGGGTCACGAAGGTTTCCATTTCCATGATTTGCCGGGCCAAATAATCTACATTCTTTTTTGACAGGTCCTGTGGGATATGAAGAAGAAAGAGGTCTTTTTTATAGTGATGGGCGAGGTTTTCCATCGTCGCCAATCCCCCGCTACAGGGGCAGGAGGTGGCGATCAGGAAGTCGGGATGGGGCATCAGCCCCTCTTGTGAGGCCCCGAGGACGGCCCGATGATAGCCGCAGGAATCCGAGGCGTAACCTGAATGCTCGGCCTTTTCAAGAAAGGGGGCGACGGTTCCGCTTGAGGCCAATAGGGCCCCAATGAATTCGACAAAACAGGAGGTGACTCCCATGGCATTCAGGAGGTCAAAGGGGGTCGTGACGCCACAGAGAGCGATAGGCCCCGTCGGCAGGGCTCCGGGACCCTGAAGCATCGGAGATGCGATGGGCCCTTCTCGGGCATAGAGTCTTTTTCCCAGTCGGGCCACCTCAAGGGTGTATTTTTTGCGGGGATGAAAGGCCTTGGGATCTTCCTTTATCTTGGCCTCAATGCCGCTGATGAGAGAATCAAAATATTGTGAAATCATAAAGTTTTACCCCAACATTTCAACAAAAGCCTCAATACGTGTGCGGTGCTGACCCATCGAGCGCAACGTACAGTCTCCCTCAAGGAGGAGGAGGGGCATTTTTGCCTTTTTAAAGACCTCTCGTATTATGGGAAGTCGGGCCAAATAGGGATCGCAAAACTTGACCGTGTGTCCAATGGCGCCCCGAACCCCATAAGACCTGGCCTCGGCCAAAAGCTGATCGGCGATATAAAGGGGTTTTTGGGGATCAAATGTACGGGCACAGGGGGTTCGCATGAGGAGAGAGCGAGCCAGGAAGGCAAAAACATCTTGATCATTGTTGAGACCTGGCGGGATCTTGTCGTAGGCGGCAAATTGGCGAAAACCGGTACAAAGATTATCGGCAACGATGTAAGCCCCGCAGGATTCAAAAAGTGAAAAGGCCTCGGGGTCTGGGAGGACATTTCCAAAAAGAAAGAGGGGGATACCTTTATGAAGGGAAGGAGTCTCTTGGAAGGAGGCGAGGCATTTTTTAAGGGATTCTAGGGTTTGAGTGGAGGACTGTGTGGCCGCTTGATTGTAGAGGTCTTGCATAAAGGCCCCCCCTTTGTTGAGGGTACCCTTGATGTGGTGATTTTTAATTTCATCGAGAAGGTTATAAATCTCGTGATAGTGCGACAGGCCTTCTTGGGTGGCTGCCTTTGTGGGGGTCTCTCCCGACCATTCTGCAAGGGTCTGGGAGAGTTTGGAAAATTCCTGGCTCAAAAAGTCGACGGATTTTTCGTCATTGGCGATGGGCCCCGTCGACAGAGCTCCGGGACCCTGGAGCACCGGAGGTGCGATGGGCCCCGTCGACAGAGCTCCGGGACCCTGGAGCACCGGAGGTGCGATTGGGAGATCAATGAGAATGGTGTTATCATGAGGGCGTACTTGATTCCAGGCGTCCGCCAGTCGGTGCATGGCATCGCAGCTATTAACAAAAACGATTCCGGCCAGTGGAGGCAGATCGTTATCGAGGGCTCGATCAAGGATTTTTTTGATATGGGGACATAGATTGTCGTGAAGCTTATGTCCTGAACGATCAGGGGCCTGGGTTGTGGGGAGGAGGCGATAAGGAGTGAATCCTGAGGCCTCGATGAGGGGAAGGGGGGTGTAGGTACAGGCCCAGCCGATATATTTTTGTGTCTTGTCCATCATGTCTCAGCGCCTTCACATGAGTAGAAAAAAATGAGCTGACTTGTAAGTCTAAGAAGTCATTGACAAAATTGTCATTTACCTTCAAATTACTGGATGAATGAATATGTCAGAAGGCCTGTCGAAGGTCAATAACCAGCATTGGGGGCGTATTATGACGGTTCCCAATTGTCTCTCCCTGGCCCGCCTTTGCTGCGCTGCCGTCTTTTTTGTCTTTGGTCTAAAAAATCAGTGGGTCCTGGCCTTTTGGTTCTTTGTGGGGGGGGCGGCCACGGACTTGGTGGATGGGACATTGGCCCGTCTTCTGCATCAGAAAAGTCAGCTGGGATCCTTTCTGGACCCTTTGGCGGATAAGGTGATGATGTGGTTGTCCGTCGTTGTCTTGATGCTAAAATCTTATTTGCCCCTATGGTTACTCGTCCTTGTCTTTGCCCGTGATTTATTGATTCTTTATGGGCTTATTCGCTACAAACTAAGAAATATTCACATAGAGTACAAACCGACCGTGATCTCTAAAATCGCAACGCTTTTATTTATCATTACAGTCTCTATTGCACTTCTCAAACCCTTGGCCTTAGAAGGTCACGGTCCCTTTAGTCTGCAGGGGATTGAAAAGGTATTCCCCTATTTTTTGTATCCTGCGGGTCTTCTTGTCTTCATGACCCTCATTCAATATTATATCATTGGATTGAGGATACTTAAAACTGGAACGAGAGAGCCCCGTGACACTTAAATGCAAAATTGTTGTGAGTGACTTTCATATCGGGGGTGGTCCTATCCTTGAGGATGGATCTGTCAATTATCTCGAAGATTTCTTTTATGATGATCCGTTTGTTGAATTTTTGGAATATTATTGTCAGGGGATCTATGAGAAGGCCGATGTCGAGCTGATTTGCAATGGGGATTTTTTCAACCACCTTCACCTTTTTCCCGATGAAGTCGATCCTGATATCTTGACCGAGAAGGTTTGCGTTCAAAGAACCCAATGGATCATTAAGGGACATCCAAAGGTCTTTGAGGCCCTGCGGCAGTTTGCCAAGACTCAGGGGCATCATATCATCTTTATTTTGGGCAATCACGACTGTGGCCTCTTATGGCCCGGGGTTCAAAAGGTATTGATGGATTATTTGGGGGAGGGCACTCGCATTCATCTGGAACCCCTTATTTTTGACGGCGTTTATGTGGAGCATGGAAACAACTATTTTGCGGACAGCCTCTTTAATCCCAGGCGTTATTTTTTGACGAAAAATTTGCCAGAACCCATTATTAATTTGCCCTGGGGCTGTTTTGTTGTCATCAACTATTCGTCAAAGGTGAGGAGGCGCAAACCCTATTTTTCAAAGGTCTACCCGATGCGTCATTATATTCGATGGGCCCTGATTCATGAGACCTTATTTGCCATCAAATCCTTGATAGGGATCGCCGTCTATTTTATCAAACTCCGCTTTTTTAGGTCGCCTACGAGGCGGTCCTCTTTTTTTACGACTCTCAATATCTTAAAGGAAATATCGATTGATCAAAACCTCGATATTGTGGCCAAACGCATCTTGCTGATTCATCAAAATATCTCCCTAGTTATTTTTGGGCATACACACACCTTTCGTTATAAACAGGTCATGCCCGGGAAAAGGTATATCAATACGGGGCTTTGGAATGAAAAGCTCAATCTAGACCCACAAGAACTGGGGAAATCGACTCGCTTTACTTATGCCTATGTTGCCTATGATGACTATCATCGTCCCCAGGGTTTTCTTAAGGAGTGGAAGGGGACCCATAAGGTGACGCGGGACCTGCCCCTTTATTGAACAGGATGTTTATGGATTTTCTCTCACTTGATTTGGGGTTGGTTTCTTATTCAATCTGTCACGATCTTCAAAAAAAGCTAAGGATTCAGAGACAGCGGGGTTTGATTCCGGACCTTTTGCTCTTTGTGGAACACCCCCCTGTTTTGACATTGGGCAAACGTTTTGTGGCGAGTGATATCATTGATAGTTCCCATGGTTTTCCGGTGATGGCCACCGAACGCGGCGGGCGTGTGACCTATCATGGTCCTGGACAGATTGTGGGGTATCTTATCTGCGATTTAAGAGCTCGAGGTCTTTCAATCCCCCAGTGGGTGCATCAGACAGAAATCCTTCTTCAAGAAACCCTCATCCACTGGGAAATGAAGACACGGATCAAAACATCTTATCCAGGATTGTGGACGGTCGACGGGAGGCGCAAGATAGCCTCTCTGGGTTTTCATGTGGAGCGAAACGTCTCGATGCATGGTTTCAGTCTCAATTGTTCATGCAATCTCGACCACTATCGATTCATTCACCCCTGTGGCCTACAGGACTGCGAGATGACGAGTATGGAAAAAGAGCTTGGAAAAAATGTATCGATGCTGGAGGTCAAGACCAAGATACTTGAGGTTATGGATCCGATCTTTCGGACGAAAATTAATACATTACAAGTCAGTTCATTAATTCCTACTCATAAGGTCTGACAGTACTATCCCTCTCCCTATTATAGTTTATTAAGGTAGGGATGGCCCCTTACCTTTATAAATTATAATAAAGAGAGGGGCTAAGGAGAATTGGGAACAATAGGCTATTTCCATGTATAGTGGAATTTGAACTCCTTAGTAAACTCTATGAGTTTTCTAGATTCTTTGTGTCGCCAAAGCCGGTATGATTCGCAAGATTGCCTTGAGGCTCTTGAGAGGTCTCTCCCGTAGCGGTTTTTTCTTCTGATTCGTCATAGACGAAAATTTCAACGGAATCTTTAGAACAGTCAGGAAGGTGATTTAAGTGTTTGTCCCAATCTTTTTGGCTTAACTTGCGCTGGTTGATGTAAATATTTTTTGTGCGGATGTCATGAAGATTTTTCTCAAATTTGCTCATTGTCAAAAACTCCTTTTTTAGTGATGTACCGGGATGGCCTTCGGTGAGGGGGAAGCCTTTTCAATCTCAACGAAGATCTTCCCGTTTTTAAAGATTCGTACATCTCCTGTGGACTCTGAGATAGTGATTGCAACGGCTCCTGTCAAGGATGTAATGCCGGCCGAGGCAATATGCCGGGAACCCAAACCGCGGGGGATGCTGTCTTCCTCACTGGCAGCCCCCAAATAGCGTCCGGCGGCCAATATATAACCATCATGACTGATGACAAAGGCCCCGTCGATTGCCGAGAATTCCCTGATGGTTTCCCTCAAGGCCGGATTCATGATATTGCATTCCTCGCTTTCGTATCCCTTGAAGGGGTTGATGACCATCTGACGGGAGAACTGCATCACGTGATCCTCATCTCCTAAGACAAAAATGGTCCCTATGGGTTTTCCTTCACGGCCACTACTGGCAAATTCGATGGCAATATTCAAAACCTGCTGAAAGACCTCTGGATTGACGGTGTCGGAGAAATTGGTCATTTCTCGAGAGGTGAGTATTTCAGATTCTTTTCCCGTGTCGATGAGAAGGATGGTGTCCAGTGTGGCGAGTTCTGTGAGACCACTGATGAAGACGATAATATCCCCCATGGCAATTATTTTTTTGGCCAGGGCCAGCATGACGGCAATTTTTATACGGCTCATGCGCGTCATGGAGATCTTGGGGAGAATGAGGATCTGTGGGTTGAGTTTTTCGATTTCCTTAATAGAATTGGGAGAAACCTCGTCTTTTCTCTTTTGTGTCACAAGAATGAGTTGACAGCCCTTGGGAAGGGACTCCACGGCATCCAGACGATCCACGGCATCGATAAAAATGAAGAGCGCCGTTGCCTTGGCTGATTTGACAATGCGGCAACCAGTCTGGATCGTGGTCTTTTGAAGGGCGTTCATATCCTTTTTTGTGGTCGATTTTAACATTTCTGTCAATAATCTTCTTTACTTACAAATCATATCTTTCATATTATACTACCATAGATGCAGCCCATTTCTTCAGCAAAAAAATGGCTTTATTTCTTGAGTTTGTTTTTTCTGACCCTCCCCATGATGGGAATGGGGGAGAAGGATCCCTTCCACTATGAATACAATCTGTCGACTCAGGATCTCAGACCGGGTGAGTCACTTCCTATCACATTCCAATTTTATATACCGGATAAATATTTCCTCTACCGGGATAAAATCGAGATCCAGGTGCTTCAACCCCTCACATTTTCCATTGAAAATGAGATATTTTCCCCCTCCACAAAGATAACGGACAAGTTTTTTAAGAAGGTCTTGGATGTCTATCTCAACACAGCCACCCTTCAAATCACCCTCCGGATTCCAAAGGAGGTTAAGTCTCACGAGAATCTAAAACTTTTTCTCACCTATCAGGGGTGTTCGGAAGACCTGTGTTATCCTGCACAAAAGCAAGAGATCGAGATTCCCCTTCATTTTCAGGGTGTGGAGGCCTCTCCGACCCCCTCTGCGCCCGTCCGGCAATGGGGGGTGAAGTCCCTCCTCAATTTTACTGACTTGGGGTTTCTTACGGCCCTATTGCTTGTTTTTTTGGGGGGTATTGCCACATCTTTTACCCCCTGTGTCCTCCCGTTGATTCCCTTGACCTTGGCCTTTATTGGGGCTCAAGGAGGGGGGACTCGTTTGAGGCATCATTTTTTGGTCTTTGTCCTTGTCCTTTCCATGGCCTTTACCTATGCCCTTCTGGGGTATCTTGCCGCGACCTTTGGTTGGTCTTTGGGATTTATTTTCCAAAATATCTACTTTATTATGGCCATTGTCGTCTTGTATGGGACATTAGCCCTCTCTCTCTTCGGATTCTATCAGATCCAGATGCCTTTTCGTGTCCGCCAATGGTTGTCCGGCCTGGGAGGGAAGGGGATATTGGGGGCAGTGATATCCGGTTTTAGTCTCGGTTTTTTGGCGGCTCCCTGTGTGGGACCCATCATCGCGGCCCTTTTGCTTTACGTTGCTCAATCGGGCAATCCCCTTTATGGTTTTTTACTCCTCTTTGTCTTTGGAATGGGTATGGGAGTCATCTTTTTTGTCATGAATATTTTTTATGATTCCCTTTCAACGCGTTTGAAGGCCAAACGCTGGACACTGTTTTTGGAGAGGGGACTGGGCGTTCTTCTGCTCCTCCCGGCCCTTTATTATGGTTCTATTGCCTATCAACATTTCGTACCTTCTAAAAATTCCATTTTTGTTCAGGAGGCATCTTTTTGGATCAGAAATCCGGAAGAGGCCTTCGCCACGGCTCGCAGTGAAAACAAACCCCTCATGATCGATTTTTTTGCGACCTGGTGCCTTCCCTGTTTGGAGATGGAAAAAACGGTGTATTCCCATCCCGGGATTCAGGAGAAATTAAAGGATTTTGTGGCCCTTAAGGTGGATTGTACGGAAGAGACTGCTGTCTGCCAATCCATGGTCAAGCGATTTAATGTTGTCGGTTGGCCCACTATTCTTTTTCTCTCCCCGGAGGGGGTCGTTATTGATCAGTACAGCCTTATCGGGAAACAACTGGGTTCTGATGAGATGCTTAATCACCTCAATCAAGTTTTAAGGGGGCTCCCCCAGTTCCTGGAGTAAGGAGCACTTTTTCTTTTTAGATTTCAGAGACTTCTTTCGTATCCTTTTAATATCACACAACATTTCCAACTCGCCGTCGATAGAGATACCATATTATGGTAAGAGGGAAATCCGGACATTGTTATGGTGAGGGGCGGGCGGAGGGGCTCGCCCGATCTCCCCATCTGATGACGGGTCGTGGGAGGACTGTTAGGACCGTCCGTCGAGTGGTGAATGGTACAACAGGACTCGCCCTTGAAGGTTATGATCGTTATGCGGCTCAACGCCAACCCGCAGTTCCCCCCAGCAAACCCACGGAAACTGTTTATGTGGGTGATGGATCGTCTATTGAGGCCTGGCATGGCATGGTCCGTTTTCCATTTGCCAGGAGATATACTGAGACCCTTGAGAGTGCGGGTTTGCGTTTTCGACCGCGTCTTTTTTCAGAAGAGGTGGAAAAAGATCGCCTCCGCCAATGGCCCGTCATCACGGCTGACAGTCTTCGCCATTATGTTGAGGGTCAATGGGATCTTCCCGAACGTCCCGTCTTTGTCGGTCACTCGGCGGGAGGGTTTACGGTGATGACCCTGGCCATGCTGGCGAAGGGAAATGCACAAACCCGCACGGCGATTCGTGAGGGTCTTGGCCTGCAGGATTTGTCTTTGGAACAAATAGAGGCCTTCAGTGAGCGGGTGCGTGAAAGGGCCCCTCTTTTTATTGCGATTGCCGCCCCATTGAATGGCATTGTGCCCACACGGCTTGGAAGGGTGACCGACAGGCAGGTATTGAGACACCTTGATCCCGATGTCTTTACGGCCTTGACCTATGATTATGTCCAGGGATTTTATAGGCGTGTCGGGATGCAGCCGCAAGAGGTCATTGACGGGATTATTGTGAGTGATAGGGCCCCATGGCCCATCGACCGACATCCCGCTTCATGGGCCACCAATACGATAGTGCAAGGGGGAATGCGTGCCTGGTCCGTCATGGTGGACACAAACGCTCGCTATGACCAACATACTGTGGATCCGGGGGAGGGTTTTGATGGCATTGTCCCCCTGCGTTCAGCCTGGTTGGAGGGTCCCATGGTCCGTTGGCTCCATGACAATCATCTAGCCTTGGTGGAGACGGAGGAGTCGGCATGGGCCCTGGCCTCCATGATCCATGATCTCCGGGGACCTCAAGATTATTCCCTCTCCCCTTTACAGGCCGGTGGAGATCGCCTTTTTCACTAGGATATTTTCTTATCCAATATTCCTAATGATGGCCTGGGATGTTTCATGGGACTGCTTGATGAAGTTGCTGGCAAATTGCTGGTCATTTCTCTTGGAAGATGTTACATCCTGTAAAAATGTCTGAAGCATCGCGATCTCTGTCCCGACATTGTTGGATTGAGTCACCAGGGACTGGAGTTGTGAGGCCCCCTTGGCATCTTCTTTGATTTCATTCATTTGGGTGCTCAAGTTTTGTCTTTGCTGGGTGAGGGATTGGATCCGCATGAGGAGCATGGTGCTCACCTTGTTCGCCTGTTTGGTCTCCAACATCGAAAAAAGTAGTACGGCAAGCTCGATATTGCCCCCCATCAGGGCGGCCTTTAAAAGGAGTTGTTGCTTTCGTGCCTCCTGGAGGTCCTTATTTTGGGCGAGGATGGCGTCGCTTTTGGTATTTTGATCCATGATAAAATTATTGGTCTGGTTCCAGAGGTCTTGGATCACTTCCGGTGTCATCTCTTGAGTCGTTGTTGAGGGCTTGATCGTGGGAGAAAAGTGATGACAATAGGCCAGGTCCATTACCTGGACCTCTTGAGGAAGGGGATCATAAACGGCCGTAGCCGGCGGCATCCCATGAATACCGTGCGCAACCTTCATCTTTTGAATTTTGTCGGGATTGCTGAGGGGGTCGTTTCCCAAGATCTTTTCGCCCAAGAGCCCTCCGGGCCTTTGCCCGTCCTTGATAACCCCTTGATGAGGTGAACGGGCATTGATTTGTAGGTAATTTTGCGCCTGCAACTGGTTTTTTTTGTGGATTTGAATATTGGTCTGATAACCCTCGGCGTTTTTGACATAGACGGATTGGCCGCTGGCGGCGATATGAATAAGCCCCCCATCCGCCAGACGCGCTGATTGCCCCGGGAGGAGGGGCTTGCCATTGAGGGTGGCGTGATAGGGTTTTCCTGTGCCGTTATAGAGTTCACGATTTGAGACATGAATGCGTGAATATCCCCCCATCCCCTGGATCACCATCCCGATTTCATTGAGATCGGCTTTTCCTTGCATCGTGGGACCGGCCTGGGTCTTACCATTGATGACAAGACCACGGTCATTGAGGAGATTGTAGGTGGCTCCCGGATCGGCCTTGAACCGTGTCAATGAGGCCAAGGTATTGGAGGCCATTTTTGGATAGGGAATCGGTTGCATCTTTACTGGCGTAGGGCGAGGAAGGACAGAAACCGTTCCAAAGGGGAGGTTGACAGGGCGTCCCTTCACCACAGGAATAAAATAATGGGGATTGTGATGTTGATGGAGGGGATGTTGGGTAAATCGCTGCAGGTAGTTTTTTTGTTTTTCATATTGGAGTTGGGTGTTGAGGCTTTTGATTTGGGCCTTTTGGGCCTTGTTTTGGTTTTCTAGACTCGTGAGGCGGATATCTTTGTTGACATTTTGTAGGACCAGTCCTCCCACTGTTGATTGACCCATAAAACCTCCTTTTTAAACCTTATAAACCTTAAACCTTTTCTTGAATTTTGATGATTTTTAAAAGCTGGTTAACGATCATTTCTGCGGTCTCAAAATCCGAGTCCTCCAAGCTTTGTTGCGCTTGATTTTGCATTGATTCTATAGGGGCTTGAGTTTTCGCGGATGAGGGTGTTAGTGGCGGTGAGATGTAATAGGAGTATTGAGTTTCCCGTGTCTCCATAGAGGGCTCCTTGATAAGGGCTTACAATGCAGGGGGAATGCCAAAATAAGATTTATGAAAATTTATGGATTAACTCGTTGATTTTGGTTGTGATTTCTATATTATGGAAAAGGATGGGGAGAAAAGAAAGGGCGGTATGTGTTCGTGAATCAAACTGAAAGGGTCTCACTATACTACCTGTCCCTAAAGGGACGTGTATGCACGTACACGTACATGTACATGTGAAAAATCTATCACCTACAGAAATCAGGATCTTAAAATCCTTTTTGAGGGTCCTCCTTCCCCGTTCCAACAAGATTCCCGTTGATGTAGACGAGATCAAGGTCGTTGAATCCCTAGAAGTCCAATTTAAGGCCCTTCCCCGACTGATTCGTATCCATTTCAAACTGGGTTTCAGGATCTTTCAGTGGGGGGGACTCCTCTATGGGGCCAAACCCTTCACATGGTTGTCACCCGCAAGGCAGGTCGGCTATCTTGATTTTTGGGAACGGATTCATTTCTATCCCCTGAGGATGATGCTCCGCCTCCTGATATCGATGTGTTATGTGAATTATTATTCCCAGCCGGAGGTTTATCAATGTCTCGGTTATTCCCTGCCTCCTGTGACGGTCAAAAGAGAAAGGGCGGAGAGTAACAACCTCGTTATTTTTCCCAAAAAGGACATTTTTCTCAAGACAGAGGTCTGTGTCATTGGTTCGGGTGCTGGAGGGGCGGTGGCGGCCAAACATTTGGCGGCTCATGGGCATGAGGTCGTTATTTTGGAAGAGGGTGATTTTTTTGACGTCAATAACTTTAATGAGGAACCCTATGACATTGTTCGTAAGGCCTATAGGGATGGGGGTTTTGAGACGACCATCGGATTTCCCCTGATCATTACCCCAACGGGCAGGGCGGTCGGGGGGACGACCCTGATTAATTCCGGCACCTGTTTTCGTCTCCCAGAAAATGTGTTGGAAAAATGGAATGAGCAATGGGGCCTTGACATTTCATATAAAGAATTGGCTCCTTATTTCGA
Source organism: Deltaproteobacteria bacterium RIFCSPLOWO2_02_FULL_50_16 (assembly GCA_001798715.1). Lineage (GTDB taxonomy): Bacteria > UBA10199 > UBA10199 > 2-02-FULL-50-16 > 2-02-FULL-50-16 > 2-02-FULL-50-16. The sequence continues at coordinate 24,536 of MGSF01000046.1, read as the reverse complement.
AGATGTCGAGAAGACCTTACACATCGAAGAGGCCAAAGAGGATGTTTTAGGAAATATTGGCCTCAAGGTAAAAAAGGGGATCGAGGTTTTGGGGCTTCAGGGACATCCCCTGCGAAGGAATGCCCCCGGTTGCCAAGGGGCGGGGAGGTGTTGTTTTGGATGTCCAACGGAGGCCAAGAAAAGCACCAATCTCAACTATATCCCTGAAGCCCTCCGCCATGGGGCCCAGCTTTATGCCAATTGTCGCGCCGAGACCATTATTCCAAAATATGACTATGGGGCCGAGGTCATAGGGACCTTTGTAGATCCCAAGACGGGCCAAAAATGCCATCAGATTCATATCAAGGCCGAGATCCTGATCCTGGCTGGAGGGAGCCTGCAGACCCCTCTCCTCATCAAGAAGAACCAATTGCTTCTCCACAACTCCCATGTCGGGCGTCATCTGACCATCCATCCGGCGGCCAAGGTGATTGCCCGTTTTGATGAGGATATTGAGGGTTGGAAGGGGATCCCTCAGGGTTATTGTATGGATGAGTGGCGCGAGGCGGGAATCAATTTTGAAGGGGCCTTTACCCCCCCTGCGTATAGTGCCGCGGCCGTTTCGGTATCCAGACAGCAGCATCGCTCTCTCATGGAAAATTACAGGCAATGCGCCTCTTTTGGATTTTTGGTTTCTGATTCGGGGCAGGGGCGTGTTGTTCGCCTTCCGACAGGGGATCCCTTGGTTTTGTACAATCTTCATCGTCAGGACCTTGAAAAATTCAAAAAAGGGATTCGGCTCCTCTGCCAGATCTTTTTTGCGGCAGGGGCGCGTGAGATCTATACGGGGATTCACCCCTTGCCTCGTGTCAACGGAATGGGAGACTTGGTGATCATGGATCAGTTGAAGATGAAGAGGACCGATCTCGATTTGGGCGCTTTTCACCCCTTGGGGACCTGTCGTATGGGATCAAAGCCCAATCAATCCGTCGTGGGTCCTTTTGGAGAGATTCATGGATTAAAAAATATCTTTATCGCCGATGGTTCTGTCTTCCCCTCTTCTTTAGGGGTCAATCCTATGGTGACGATCATGGCCTTTGCGGCTCGCTCGGCCGATCACGTCCACCGACGCCTGACTCATTGACAACCTTTTTGTTATCTTCTAGTCTATGTGATCTATGTCCCGACAACGTCGGGACAATGTATCCCAGCGACAGCACCCTTGCAGAGCTCGGGTGCGCCTGGAACACCAGAGGTGCGATGCGAGCGCTGGGACCCTGTAACCCCGGAGAGGTGATGGGAGGAAGAAACCATCATGGGTTTCTCCTCCGGAGAAAGACATGTCCAAAAAGGTCTATCAAATCGATGCCCATCAGCAAAAAATCCCCATGGAAGAGCATGTCAGGGGGATTCTTCGTGAAATTGGAGAGGATCCTGGACGTGAAGGCCTCTTAAAGACGCCTGAACGAGTGGCCGATGCCTATCATTTTCTCACCAAGGGATATCGGGAGAATCTGGAAGAGATCATCAATGGAGCTCTATTTACCGAAGATCACCAAGAGATGGTCACCATGAAGGACATTTCCCTTTATAGTTTGTGCGAACATCATCTCCTGCCCTTTTTCGGAAAATGTCATGTGGCCTATATCCCGAACACAAAAATATTGGGGATCAGTAAGATTGTGCGCCTGGTCGAGATGTTTTCAAGGCGTCTCCAGGTCCAGGAGCGTCTGACCAATCAGATTGCCGACACCTTGATGAAGGTCCTGGATCCGCTGGGGGTGGCCGTTGTCATTCAGGCCGAGCATCTGTGCATGCAGATGCGGGGCGTTCAAAAATCAGGCTCCACTGTTGTCACGAGTTCGATGCTGGGGGCCTTTCGCAATCGTCATGAGACCCGCGAAGAGTTCATGAACCTTATTCATCCCTCCTGAACTATTTTCCACTATTTTCTTTCTTAATCCTTAATAAGGACCGTTGACAAAACAGAAGGCATTGAGTGATCGTCCCTCTCCTTTCCACTTTTGGGCGTAAAAGGTCTCAAAGATGGTGGGATACTGGTCCTTTTTATCGGTGGGGAGGAGGCAAGGGACTTTTTCAAACTCTCTCTGCATCCATTGGGCATAGGATTCATCGTCCGTTGTGACGATTAGTTCTCCCCCTGGACACATGAGGCGAGAGAGCAAGGACAAAAATTCGGCCTCAATCAACCGGTGTTTGGCATGTCTTTTTTTGGGCCATGGATCGGAAAAAAGGATGAAAACCTTTTCAAACAGGATGTCCTTCAGATAACTTTTCAAAACAAAGCGAGCCTCGCCTTTCACAAGAAGCACGTTGGCAAGCCTTCTCTTTTCGATACGCTGCACAAGCTTTTCATAGCGCCTGTTTTTGTACTCGATGGCCAGGATAAAATGACGGGGATTTTCCTCGGCCAGTTGAAAAAGGAAGTCCCCACGCCCAGGACCTATTTCCAATATTAATGGGTGATTTTTGAGAGGGGGAAGGGGGGCAGGATGGGTCTCGATCTGTGGGATATAGGCCTTCTCGAGACTGGATAACGGCATCATGGGTGCGGTTTATCAAATCCATCTTTTAAGGTCTATCAAGATCTTCAGGGAGTGGTGGTGGACACTTTCGAGGTGATGGTGTATTTTAAGGCCATGGAGGCCCTTATTGATTCATTTCTTCAGGAACTTCGATTAGAGAGGGGGTTGTCTCCCAATACGATTGAGGCCTACAGCTCTGATTTGATGCAATTTTATCAGTTCCTTTCACACAAGGGGATCAACAAGATAACCGCCATTCATCAGACACATATTTCAGAACATCTCCTGGATCTTTCCCGGCGCCAAAAGGTAAGGAGTAAGACACAGGCGCGAAAATTGACGACATTACGTTTGTTTTTTCGTTATGCCCATCAACAAAGGCTTATCGGAGAGGATCCCACCTCTCATATTGAACTCCCAAAGACGGGGAGGCCCCTTCCTCATTATTTAACCATTGATGAAATCAATCGTCTTTTGTCCCAACCGGATGTCTCAACACTCATCGGACGCCGTGATAAGGCCATGCTCGAACTCATGTATGCGACGGGTTTGCGCATTACTGAGCTTGTACAGTTAAAACTGAATGATGTGAATCAGGAGCGGGGTTATTTGCTGACGATGGGGAAGGGGAGGAAGGAGCGGTTGATTCCCATCGGGCGTGCGGCCTTAAAATGGGTGCAGGATTATATCGCAGGGGATCGTTTACAGCATTGTAAGAAACACGGGGCCCCTTATTTGTTTGTTTCTCAACAAGGCGGCCCTATGACGCGTCAGAATTTCTGGCGTCTTATAAAAAAATACGCCCAGATCACCGGAATCCGTCAAAATCTGACCCCTCATATGCTGCGTCATTCCTTTGCCACCCATCTTTTGCAGGGAGGGGCTGATTTACGCTCGGTTCAAAAGATGCTGGGACATGCCGATATTACAACGACTCAAATTTACACCCATATCCTTCCCACCCATCTTAAAAATCTTCATAAGCAGTTTCACCCGAGGTCTTAAACGGTCGTTTCTTCCCCGATTCGCTTGATTGACATCGAGAAGAGGAGTTTGTTATGAGTGACAGATGTCTGAGAAGGTGCAACTCTTTATCCTGTTTTTCCCGGTTTTTCTCTTTTCCCTCTCATTTCACGAAAGCGCCCATGCCTGGATGGCCCACAAATGTGGCGATCCGACGGCAAAAATGCTGGGCCGACTCTCCTTAAATCCGTTGGTTCATATGGATTTTATTGGCACTTTTTTGCTGCCCCTCATCGTTTTTTTGGCCCCTGGTTTGGCGATTCCCATTGCCGGATGGGCCAAACCCGTTCCCGTGGCCCCGATGAACTTTCGCAATATCCGCCGGGATAATGTCAAGGTAGCCGCCGCCGGTCCTGTTTCTAATCTCATATTGGCCGTATTGTTTTCTCTATTCATTTATCTTTATGTCCTGATGATTCCCTTGCTGGGTTTCACGGGTCCTCATTCCTTTGTCTCGGCGATTTATTCTCTGTTGCGCATGGGAATTTATATCAATTTGGGGCTGGCCTTTTTTAATATGATTCCTGTTCATCCACTGGATGGAGGAAAGATCTTGGAGGGGTTTCTCCCAGATCGCTTGGCCGATTTGTATAATCAATGGGCACACTATGGCATTCTCATCATTTTTGTGGCATATTACCTCGGATTAATGAGGATTTTGTGGATTCCGGTCCGTTTCATCTCAAGGTTTTTAATCCCATTTTAGGGCAGGATTTCGCATGGAACAAAAAAAACAAAGAGTGGTGAGTGGCATGCGGCCTACTGGCAAGCTGCATCTGGGTCACTATCATGGGGTTTTGACCAACTGGATTAAACTCCAAGAGGAATATGAGTGCCTTTTCTTTGTGGCGGATTGGCATGCCCTGACGACGGAATATTCGGATCCGGCCCTGATTCCTCAGGCCACGCGAGAGCTGGTTGTGGATTGGTTGGCCTGTGGTCTGGATCCAAAACGATCGATCCTTTTCATTCAATCCCATATCAAAGAGCATGCCGAGTTATTCCTTCTCCTGGCCATGTTGATGCCCTTAGGGTGGCTGGAGCGAGTGCCTAGTTATAAAGAGATGCAGCAAGAATTGAAGGGCAAGGATTTATCCACCTATGGTTTTTTGGGTTATCCCTTGCTCCAGGCCGCTGACATTATTATTTACAACGCCCACAAGGTTCCTATAGGGATCGATCAGGCTCCTCATATCGAGATGACACGTGAACTGGTCCGCCGTTTTAATCACCTTTATAAAAAGAAGGTCTTTGTAGAACCTCAGTCCCTCATGACAGAGGCCCCAAAACTGCTGGGTCCCGATCGGCGCAAGATGAGTAAGAGCTATGATAATTGTCTCTATCTTTCGGATTCTTCCAAGGATATTGAAAAAAAGGTCATGACCTCGATTACGGATCCGGCCAGACAACGACGGGAAGATCCGGGAAATCCGGAAATATGTCTTATTTTTGATTATCACAAGCTCCATTCGGATAAAAAAGATGTCAAACGTATTGACACCGAATGCCGAAAGGCCGAAATTGGATGTGTGGCCTGTAAGCAATTGGCCGCTAAAAATATCAATACCCTGCTGGATAAAATCCGGGTCCAGCGGGAGGTCATCTTGTCTTGTCCCGAAAAGATCGATAAGATCCTGGAGGAAGGGTGTCAAAAGGCAAGGCAATTGGCGGTAACGTCGATGCATAAAGTCAGAGAGGCCTTAAAACTTGAATAAGACCATTCCCATCCCTAACGGGACTAGAGAACATGTGTCAAAGGAAGTTATCAACGATTATCGTATTAATCTTGAAATCTTCGAGGGTCCTTTAGACCTTTTACTTCATCTTATAAGAAAAAATGACCTGGACATCTTTGATATTCCTATCAATCATCTTCTCAACGAATATCTTGATTATCTGGCCCTTGCCAAAGAGCTCAATATTGACCTGGCGGGCGATTTTATCCTCATGGCCTCAGAACTGACCCATATCAAATCCAAGGTTCTGCTTCCCGAGGAGACGGGCGAAAATGAGGAAGAGGGACCCGATCCTCGTGAAGAATTGATGAGAAAGTTATTGGAATATCAGAAATACAAAGAGGTGGCCAAAGAACTGGGTCAGAGAGATCTGCTGGGTCGGGAGCTCTTTCATCGTTCCCTGGATCATGAAAAATTGTCTTCAGGTGTCAACACCATTGAGGCGGATACCCTGGGCCTTCTTTTGGCGTTTCAGGGCATCCTCAAGCGGATGCCTCAAGAAAAGGCGCATGAGATTAGCAGGGATCGGGGGGTGAGCGTGTCGGATCGTATTATGGAACTCGTAGACTTTATTAAGGGAAAGGAGAGGATTGTTTTTGAATCCCTCTTCGATAAGGATCGCTCTCGATCGGATCTTATTACGACTTTCTTGGCTATTTTGGAGATGGCCAGGATGAAAATGGTTCAAATTATCCAAGGTCAGTCTTATGAATCCATTTTCCTTATTCCACGATTGTTGGAAGGGGATCTTGATATCCTAAAGGAGAAGTCCGATGGAATACCTGAAATCACTTATTGAAGCCCTTATTTACATTTCTGAATCACCTCTTTCATTCATGCACATTTCCAATCTTTTGATTTCTGAAGAGGGACACGCCCTGTGGCGTACCGAGGGGCGGGAATGTCCGACAAATGAGGAGATAAAAGAAGCCCTTCAATCCCTTGAAGGAGATTATTCAAATAACAAGAGGGGGCTTTGTCTTTCGGAGGTTTCCGGGGGTTATCAATTTCGGACGCAAAAGCAGTTTTCTTCCTGGATTCAGTTGCTGAACAAACCCCTCCCGTCACGTTTAAGCACCCCAGCATTGGAGACGCTCTCCATCATTGCCTATAAGCAGCCTATGACACGACCTGAGATTGAGGATATTAGGGGTGTGGATAGTGGGTGGGTGTTGCGGAGTTTGCTCGAACGTCGCCTGATACGTATTCTTGGTAAAAAGGAAGAACCAGGAAATCCCCTTATTTATGGAACATCCAGGGAGTTCTTGGAAATCTTTGGTCTTAAAAATCTCTCTGATCTCCCCCCTCTCAAGGACTTTGAAAATCTGATTAAAGAAGAGGGCAAGGCAGAATCTCTGGCCAATCAGGTCCCTATCAAGGATCTTATCACCTCGGAAGAGACCCTGATGGTCATTGAGGAACAGGAAAAGAAATCCATCGAAAATCTCGAAGAGGAAATGAAGGGATTGCGAAGCATGGATAGGAACATTTCAGAGACACTTTCGGATCAAAAAGAGGAAGAGGGTGTCGAGGGGGAGAATAGGGTGGAGAGTTGAACCTCGTACGGTTTGCCAGATTTTCACCGAAGGTGAAACTTAAAAAGGTTTTCTTCCTATCGCGGTCCCGCCAAAGGCGGGACGGTGACGTGAAATTCTTTATAACTTTTTGTTCTTTGGCCCCGTTTCACGTTGTGAAACGGGACAATCCCTTTGTAACGTTTGCGGGCACGTAAAGTGCCCGCAAACTAACAAAGTGATGTTGCGGGGACTGGATTTGAACCAGTGACCTCCGGGTTATGAGCCCGGCGAGCTACCAGACTGCTCCACCCCGCGATCAATATTGCCTCCAACAATCACATTGAATATGAGAAGTGGAAGAAAATAGTGAGAGGCACCATAGTGGTATTGTTTTTTTCAGTCAATATGTAAATTTATTTGAAAATTGAATCGGAAAAAATACCTTGAAGGAAAAAAAAGAAAAAAAGAGAGATCAAAGTTCTAAAATTTTGTCAAATGATAAATAAATAGTTGACTATTTTAGTGAAATTAAATATAATTCTTACTAGTTCTTAACAATAAGGAGGGAACTCATGGCGAAAAAGAAAAAGAAGGCTGCTAAGAAGAAAAAGAAAAAGTAAGAGTCTTCTTAAAAGCGAAAGATTGAAAAACCCCGGACTCTGAATCCGGGGTTTTTTCTTTTCCCCCTCTCTACATCACTCCTAACATCTTGTATTATTTGGTTATTTGTCATTTTTCTTATTTTGCGTAGCTTATTGATTTTTTAAATAAACTTATTTTTTATCTTTTGGTTTTTCATATTTTTTTAACGTTTATTTTTTCTTTGCCCTGAAGGGACGTGTATACACGTACACATGATCAGTTTGCTTTGTGAATTGTCTCTCTGGTCTCATGGATTGTGATCTCTAGCTATAATGTCGAAAGAGGTGCTTGTGTTGTGCCTGTACCTCAATGCGAACATCCATTTTTTTCATTATGTGAGATTTTTTATTTTTATCCTTGTTTCATTTCTTTTCCCTGAAGGAACTAGAGGATTAGAAGTACATGGTCCTTTGTGTAGTAGGGCGATCTTACTCATAACCATTTTAGAGTTCTATGAGACCCTTCATGGTCGCCAAATAGTCGCATAAGATATATTATGTAAACAAATGAAGGCTTGATCCCTTGGCCAACAGCAAGACCCCTAAAAGGATCCCTCCTCTATTGGGTGTCAGGGAAGGCTTCTATGGGAGGGTCTAATAATCTATTGATAATCAAGGGGATTATGATGAGCGTACCATCTGACAGACGGCCTTGATCCAAAGGGGATGGGTATTGAGGCAGGGAACGATATTAAAGGACTCTACCCCATGGGCCAGGGCCGTCTCTTTGGCACGAATCCCGATTTCCTCTAGGGTTTCCAAACAGTCCGCTATAAAGGAAGGCATGACAATAGTGAGCCTCTTTTTGCCTGATTGAGCCAGACGGACGATCTCTTGGTCTGTGAAGGGTTGGATCCACGAATTCCATCCTAAGCGGGATTGAAAAACAATGGAATAGAGATCACTGGACAACCCCAGTTTTCGAGCAAGCGTCTTGGCGGTCCATATGCATTGAGATTGATAGGGGTCCCCTTTTTGAATTTGTTTCTTGGGGAGGCCATGAAAGCTAAAAAGGACATGATCGGGTGAGCGTGTGTTATCTCGGATCAATTGAGAGAGGGCGTCGATGTAACCTGGGTGATTATAAAAAGGAGGCAGAATGCGGATGGGGGGCCAGTCGGGGTGGTCGGCGGATATCTTTTGCAGTTGGTTGACGGTAGAGCCTGTGGTCGAAAAGGAATATTGTGGATAGAGGGGAAGGATATCAATGGAGGTCACGCCCTGCCCTATGAGTTTGGCTAGGCCTAAACCCATGGAGGGAGATCCGTAGCGCATGCCTATTTCCACGACATACTCCTCACCCAAAAGCGATGAGACCTGTGCCTTCAGATCCTTCAAGTAAAATAATAAAGGAGATCCCCGCCCTGTCCATATTTTCCGATAAGCCGCTGCCGATTTTTTTGACCTGAAGGGAAGAATAAAAAGATTCAGGATCATCCAACGCACCAGGGGGTGGATATCCATCACTCGTGGGTCGGAAAGAAATTCCTTCAGATAGCAACGCAAGTCTTTTTTGGTGGGGGTCTCGGGGGTTCCGAGATTGATGAGGAGGAGTCCCTTCATGATTTAGACCGATCGTGAAAAAACAGGATTTTTTGCCCCTTCCTTAACTCTTTGAAGATAGGGATCAAAGGCCATGGCAATATTTCTTAGCAAAAGCACACCATAATTTGTGGCACGAAGTTCATTGTGATTGATAGAGACAAGCTGATCCGCCATCATTTCCGATAAAAGAGGGATATTATCGGCGAAATGGGTCTGAAATTGGATCTGCCACTTTTTTTCAAAGGCCTCGATGTCGACGGACGAACGGCACATAATTTGGGTGATGAGATCCCGACGAAGCCGGTCCTCATGATTGAGAAGATAGCCGCGAAAAGTAGCCAACTCCCCTCTTTTTATGGCCTCATAATAGGCAGGGAGTTCTTTGGAGTTTTGAAAATAGTGACCCCCGGCAAAAGAAATGGAGCTCATCCCAAAACCAATTTGATGGGCATGGGCCTTGGTTGAGTAACCCATGAAATTACGATGAATTGTCCCCTCTTCCAAGGCGGTGCTCAATCCATCATCTTTCAAGGCAAAGTGATCCATCCCGATGTGGCGGTAGCCATTTTCGGTCAAGGTCGTGTAGGCCTTTTCAAAAAGTTTGAGCTTCATCTCGGCAGGGGGGATGTCCGAATCTTTAAAAGAACGTTGCACGGGACGGACCCAAGGAACATGGGCATAACTATAGATGGCGAGTCGATTGGGTCGAAGACCCAAAACCCGATCCAATGTCTTACTCCAGCCTTTTAGACTTTGTCCCGGCAGACCATAAATGAGATCAAAATTAAAGGCATCGAAACCCAGACCACGGAGATAATCGATCATCTTCCGGGTCGTTTCATAGGATTGAAAACGGTAAATTAATTCTTGAACTTTTGGATCAAAGTCCTGGATGCCTAAAGAGATTCTGTTAAATTTCAATTCTCTTAGTTTGTCACAAAAGGACTCAGTGCTGGTCTTGGGATGCATTTCGATTGCGATCTCGGCATCGGGGAGGACATGAAAGTGCTTGTGAATGTGCCGGAGGATCGTTTCAATCTCTTCGGGCTTGAAAAAATTGGGGGTTCCCCCCCCCAACTGGATCTGACAGACATCCCGGACAGAGGGAGGAATGTGCCCTGCCACAAGTTCCATCTCGGAGAGGAGGACGTCCGTGTATTCCTGGGAGCGCTCTCTTCTCTGAGTGATGACCTGCATGCAACCGCAAAAGTGACAGAGTCGTTCACAAAAAGGTAAATGATAATAAAGAGAAAGTGCTTCTCCCGTCCTTAGATTTTCCAGTTTTTGGCCATAATCTCCGGCCCCTATCTTTTCCGTCCACACGGGAACGGTGGGATAGCTGGTATAACGTGGGGCCGGGACATCGTATTTTTTAAGGAGTTCAATTAGTTGCGTATTCATGATAAGATGTATCCTAGGACCATGACCCTATCCCAATTATATAGAGGCCGTCAATGAGGGAGCCCAAGAACCCACAAAGAATGGCCCTTGTTCTCTCCGGAGGGGGGGTGCGTGGGGCTTATGAAGCCGGGGTCATCAATTATATTCGCACGCAAATCCATGAGAGGCATGGGGGACAAAAGACCTTTGAAGTGCAATGCGGTTCTTCTGTGGGGGCGATCAATACCTGTTTTATGGCCTCCATGGCCCATCAACCCTTCGAACAAGGGCAAAGGCTTCGGTATCTATGGGAACATGTCGATCAGGACAAGATTTATAAGAGACACTTTGGGGCCTTGGGGTCCCTCCTCTCGAGGACGGCTAAGGGCATTTCAATCAATTTATTCAATCTTCATAAGAAGGACCAAGAAAAAAAGGGGGCGGCACATTTTAAGGGCTTTTTCGACACATCTCCCCTCCCCCAATATCTACATTCGATTATTTCATTTAAAGACATAGGGCATAATCTGAAAAAAGGTATCCTTGCCGCTGTTTCAGTGACAGCCACCAATGTCTCTACAGGACGGATGGAATTGTTTATTCAGAAGCGTCCCAATGTGATCTACTCCGGTGAATATACCCACTATGACACACGTTTGAGCGTGGTCCACGTCATGGCCTCCGGGGCTATTCCTCTCATTTTTCCGGCCGTCAAGGTCAAGCACAATTATTACATCGATGGAAGCCTGAGGCTGAACACCCCGATGTCTCCGGCCATTCAATTGGGGGCGGGGAAAATAATGATTATTGGTCTTCATCACATTTATCAACCCGGAGAGCAATATCATCATATCCTGGTCCCCAATCAGGAGCCCTCACTGGGACAGATCGTGGGAAAAGTCATGAATTCATTCTTTTTGGATCGTCTCCAATATGACGTTGAACAGTTGCGTCGCATCAACCGGATTATTGAGTGGAGTGAAAAGGTGTATGGCAAAGATTACCTTGAAAAAATAAATCATAGGCTGAAAGAGCAAGGGATTAAAGGTGATATTGCCAACCGTGGCCTGAAAAAGATGAAGGTTTTTCAGATCTTTCCTTCTCGAGACGTGAGTGAGCTCTTTTCAGAATGTTATGAGGATACACGGAAGAAAGAATATTTTACGACCTTTGAAAAAATGCTGTTTCGGTTGTTTGATGTTGATCCAGGAGCGGGAGTGGATACATTGAGTTATCTGGCCTTTATGCCCAATTATATCCATCAACTCCTTGAACTGGGTTTCCATGATGCAGAGGCCCATCGTGAAGAGATCATCGAATTTTTGTTGTCATAGGGGTTTTGTCCTCAAGTATCTTATCCTCGCAAAAGACAGTATCCAGATCCAAGGCGCCCGCTGAGGCCCGACTGAGCCCTAACCTGAAAGGTTAGGACGCAGGGAGTGGTCGATCCCTAAAGGGACTAGAGTACATGAGTGGGCAACGCAGGAGATGGTACTGTATTTTGCGAGGATCACTAGAAATGGCCGTCGGAGAGATAGGTGTAATCGGACAAGGCCTTCCGATATTCATCCAAAAGTCGCATCCCCAAGGCCGGCCTGATGGTGTCACTTCGGATAGCCGTATCGATAATAAATTTAAATTTTCTCACCAGGTCATTGGCGTCATATTGAGTATTGTTCAGGACTTGCTCGATGGTAGAACCAGGGACGACTTCCTCAACATAAAATCCGCATTCCTCAGAGCTGTCCAGAAAGACATGGACCTCATTGATCCGGCCAAAAAGATTATGCTGATCGCCTAAAATATCTTGGTAGGCACCCGTGAGAAAGATGCCCAGATAATAGGGTTCCTTACCAATAGTATGCACGGGGAGGAATTTTTTGACATCTTCAAGATCGATGAAATTGTCGATCTTGCCTTCAGAATCACAGGTAATATCCACAAGTGTGGCATGAGTATCGGGTTGTTCGTTGAGTCGATGGATCGGTATGATGGGAAAGAGCTGATCAATCGCCCAATTATCCAGGAGAGACTGAAAAATTGAAAAGTTGCAAATATACTGGTCACTCAAGCGCTGACTTAATTCGTCAATCTCTTCTGAAACAACTCCATCCTTTTGACACCTTTGTTCGATACTTTCGGCAACAATCCAATAAAGGTTGTCCACTTTTGCCTTTGTCACAAGATCCAAGAGACCCACGTTAAATAGCTGATCGGCCTCGGCGCGGACTTGTTCGAGTGCGTGGTAGAGTTCCACCACATTCTTTTTTTGAGGCAATTTTCTTTTAATGGAAAGGATATCTTTGACGATTTTATGTTCCTTGTCTTCGGCTGTAATCTTTAAGAGTTTTGAATCATGGCTCTTTTCCACATTCGCAAAGGCCTCAACGATCAAAACGGTATGATAAGCTACTGTGGATCGTCCGCTCTCAGAAATAATCAGAGGATGGGGCACTTTTTCTTCATCGCAGACATCTGAGATATTGTAGACGATCGTTGAGGCATATTCATCCAAGGTGTAATTCATGGAGGAGTGAAACGCCGTGCGACTTCCATCATAGTCGATCGCCAATCCGCCACCGACATCGATGTATTCCAGCGAGGCCCCCAGTAAAAAGAGTTTGGCATAATAACGAATGGCCTCCCGTATGGCCTGTTTGATCACCATAATATCAGGGACTTGAGAACCGATGTGAAAATGGATAAGTTTCAGGCAGTGACCCATATTATTTTCTTGGAGGAGTTCCCAGGCCTCCAAGACCTCAGAGGCGCTGAGACCAAATTTGGCAAGATCTCCGCTCGAATCTGCCCACTTGCCGGAACTCTTGCTTGAAAGGCGGACACGAATGCCCACAATAGGCTCGATCTCCATTTGTTTGGAGACATCAATGATACGCTGGACCTCATCCATCTTTTCAACAACAAGAATCACCCTACGTCCGACCTTGTGGCCTAAAAGGGCCAGGCGAATAAAAATGTTGTCCTTGTAACCATTGCAGATGATGAGGCTTTCAGGATTATCATTGATAGCCAGTGCGGCCATGAGCTCAGGTTTGCTTCCGACTTCGAGGCCATGAGAAAATTCTCGACCCGCATCAAGAATTTCTTCAACAACCTCCCTCAACTGGTTGACCTTGATGGGAAAAACCCCTTTGTATGTGTTTTTGTATCTGTGCTCTTCAACGGCCTTTTGAAAGGCAAGATTGATGGCCTTGACTCGATGGCGGAGGAGATCCTGAAAGCGGATCTGGAGCGGAAAGCTCAACCCCATTTCCTTGGCGATGGCAATAACGGAGATTAAGGAAATGCTTTGATCGTCCCCCGGGATGGGGGAGCAAACAATCTCCCCTTTTTCATTCGCCGTAAAATAATGGGCCCCCCAGTTTTTAATACTATAAAGATTTAAGGAGTCCTCGACCGTCCATTTTTTTTCCGTAGGTAAAGGGGGGGGAAGGGAGGGTTTTGTAACGGCCTTGAGGATGGTTTGTGTCATAGCCTTGGGGCTAATTTACATTTTTTTATTGTGGGGGGTCAATAGGATAGTTGAATGTTCTGTGGCTAACTCACGATGTGGTAGGCCAACCAGGCCCCTGAGTAGGCCAGAAGGCTCAGCCCCACGAAAACCAGGATCGGGACCTTGTTACTTCCCGCCTCTTTTCGCATGACGGCCAGTGTGGAGGCACATTGCATTGCTAAGGCATAAAAAACAAGGAGTGAGATGGCGGTAGCCAGGCTAAAACCGGTGTGTTGCAGTGTATGGGTAAGGGTTTCCATTTGGTCGGCTGCGGTACCCAGTCCATAGAGCGTTCCTAATGTGGCGACAAAGACCTCGCGGGCGGCAAAGGAGGTCAGTATGGCCACCCCAATCTTCCAATCCATCCCCATGGGGGCAAAGGCAGGTTCGATCAATTTCCCAAGAAATCCCAAAATGGACTGATCCAAATGACCCGTTCCATAGGGAAAATAACCCAGAATCCATATGATAGCCGTCACGATAAAAATGATGAGGGCGGCCGTCTTGACGAAATCGGTGGTGCGCTGGAGGGCATGCCGAAACACCGTCTTAAAACTGGGAAAGCGATAGGGGGGCATTTCGACAATAAAGGGGGTGTCATCTTGATCGGTCTTCAGGGCACGATTCAAAAGTCCGGAAATCACCAATCCTGATAGGATACCGAAGGCATAAAGTAGGAAAAAAGTGAGGCCCTGCAGACCTATCAGGCCGCCTAAGACGTTCTTTACAGGGATAAAGGCCCCGATGAGTAAGGCATAAACCGGCAGTCGGGCGGAACAGGCCATAAAGGGAATGGCCACCATGGTGAGTAACCTCTTTCGAGGAGATTCGATGCTACGGGTCGAAAGGATGGCGGGGATGGCACAGGCAAATCCTGAAAGAAGGGGGACAAAACTGCGTCCTGATAAACCAAACCAGCTCAAGGGGCGATGACAAATGACGGCTGCCCGAGCCAAATAACCGGAGTCTTCCAAGAAACCGATAACCAAGAATAAAATGAAGATCTGAGGGACAAAGACAATAAATGAACCCACCCCTCCAAAAATGGCATCGCTGATAAAATCGGCCATGAAACCCGGGGGGGCCTGGGAACTCACCCAACCTCCCAGCCACTCAATACTAGAGGAGAAAAAGTCCATCAAAGGGGCCGCCCAGGTAAAAATGGCCTGAAAGAGAAAAATCATGATCGCCATAAAAACAAAAGGACCCCACCCACTGGAGAGGAAAAAGCGATCGAGGCGGTATTGACTCTTGATGAGGATATCGGTTAAGGGGCCATATTTTTTGGCCAAAAACCTCGATCGATCTTTGATGGTCTCCAAAGAGCTTTTTTCAGAATCTTTCTTTTGGGGGAGCCCTTCCCTATCCTTTGAAGCAATAGTTGATAGAATTTTTTTAAGCTCTTGTATCCCCGTTCCTTTTTTGGCGGAGATGCCAACGACAGGACATTGAAGCGCCTCTTCTAGCCCTTTGAGGTCGACAGAGGCCCCCTTGGAGAGGACTTCATCCATAATATTGGCGGCCACGACGACGGGGCACTTCATCGCACGAGCCTCTTCTATGACCTGAAGGAGAAGGTAGAGGCTTCTTTCAAGGCGTGTAGAATCCACCACATAGAGAATCACCTTTGTCTCAGGTTTGTGAAGGGCCTCTTCAAAGGCCTGAACGGCCACCTTTTCGTCCTTGGTGAGAGGTTTCAGTGAATAGGCCCCTGGAAAATCATGAAAGGTGAGATCATGAAAGTGCCCTGTGCGGATCTCCACTGTAATTCCAGGATAATTGGCCACTTTTTGGGTTAATCCTGTGAGTTGATTGAATAAAAGGGTTTTCCCGGAGTTGGGGTTTCCAATAAGTAATATGGATTTCATTGAGTCACAACTCTCTCGATCAGTATGTGATGGGCCACATCGGAGGCCAGGGAATAAACAGAGTCCCCTATCAGGAAGACCCTTGGACCTCCAAAGGGGACCTTTCTAAGGCACTTGACCTTTTGCCCCTCTTGAAAACCCAATTCTTGAAGGCGCCATTTAACCTTAGGAGAGAGGGTTTTGGAGTAACCGACAATATGGCCTTCGGTGTTAATGGGTAGATTGGAAAGACTCATGATGATAGCAAACTCCTCGGTTAATATTGAGAATAATTCTCAATTTGGAAATCAAAGTCAAGAATAAACATCGATGATGTATATCATGACATATAGAAAGTCATTGAAATTTCTGGGGAATGGGATAAGGGTGAAGATATGCCTGGAATAAAAGGACACTATGAGGCCCTTCGGCAGGTCAAAAATGTCATTGCCGTCGCCAGCGGCAAGGGGGGAGTGGGCAAATCGACCGTCTCTGTCAACCTTGCCCTCGCCTTGGCACAATCGGGGGCCAAGGTGGGCCTGATGGATGCCGATATTTATGGTCCCTCCATGGGGATGATGATGGGGCTTTATGAAACTCCCGAAGTCACACCGGATAAGAGACTTGTCCCCTTGGAAAAATACGGTCTTCAAGTGATTTCCATGGGGGTCCTTTCAGGACCCGATACGCCCGTGATTTGGCGAGGTCCCATGGTCTCCAATATGATCCAACAATTCTTGTCCGTTGTGGCCTGGGGTGCATTGGATTACATGATCATCGATCTGCCCCCCGGGACGGGAGACGTCCAGCTCACCCTGACCCAACAAGCCCCTTTAGCCGGTGCCGTTATCGTCACCACACCGCAGGATATTAGTCTCCTGGATGCCCGTAAGGGGCTCCTCATGTTTGATCAGGTTCAGGTCCCCGTGATTGGAGTGATCGAAAACATGAGTACCTTTATCTGCCAACATTGTCAAAAACCGACAGACATCTTTGGCAAGGGAGGCGGTCGAAGGATCAGTGATTTTTTTGGTGTCCCTTTTTTAGGGCAGATCCCCATTGATCCCAGTATTGTCGTGGGGGGAGATAGTGGATCTCCCCTCTTGATTCACCAGCCGGATTCCCAGGCAGCTCATGCCTTTCGATGGGCTGCCGAAAACATGGCCGCTGAGCTCAGCGTGCTGAATGCGGCCCTCTATACCCTCCCCTCTGATTTCAAACTGGTGTGGAAACAAACGGGATAAAATATGGACCGTTCTCAAAGACAACAATATGAACCTATCAAAATTTGGCAAAAGTCCGATGCCGAATTGTGTATCTTATGGGCGGATGGCCAGACATCTCTCTATCCGGTGGTGGCGTTGCGGCGCGAATGTCCCTGTGCCCACTGTAGGGACGAATGGACGGGGCAGCGCCGTGTGGATCCTCAATCCATTCCGGATTCTGTCCGTCCCGTCGAGATCAATCGCGTCGGCCGCTATGCCCTCCATTTTCTCTGGAACGACAACCACACAAGCGGCATTTACAGTTTTCGATTTTTGAGAGATTTCAGATAAAGATGTAGAGGTCCCACAATGTTTTCTTTCGCTTTATGCCCTAATCCGCTATCGGCGGATTAGGACAAGCTTGAAAAGTCAATGACTTATAAGCCGCAAGGAGATTGACTTTTCAAAAGCCGCTCAAGAAAAATTATGGGACCTCTACTCTACATCTTTTGCGAGTGAAATTCCTGAAGTGAGGCAACACTCATCCCCTGCTGCTGAATGGAGCTGAGACCCTCCGCAACAGCCCGAATAGCGGCCGTCGTCGTAAAATAGGGCACCTGGCACATAAGCGTCGTGCGACGGATCGAAAAGGAATCCAGCGCCGAGCTTCGACCCTCCGGCGTGTTCATGACCATCGCTATTTTTCCAGCCTTGATGGCATCCACAATGTGGGGACTCCCTTCCGCGACTTTATTAATCGGTTCCACCTCGATCCCTTTTTTGGAGAGATAGTCCTGCGTCCCATGCGTCGCCACGAGGGAGAAACCCAATTGTTTGAATTTTTTGGCCGCATCAACAATGGAGGCCTTGTCGTTGTCACGAATACTTAAAAAGATCTTTCCTTGTAACGGGATGGTATTCATGGCGGCCATTTGAGATTTTGCAAAGGCGGTCCCGAATGTCTTGTCGATCCCCATCACCTCCCCCGTTGATTTCATCTCCGGTCCTAAGAGGGTATCGACGCCAGGAAACTTGGTAAAAGGAAAGACGGATTCTTTTACTGAATAGTATCGGGGAATCACTTCATGAGTCAGTCCCAGAGCCTTGAGGGAACGACCCGTCATGGTCTGGGCCGCGAGCTTGGCAAACGGGATTCCCGTGGCCTTGGAAATAAAGGGAATGGTTCTGGAGGCCCTGGGATTGACCTCAAGGATATAGACAGTCCCTTCCTTGATGGCAAATTGGATATTCATCAGTCCCTTGACGTTGAGCTCCTTGGCCAGGGCATAGGTGATCTGGCGAATTTCTTCGACGAGTCCGGGGGCGAGAGAATGCGGGGGAAGACACATGGCGCTGTCTCCCGAGTGAATTCCGGCCTCTTCGACATGTTCCAGGATACCTGCAATCATCGTCTCCTCCCCGTCAGAAATGGCATCGACATCCACCTCAATGGAGGTCTCCAAAAACTGATCGATCAGTACAGGGTGATCTGGAGAGGCCTTCACAGCCCGTTGCATATATTTTGTCAAGTGTTTTGAATCATAGACGATCTCCATGGCCCTTCCCCCCAGGACATAGGATGGCCGGACGACAACGGGATAACCGATGTCATCGGCAATCTTGATGGCCTCTTCGATGGAGAGGGCCGTCCCATTTTTGGGCTGTCGCAATCCCATCTTGTGGACCATTTGAGAAAAAAGTTTTCTGTCTTCGGCACGATCAATATCCTGGGGACTGGTGCCTATAATGGGAACCCCTGCCGCCTCCAGTTTTGTGGACAATCTGAGGGGAGTCTGTCCCCCAAATTGGACAATCACGCCGTCAGGCTTTTCGATTTTGACAATATTAAGAACGTCTTCGAAGGTGAGCGGTTCAAAGTAAAGCCGATCCGATGTGTCGTAGTCCGTGCTGACGGTTTCAGGGTTGCAATTGACCATGATGGTCTCAAAACCGATTTCCTTGAGGGCAAAACTGGCATGAACACAGCAATAATCAAACTCAATGCCCTGCCCTATCCGATTGGGTCCTCCACCGAGGATGATAATTTTTTTCTTGCGGGTGGGATGGGATTCGTCTTCCTCATCGTAGGTGGAATAAAGATAAGGGGTAAAGGCCTCGAATTCTGCGGCGCAGGTATCGACCATTTTATAGAC
Source organism: Deltaproteobacteria bacterium RIFCSPLOWO2_02_FULL_50_16 (assembly GCA_001798715.1). Classification (GTDB taxonomy): domain Bacteria; phylum UBA10199; class UBA10199; order 2-02-FULL-50-16; family 2-02-FULL-50-16; genus 2-02-FULL-50-16. The sequence continues at coordinate 5,450 of MGSF01000046.1, read as the reverse complement.
GGGATGGATGTGATGATTTTGGCGATATTGCGAGACATCCTGCTCTTTCATATGAAAGAGGGTCGCCAGGGTCTTGTCGGAAAATCCCATGGACTTGGCCTCCCGGAGCATTAAGGGATCTATCTTGTCCAAGGAACCGGCTTTTTTCAGTTCATCCTCAAAATGAACAATCTCCTCTATATGAAATAAAAACCAGGGATCAATGCGGGTGAGTTGGTGAATTTCTTCCAGAGACAGCATTTTGCGTCGAAGGGCCTCCGCAATCAGGAGAAGTCGATTGTCATGGGGTCGTTTAAGATTGGCCAGGAGGGTGTTTTTATCATCCAATTCTACCGGATCCAAACCACTCAAACCAATTTCAAGGGACCTAAGGGCCTTGTTCAGGGATTCCTTAAAAGTTCGGCCAATGGCCATGGCCTCCCCCACCGATTTCATCTGGGTCGTCAGGGTGGAATCGGTTTGTGGAAATTTTTCAAAGGTAAAACGAGGGATCTTGGTCACCACATAATCAATGGAGGGCTCGAAGGAGGCAGGTGTGTATCGCGTGATGTCGTTCATGATCTCATCCAATGTGTAACCGACGGCAAGCTTTGTCGCGATCTTGGCAATGGGAAAACCGGTGGCCTTGGAGGCTAGGGCCGATGAGCGGGAGACCCTGGGGTTCATCTCGATGACCACCAGACGACCATCCTCCGGATTGACGGCAAACTGGATATTGGAACCTCCCGTATCCACACCAATCTCACGAATAATCGCGATCGAGGCATTCCGCATGATTTGATATTCTTTATCGGTTAAGGTCTGGGCGGGGGCAATCGTGATGCTATCGCCGGTATGGATTCCCATAGGGTCCAGATTTTCAATCGAACAGATAATGACGACATTATCCTTGTGATCCCGCATGACCTCGAGCTCAAATTCCTTCCATCCCATAACGGATTGCTCAATCAGGGCCTGATGAACCGGGCTCATGTCGAGGGCCCAATTCACTTTTTCGATAAATTCATCATGATCCTCAGCCACACTCCCCCCGGTACCGCCGAGGGTAAAGGAGGGACGGATAATGGCAGGATATCCCGTACGCTGAACGACCTTTAGGGCCTCTTCGAGTGAAGTGACAACACCGCTTTCGGGGAGCTCCAGACCGATTTTTCGTATGGCGGTTTTAAAGAGGTCCCGATCTTCGGCCTTTTTGATCGCGGGGAGCTTGGCGCCAATGAGTTCGACATTATATTTATCCAAGATTCCCATCTCGGCGACGGCAACGGCCGTATTGAGGGCGGTCTGTCCCCCCAGGGTGGGCAAGAGGGCGTGGGGCCGCTCTTTCTCGATGATCTTGGCAACGATCTCCGGTGTGATGGGTTCGATATAGGTGCTGTCCGCAAAATCGGGATCGGTCATGATGGTCGCGGGATTTGAATTGATCAAGACAACCTTATATCCCTCCTCTTTTAGGGCCTTGCAGGCCTGTGTCCCGGAATAATCAAATTCACAGGCCTGTCCGATGACAATGGGACCGGAACCAATGATCATGATCTTTTGAATGTCTGTTCGTTTGGGCATATCAGGAATGTTTTTCCATCATCTCCGTAAACCGTTTAAACAAATAATGGCTATCATGGGGGCCGGGAGAGGCCTCGGGATGATATTGCACCGAAAAAATCGGCAGATCCCTGTGGGCCAGTCCCTCGACGGTTTGATCGTTTAAATTGACATGGGTGATGACGGCCTTCCCCTTGAGGGAATCGATGTCCACGGCAAAGCCATGATTTTGTGAAGTAATTTCAACCTTGCGGGTTTGAAGATCCATGACGGGCTGATTGGCCCCATGATGACCAAATTTAAGCTTGTAGGTCTGGCCGCCCAAGGCCAACCCCAGGATTTGATGACCGAGGCATATTCCAAAGATAGGGATCTTGCCCATCAGCGCCTTGACCGTTTGAATGGCCTCTATGACAGGGGCCGGATCCCCGGGACCATTCGAGAGAAAAACCCCATCAGGACGGTCCTTCAAAATTTGGGCGGCAGGCGTCGAAGCCGGATGGACAGTCACATCACAATTTACATTCACTAATGATCGTAATATATTGTATTTTATGCCAAAATCTAAGACTGAAACCCTCCACTTTTTTTCCTTCACAGAGGGATATCCTCGATTCCAAATCCACTCACCCTCCTGCCAGGAATAGGGTTTTGAACAGGTCACATCTTTCACGAGATTTTGACCGACCATCGAGGGGGCCCTCCGGACCTTTTCCAAGAGATCATCGGTCTTACAATCCCCCACGGCAATGATCCCCATCTTGGCCCCTTGATCCCGAAGGTGACGGGTTAAGGCCCGCGTGTCGATCCCCTGAATCCCCCCGACCCCCGCCTCGGTCAAATAGTCCTTAAGGGATTTTTGGGCCCGGTAGTTGCTAAAACGGGGATTGTAGTTTTTGACGACGAAACCCGAGAGCCAGAGCCTTTTGGACTCAATGTCTTCGGGATTGATCCCATAATTTCCGATTTCAGGATAGGTCATGAGGACAATTTGTCCACAATAAGAAGGATCTGTGAGGATCTCTTGATACCCACAGAGGCTTGTATTGAAAACAACTTCTCCAATGTGTTCTCCTTCGGCTCCGAAGGAATGACCTTTAAAGATTTTACCGTCAGAGAGGACAAGGGTGGCGGATTTAAGTCCCATGAATCAATCTCCCCTTCACAGCCGTTATCAAAACCCTGCCATGGACCTTCCAGCCATCAAAGGGGGTATTGGTACTTTTGGAGACAAAATTCTTGCTGTCAATCGTATAAGAGGCCTTTGTATCGATTATCGTAAAATCGGCATCCGCACCCACGCGCAGGGTTCCCTTATTTTTCAGGCCCAAGATCTTGGCCGGTTTTTGTGTAAGACTGGCGACCCATTGCCTCAAGGAGATCACCTTTTTGAGTACCAGGGTATAAGTCAAGGGAACGGCGGTCTCTAAGCCGACGATCCCATTAAGGGCCTTTGAAAATTCGACGTCTTTGTCCGCCGAGCTATGAGGGGCGTGATCCGTCGCAATGACATCAATGACCCCTTCTTTGAGTCCTTGTTGTACCGCCCTGACATCGGTCGCGGAACGCAAGGGGGGGCGCATCTTGGCATTGGTGTTGTAGCCCTTGACGGCCTCTTCCGTCAGGATGAGGTGATGGGGGGTGACCTCTGCTGTGACCTTGACCCCCCTTTTTTTGGCCTCGCGGATGAGGTTGACCCCTTCACGGGTACTCACGTGGGCGATATGAAGGGGACAGCGCGTGAGCTCGGACAAAAAAATGTCACGGGCAATGATGATTTCCTCGGAGGCATTGGGGATCCCCTTGAGACCCATCAGGGTACAGAGGGGGCCCTCATTCATGTCCCCCTCCCCCGCCAAGGATGCGTCTTCGGCATGACTGATGACGAAGATATTGAATGATTTTGCGTATTCAAGCGCCTTTCGCATCAATGCGGCATTCATGATAGTAGAACCATCATCAGAAATGGCCACGCACCCTTCATGGGTCATGTCTCCAATATCTGCCAAGATCTCACCTTTGAGACCATGACTGATGGCCCCAATGGGAAGGACGGTCACATGATTGAGTCGTCGCGCCTGATTGAGGATGTATTCCGTAATCATGGCATTGTCGTTGACGGGTTGGGTGTTGGCCATGCAGGCAATCGTCGTAAAACCGCCGGCGGCGGCCGCGCGGCAACCAGTTTCAATGGTTTCCTTACCCTCATAGCCTGGTTCGCGCAGATGGGTATGCATGTCGATCAGGCCCGGACAGAGGAGCCGCCCCTTGGCCTCAATAGTTTTATCGGCCTTTCCCTTGATGTGGGAGGCCACTTGGGCCACCTTTCCATCCTTGATGGCTACATCAAACCGCCCTTCCCGTTTTTCGGCGGGATCGACAAGGGTGGCATTT
>MGSF01000046.1:0-1503 GCA_001798715.1 Deltaproteobacteria bacterium RIFCSPLOWO2_02_FULL_50_16 | reverse complement strand
AAGCACCCTCCCCACGTGTTCCGACCAGATATAAAACAGCCATACGAACGGCCACCCCATTGGTTACCTGTTCCATGACCACAAAACGGGGGTCATCGGCAATCTCAAAGGCCATCTCCACCCCCCAGTTGATGGGGCCGGGATGCATAATAAGGGCATCCTGTTTTAATAATTTTGCCCTCGCCTTGCTGAGTCCATAATACCGAGAATATTCCCTGACATTGGGAAAATTTGTCTTGTCCTGTCTTTCTTGTTGGATACGTAACATCATGAGGACATCGACTTTGGACAGGATTGAATCGAGATTGTGGGAAACCTTTGCGCCCAGTTTTTCGATGCCTGAAGGGATCATGGTGGCGGGCCCCACAAAGATGACGTGGGCCCCCATTTTTCTCAAGGCATGGATATTCGATCGGGCCACCCGACTATAAGTGATGTCACCGACGATGCCGACATTTAATCCCTTAATTTTTCCCTTGTGTTCTTGAATCGTCAGCATGTCGAGGAGGGCCTGAGTGGGGTGTTCATGGGCCCCATCACCGGCATTGACGACGGAGGCATTGGTATATTGACTAAATAACTGGGGGGCCCCACTCATGGCGTGACGTATGACAAAAATATGGGGGTGCATGGCCTCGAGATTGAGGGCCATGTCTCTTAAAGACTCCCCCTTCGTGATACTTGAGGTCGATGGAGAAATATTGAGGACATCGGCCGAGAGGCGCTTGGCCGCCAGTTCAAAGGAGGTTCGGGTGCGTGTCGAGGACTCCATAAAGAGATTGATCACCGTTCGCCCCCGTAGTGTTGGCACCTTTTTGATAAAACGTTCCGTAGAGACCTTTTTCATGGAGGCCGCCGTATCGAGGATAAAACTGATCTCGTTTTTGGTGAGATCCTCGATGGATAACAGGTCTTTTTTCTTAAATGACACTGACACCATCCCTTCCATCACGTTCTTTGAGTGAGACCTTGATGTTATCTTTGGGCATGGAGACGACCTTCTTACCTACATAATCCGCCTGAATAGGAAGCTCGCGTCCTCCGCGATCAATGAGGACAACAAGCCGTGTCACCCGCGGCCTCCCAAGATCATTCAAGGCACTTAAGGCCGCCCGAATAGTCCTGCCGGTAAAGAGGACATCATCCACAAGAAAAACATCCATCTTATCAATGGAAAATGTGATGTGGGTATCCCGTATAATGGGTTGTTCAGCCACTTGAGAAAGGTCATCCCTATACAGGGTAATATCCAAAATACCGACGGGGATTTTTTTGCCCAATTTTTGAGAAAGGGCGACAGAAAGGCGTTGGGCAATGTCCACCCCCCTCGTCTGGATGCCCACGAGGGCAATATTCGAGTATTTTTTTGAGTCATGAATAATCGATTTTACTAAGGAATTGAGCGTTTTTTGGAATTGCTTTGAATCTAGAATCGTCTTTTCTGGCATGAATGATCCTTACAAGTCAGTTCATTAATTTCTATTCATAAGACCTGACAGTACT
>MGSF01000045.1:93676-95817 GCA_001798715.1 Deltaproteobacteria bacterium RIFCSPLOWO2_02_FULL_50_16 | reverse complement strand
GGATTGTACCATTCGAGCTTCAGATAGAGGTGATCGACTCCTTTGGGCACGACCCGCTTGAGCCGGACCAAAGGGGTGGGGTTGGCCGGGCTGGCAATGAGTTCCCGAATGTCGTCATGACGCCTCAGCGCAGGATTGGATGACAAGGGCTCGATATGTCGTTGAAAAACCATCACTTCTCTCCCGATCCCTAAAGGTCTAGTTTCTAGACCGGGAAAATAGAGAAGTCAAGGGATGCCTTCTTATAGCAAGGCCGTTGACAAACCTATTTTCGCCAGGCTGTTGAGAAAGGCCCAGATACGAGGCAGGCCGCTTAAGGCGCGACGCAGGCGTACTAGCAAGTACGTCGAGGAGCGACCGAAGCGGCCAACGAAGTAGATGGGCCTTTATCAACAGCCTGTTAGAAGATTTGAGAGAGATAATAGGACACGGCCGCTATGATGGCCGACGCCGGGATGGTCAAGATCCATGCCCATACAATCCGTGTGGCGACCGTCCATCTCACCGACCCCAAACCCCGCGTCACACCCACACCCACGATACCTCCGGTTATTGTGTGTGTCGTCGACACAGGGACACCAAGGGCGGTCGCCCCAAAAAGAGTGGCCGCAGCCGCTGCCTCGGCACAAAAACCGCCCGCGGGTTTGAGCTCCGTGATCTTCATCCCCATCGTCTTGATGATCCGCCAACCCCCCGCCATGGTGCCCAGGGCAATGGCAAGATGGCAAATCAAGGCCACCCACAGGGGGACATAGAAGACAGGCCCCAAAAATCCATTCGAAAACAAGAGTATGGTGATAATCCCCATGGTCTTTTGGGCATCATTCCCCCCATGACCCAGGCTGTAGAAGGCAGCGGAGACGAGTTGAAGGCGCCTAAAATGCCTGTCCACCTGGGAGGGCCGTTTCCTGGCAAAGATAATGTTGAGGACCGTAATGAAGATAAAACCAAAGGCAATACCCAAAAACGGTGCGATAAAAATAAAGACCGAGACCTTGATCAGTCCGGATAATACCAGAATCGAAAAGCTGGCAGTCTTGGCAACGGCGGCCCCCACAAGACCCCCGATCAGGGCATGGGAAGAGGAAGTGGGCAACCCCCACCACCAGGTCAACAGATCCCATACAATGGCACCCATCAAGGCCGACAAGATCACAGAAGAATCCACCACCGACGGATCAATAATCCCCTTGCCTATGGTCGTCGCCACGTGCAACCCAAAAACCCCCACCGCCACAAAATTGAAAAAAGCGGCCCAGATGACGGCCTGTTTGGGGGAAAGAACTCGGGTGGAGACGACCGTGGCAACAGAGTTGGCGGCATCATGAAAACCATTGATGAAATCAAACGCGAGGGCTATTAAAATGATAAAAACAACGAAGAGAAATGTGGTTGTCATAGAAGCGAAATGCTAGGCATGCTTGAGTATAATCCCCTCGATAATATCCGCAACATCCTCACATCTGTCGGTCGCCGCCTCGAGGTGTTCGACGATCTCCTTGATCTTGATGACCTTGAGGGCATCCTGACTGTCATGAAAAATATCCTCGATAACGAGATCGACCTGTTCATCGGCCTCTTTCTCCAATCGGTTGACCTCTGTACAGTGATGAAGTACCAGATCACTGTTTTTCATGTTTCTAAGACCAGTTAGGGCCTTTGAAAGATTTTCAGTGGACTGTAAGACCAGATTGGCAAGATAGGGGATCTCTTTGGGGATTTCCAAGATGTTGTATCGTGTGAGTCTGTTGCCGGTATAGTAGACAATGTCCATGATATCGTCTAGTTTTGCGGCCAGCTGATACATGTCCCCCCTGTCAAAGGGGGTGAGAAAGGTTTGATGGAGGAGATCAATGATCTCATGAGTGATCTCGTCACCCACATGCTCATACTCCTTCAAACGCCTTGAAAGAACGGGGCGCTCATCATGGGTGGAGATCATCTTGCAAAGGAGTTGGGTGGCGACGATTGAGTTTTCGATGCTTTTTTCAAAAAAACCAAAAAAATCATGAGTCTTTGGAAAAAATCTCAAATTTGAAATGATATTCCTCATAAAAGAAGGAGGCTTGCCAAAATTCGTGCTTTTTCTACTGATTTTGCCTGGCATTGTCAAGACGATAAACAATGAGTCACAGGCCAAT
>MGSF01000045.1:87329-93653 GCA_001798715.1 Deltaproteobacteria bacterium RIFCSPLOWO2_02_FULL_50_16 | reverse complement strand
AAGATACTAAGAGTACTCCATGAACCCCCAGACAATGCTTTGGATCTCCTTTTTCGTGATTGTGACGGTCATGCTCGTTCTTGATTTGAGATTTGCCCAGAAAAAGGAGAGTGTCTTAACCATCAAAAAGGCCGCGCTGTGGAGTTTTTTCTGGATCGCGCTGGCCTTTGTTTTCAACGCGCTCATCCTCTACTGGGAAGGGCACCAGTTGGCCCTGGAATTTTTCACGGCCTATCTTGTCGAAGAATCATTGAGTGTTGACAATCTCTTTGTTTTCCACCTCATTTTTAATTACTTTTCCGTTCCCCGATCTTACCAGCACAAGGTCCTGTTTTGGGGCATCGTGGGTGTGGTGGTGATGCGCGGTATTTTTATATTTGCAGGGGTGGCTCTCATCGACAAATTCCACTGGATGATTTATATTTTCGGCGCCTTTTTAATCGTTACGGGCATCAAAATGGCCTTCCAAAGGGACAAGGAAATAAAACCGGAAAATAATCCCATCTTGAGACTTTTTCGGCGCTTTACGCCCATCACCCCTACCTATGAAGGGGACCGTTTCTTTGTGAAAAAGGCCGGCCGTTTGTGGGCTACCCCTCTATTTATGGTTGTCTTGGTCGTGGAAACGACGGATCTCATTTTTGCCGTCGACTCCATCCCCGCCGTCTTGGGGATCAGCGTCGATCGCATGGTCGTCTTTACCTCAAATATATTTGCCGTACTAGGTCTTCGCGCCCTCTTTTTTGCCCTCTCGGGTTTTTTGGAATTGTTTCATTATCTCAACTACGGTCTTTCGGCCATTCTGGTCTTTGTCGGGGCAAAAATGCTGACCGAAGGTATTTATGAAATGCCGACCCCTTTGGCCTTGGGGGTTGTCGTCGGCATCTTGACTCTCTCGATTGCGGCCTCCATCATTTGGCCCAAAAAAAAGGGGGAGATTTCTCTCTGAAACACACAATTTTTCTTGCCTCTTCATGGAGAACGTGGTGAAATGGCGATTCATCATTCAAACAAACCACTCGCCAACCACCAGGGGGGAACCTATGGCAAAAAAACAATCCGCCTTCATGAAACCAGTCCAGCCTGATGCAGCCCTCGCTGCTATTGTGGGTTCAAAGGCCATCCCGCGAACCCAAGTCGTCAAAAAACTCTGGGCCTACATCAAAAGCAACAAGCTTCAGGACAAGAAAAACCGCCGCAACATCAATGCCGACGACAAACTCCAAAAGGTCTTCAACGGTAAAAAACAAGTCAATATGTTTGAGATGACCAAGCTGGTCTCAAAACATTTGAAATAACGGCCCCCTAATTCACTCCCTTGGCCGTCATGCAGCTCTTGAGCCAGTCCTCTTTATCGAGTCGATTCATTGAGATGATGGATCCGGGTCCGTGATTGGTGTGATTGGCCCATCGGGTGTAGACATTGAGCACGGAGTAATAAATAGGATGGTGCCAGTTGGAGAACGACCGTTTAATGATGGAGGGCCATGTATAAAGGGCCCTTCCCGCCCAATCGGAACCATCCTTCAACTGTTGTGGGGTCATGAGTTTGGGGGTAAAAACGACATTTTCATTGGAGTATCGACTCCAGTCCTCGTGCAGGAGTCTCCCCTCCTCCTTGAACCTTTGGTAAATCCGCGTCCCCGGATAGGGCGTCAGGATACAAAAGGATGAAATAAAAACACTGTTTGTCTTCAAAAAATCGACCGTTTTTTCAAAAACCATCGGGCCGTCCCCATCCAGACCAAAAATGATGGAGGTATGAACCAGGATTCTATGTCCCAATACAAGTCTGATCTTTTTTGAAATCTCGGAGAGCGTAGCGGTGCCAAGCTTGGCCCCTGAGGTGGAGATCTGCCGGCTCAGCTCGTTGACCGATTCCAATCCCATAAAAAACCCCAGCGCCCCCGACTTTTTGGCCAACTTTAACAAACCGAGATCACGTGTGAGGGTATGGAGGGAGGCCTGTCCACACCACTGGAGCTTTAAGGGCAGGAGTTTTTTGAAGAGCTCCTCAGAATAGGCCGGAGAACCAAAGATATTATCATCGACAAAAAAGATGAGCTTGCCCTTACTCCTCTTAATCTCATCGATCACATGATCCACCGGTCTGAAGCGGAATTTTCTCCCAAACATGGCCGAGGTGATGCAAAATTCGCAATTATACGGACACCCCCGTGACGCCTGGATAACAGTATGACTAAAACTCGTCCTCTTTCTCCTGATAAGATCCGACCGGAGGTGCGGCACCTCCTCCATGGGAAAAAGGTCTTGGGACTTGTATATCTTTTTGAGCCTGTTGGCCGCCGCATCCTCCAATATCTGCCCCCAAAGAGAATCGGCCTCCCCGACACACACGGCATCCACATGCCCCGCCGCCTCTTCGGGCAGGACACTGGCATGGATCCCCCCCATCACGACCTTGACACCCCTCTCTTTGTAATACTTGGCGATCTTATAACCCTGATAAGCCTGGGCCGTCATGGCACTGATCCCCACGAGGTCGATACCCTCATGGTAAACATTATCGCCATACCCCTGGTCGGCCACAATCACATCGTGCTCCCGGGGGGTGTAGGCCGCCAAGAGCGGCAAGGCTACACAAACCGATTTCTTGCTCCTGGAGTAATTGACAAAAAAAGAATCGCTGGGAGATATCAATAAAATGCGCACAGGGTCCTTTTGGCAAATAGAATAAAAACAGTGGGTGTTCTAGCACCCCTCTCCGCTGGAGGCAATGAAAAAGATTGATCTCCTTGCCCTCCATCATGATTTATGCCAAAACCCCTTGACTGATGTTGCATTTTTTACCCAAGACCCTACTAGGGGTTGTTTCCACCCTTTTAGTCACCCTCAATACCATTTTTTGGACCCTCCTTCTCTATCCCATAGCCCTTCTGCGTCTGCTGATCCCCATCCCCCTGTGGCAACGGGGTTGTTATCATGTCTTAATAGGAATCGCCGAAACCTGGATTGCCTGTAATGACATCTCCTTTCGGCTCACCCAAAAGACACAATGGGATATTCAGGGACTTGAAGGCTTGAGGCGGGAGGGGCGTTATCTCATCATCCCCTCCCATCAGTCCTGGGTGGATATCTTCGTCATTCAACACACCTTCAATCGCCGCATCCCTTTTCAGAAATTTTTCTTAAAAAAACAGTTGATTTGGTTCCCCCTCTTAGGCCTGGCCTGGTGGGCCCTGGATTTTCCCTTTATGCACCGTTATACCCGGGAACAGGTCGCCAAAAGTCCTAAACTCAAAGGCAAAGACCTTGAGGTGACCCGCAAGGCCTGTGAAAAATTTAAAGACCGGCCTGTCTCTATTCTCAATTTTTTGGAGGGATCCCGCTCGACTCCAGAAAAACTGAAGCGTCAGCAATCCCCCTACCGACATTTATTAAAACCAAAGGCCGGTGGCATGGCTTTTGTCCTGGGGGCCATGGGGGACAGGCTCGATTCAATCATCGACATGATTATCATTTATCACAAGGGGAAAAAGAGGTTTTGGGATTTGATGTCGGGACAAATCCCCAAGATTACTGTTCGGGTGAAAGAAATCGCCATCCCCCCACAGTTTGTGGGACGTGATTATTTGGAAGACCCAAACTTTCAAGAGACCTTTCAGGCGTGGGTTCGGGAATTGTGGAAGAAAAAAGACGATGAGATCCACCAACTGCTTCAGGCCTCCTCGACCACCTGAGTGAAGGTCGAGCCCCTTAAAATAAGCGGCACCTCGCTAGATTTCAACACATCCTGCACGAGTTGACGTTCATGAAAATAGGATTCTGGAATCCGGTTCAAGAGATCCAACAAGAGATTGGAGTACTGATCGGGCTGTAATATTTCAGAATCCCTCAGGAAGGTGATGTTTCCGTCAAAATCATTTTTATAAACCCGATGATAATGAGGTCTCAAGAGATCCCCCTCAAGGATATCGAGAATTTCAGAAACCCCAAGCTTCTCCTTCAAAATGGAATAGGTCCCAGGATAAATTTTAGAAATCACGCTCCACACATGATAAAGGGCCTGTTGGACAAAAAAATCCTCATTGGATATTTTTTGAGGCAAATGAAAGACGGCATTGTCGAAAATCTGTGTTTGATTATAAAAATGAATCCATTCATACAAATCCCTGGGGTGATTGATCCTGTAATCCACATCATATTTTTCGGGGCAGATCTGAAGGAGGGCCCCGGGATCACTGGAAAGGGTCAGATAATATATCTTTGACGAAAATTTTCCCTGCAGATTTTCAATATATTGGATTGTTTTTTTGATGCTGCCAATGGAATCCCCGGGTAGTGTGTGCGCAAAATAAACATGACATGTGTAATTTTCATCCTCAATAGAACCCATTGCCTTTTCCAGCTGCTTGTTGCTGTAAAACAGGCGCGAATCCTTGTTTTTTTTCCGTATCCGCTCGTCCGCTGATTCAGGAGAGATCTCAAAAATCCCTTTTTGAAAGGTTTGTTTGAAGGCGTCCACAAATTTCTCCGTGGGAAGACCCCAGGCTCCAAAATTCATATAAATGTGAAGATGGGCCTTTCTGATGATCTCAAAAAGATGAAAATAATAGGGGCCATTCGGCTCCGGATCAAAACAGACATAAAAATTCTCAATGCCAAAACCCAAAAGTTTTTTGATGTCGTAAAGGACATTTTCGGGATTGCGATAGACATATTTTTTTCGTCCGCTGATCCGATATTGAGAACGAGCCGATCCGCCGCAAAAGGTGCAATTAAAATGACAGCCCCTCCCGATGCATAAAGGGAAAAATCCATGGGGAATGAAGCCATTATCATTGAAAGGAAGATCTTCCAGGTATCCTTTATAATGATGCAATAATTCCATATCGGAAAAACTCAGCCGGTTCATATCGGCCTCATGGGCAATATAGGTAATCGGATTTTCCAGAATCCTGGACGGATGTCGGTAAACAAGATTGGAAACTTTTTCGAAACACGGATTTTTCAAGGAAAGTTGTTTGACCAACTCCAGGAGAGGTCTTTCGCCATCCCCTTTTACGACAAAATCCACAAAGGGATATTCCTCAAGAATTTTTACGCTGTAGTAACTTGCCGTCATGCCTCCAAGAAGGACTTTTATATCGGGGAAGGCCTGTTTGATGGCACGCGCCGTCTCCAGGGTCTGGTATAATTGGTGAGCCCATTGGAGGCTAAAGGCCACCAATTGACAACGGTTTTCCTCCAAATAGCGAATCAAATCAAAATCAGGGTCGTTTTTTAATTCTGTGGCTAGATTGATGATTTTTACTGGAATATTATTTTTGGCAAGAAGAGAGGCCATGGCAAAGAGTCCCATCGCCATATATCGAACTTCACAGATCTCCGGATTTTTATCAACAGAGCGGATATTGGGTACGTGCACAATGAGTGTCTTTGTCGTGTCCAACATCCCGATCATACCTCATCACCACAGGATTAACAATATTTATTGCCCCCCATTGTCCGTTGAAGTATACAGAATGTATGCCCATTGCTGTTCATGTCACTCATGAGGCGGTTCAACAAGTCGGCGGCATCGGCACGGTGCTTCGCGGTCTCGTCCTCTCAAAAAACTATTCCGATTTTTTTCCACAAACCCTCCTCTACGCCCCTTCTTTTACGAGAGAGGGAGACGTCACAAAACGCCTGGGACCCAACAGCGAGGTCCTCTATTCAGGGCTGGATCATTTGGATACGGGAGACTTCAGACAATCTTTTTCTGAAATCGAAAAAAAATATGGAGTTCACGTTCTTTACGGCCATAAAAAGTTTTACTCCCCTCACTCGAAAAGGAAAGGAGTTCAAACCGACATCTTAACCATCGATCCGTGGGACATGCATAGGGGTCCCATCCAACTCTTCAAATACAAGTTGTGGAAACATTTCGAAATTCAATCCGACCTCTACGAACAAGACCGGGATTATGAACAATATCTTCGGATAGGCATCGTCCTCCGTGAGGTCGTGGAGGCCCTTTATGGACGCGAGGAGAGGGCCGTCGTCTTTGCCCATGAATATATGGGAATGCCCTCGGCGCTAGCCTTTGCGATCGAAAAAACAGAGGGGAGACGTCTCCAGGATACCACCATTTTCTATGCCCACGAAGTATCAACGGCAAGGCTCGTCGTGGAACAGCATCCGGGCCACGATTTTACCTTTTATAATCTCCTGCGCAATGACCGTTCCCATGGAGTATCCCTCGAGGACGAATTTGGTTCCTATCGTCATTACTCCCGCAATGAACTGATCAAAAGGGCCTCTTCCCTGGACTATATTTTTGCCGTCAGTGATATAACAAAGGAAGAATTTCTTTATTTA
>MGSF01000045.1:86279-87240 GCA_001798715.1 Deltaproteobacteria bacterium RIFCSPLOWO2_02_FULL_50_16 | reverse complement strand
CCAACTCTTAAGAGACTATTGTGCCCATCTTTTCAATTTTCGCCCCGACTCCATCCTGACCCATGTGGCCCGCCTGGTCATCAGCAAGGGCATATGGAGGGATATTCGTCTCCTTTATCATCTGGACGACTTTTTTGTCCGGAAAAAGATCAAGGGATTTTTTGTCCTGCTTTCTACACAGACCGGCGCCGTAAAATCCCCCGAAGATATCGGAAAAATGGAGTCGGATTACGGCTGGCCTGTCGTCCATCGGGAGGGTTGGCCGGACCTCATTGGAACAGAGGTAGACATTTATCGCTATCTTGAATTATTCAACGGTCGCTCCCGCGCCATCAAGGGGATTTTCGTCAATCAATTTGGTTTTAGTCATGGAAACTGCGGACAGCGGTTGCCCGAAACAACCTCCCTCCTCTCCTTAAGGCTCGCCAGTGATATCGAATTCGGACTCTCCATCTATGAACCCTTCGGAATCGCCCAAATCGAGACGGTTCCCTTTGGAGGCACACCCGTCATCAGCAGTGTTTGCGGCTGTCTCTCGCTCCTTGAAAACTGCCTCCCTCTCCCTCAAGGGACGTGTGTACACGTACATGAAAAAGATTTTCTGTCGATTGACTTCACGAAAGTCCCCCCGACACTCAAGCACCTCTTCGAAACTCGATCTGATTTTATGAAGGCCACCAAGGAGGTTCGGGACCTCATCGAAACGGAGATTTGTCAGAAATACGCCCCACAGATCATGAATTTTCTCCCCGCCTCAGACAGGGTAAGAAAACAAAGGTTTCAGGACCTCCAAAAAAGGGCGCACTTGCTGGACTGGGATCACATTGCCACCCGAATTATCAGCCATCTTCGCTAGTGTAGTGCGTCATAAATCTCTTTATGCTTCGTTGCCCCATAAAGAGGGACTACTTCGTTGCCGCTGCACCCACAATCCTCACGTACTTTCGTGTACGCTCCGGTT
>MGSF01000045.1:0-86264 GCA_001798715.1 Deltaproteobacteria bacterium RIFCSPLOWO2_02_FULL_50_16 | reverse complement strand
CCTCGCCTAAAGAAGATTTATGACGCACTACTGCAAATATTTTAAAGAAAGCGTTGGAGACACTAGATTTTTCTAGCTGTCCCAAGCCTGGCAGTGAAAGGCTTGGGGCAAAAGCGAAAGAAAATGTTATTTTTCACTATTCTTTTTTAGGTCAAATTAAAGCTTCCATTTGACATATTCGGGATAGATTTTTCTGAAGTCGGCATTTTCAGGGACAAGGCGGACACTGAGTTCCTGGAGTCCCGTTCCCTCCAAGGTAAAACTGGCCGAATATTTGCTCACCTTGTCCTGATACCTCTCGATCAGAGAAAGGGGAAACGTCTTAAAATGATTCTCCTCCTCCCCCCCACAATAGAAGATCTCCACTCTCAGCAGAGAGGGATCGACGTCCCCCAGATAAACATAGCAATCAACACTGACGGTCTCCCCCGAAACAGGCGCCTTTCCATCAATGCTCGTAAAATAATCCTTGATGTAGACCGTAGACCAGACGGAATCAACGATCTTTTTGTGCTGACTGACGGATTTGAGGAGGGCATAGTTGTTTTCACCGAGAGGCGCCGCCTCCTGAACAAGCGGCAGATAATAATTCGTGACATATTTGTGCAAGACCTGTTGCATCGTAAAGTTGCCGCAGATGGAGACGATTGAACTCTTCATCATCTTAATCCAATCCAGCGGCAAATCATTGTCCGTCCGGCGATAGAAGAGCTTTGTAATTTCACCCTCAAGGAGGTCGTAGATCTGATTGGCCTCGATACTCCGGCCCAAGTTGGGATCTGCGAGATTTGTACTCGCAGGAATAGCCCAACCATTTTCACCATTGTATCCCTCGGGCCACCAACCATCCAAAAGGCTCAAATTCAGGACGCCATTGATGCCAGCCTTCATTCCCGACGTCCCACTGGCCTCCAGAGGCTTGAGAGGCGTATTCAACCAGACATCCACCCCCTGCACCATGTGTCGGGCAACATTAATATCATAGTCCTCGATAAAAACGATGCGATTCTCCAAAGAATGTCTTTCTACAAAGTCAAAAATTTTCTTAATCAAGGCCTTCCCTGCAGAATCAGCCGGATGGGCCTTGCCCGCAAAAACAAACTGCACCGGCCTTTCCTTGTCCGTCAGGATGGAAACCAATCGTTCCTCATCACTCAAGATGAGATCCGCCCTTTTATAAGGGGCAAATCTCCTCGCAAATCCTATAGTGAGATTATTGGGATTTAAGATCTCTTCCAGATCCCTCGTCTGACTCTTTCGATAGCCTCGCTGCATCATGGCCTGGCTCAGGCGTTTTCGGATAAATGATATCACCTGTTCTTTCCTGCGAACGTGGGCATTCCAGATTTCGCTGTCCGGAATGGTATTAATTTTTTGCCATACCCCCTCTCCGTCGGAATCGCGAAAATAATCGGGCCCAAGATAGCTGGTAAAAAGTTCGTTCAATTGCCGGCTCAACCAACTCTGAAGATGAACCCCATTGGTCACATCACCAATGGGGAATTCTTTTTCATGAAGGGTGGAAAAGAGATCTTGCCACATCGTCCTCGTCACAGAAGTATGGAGCTTAGAAACGGCATTGGACCGACGCGCATGACGCAGGGCCAAGGCCGGAAGCCAAAACTCCTTTTCCTTCCGCACCTTTCCTAAGGAGAGAAACTCATCCAGGGTCATGTGAAGGGCCCCTATCTCCTGGGCCAGGTATTCCTTAATAAGATCGTCGGCAAAATGCTCATTGCCTTCAATAACGGGCGTATGAGTCGTAAAAACAGTGCTGAAACGTACGACAGCCTTGGCCTCTTCCAGGGTCAATCCACACTCCCTCGTAAGATGGAGAAGCCTTTCTAAGATGACAAAGGCCGTGTGTCCTTCATTCAAGTGATACACCTTCGGCTGGATCCCCAGGGCCCGGAGGGCCAAAACAGCACCCCGACCCAAAACCAGCTCCTGTTTGAGCCGAGTGCGGCGGTCCGAGTCATAGAGTGTGTCCGTAATCCCGCGATGCTGGGGGGCATTCTGATGAATGTTCGTATCCAGGAGATAAAGGGGGACTCTGCCCACCTGAATTCGCCACAGTTTTGCAAAGACACGATCATTTTTAAGGGGGATCTCGATGACAACGGGAACTTCCTGCGTATCGCGAACCTCCGTGAGAGAGTTCAAATACCACGCATTTTTGTGGAACTCCTCGATCTGTGTGCCATCCGGTGTTATTTTCTGGGCAAAATAACCATAATTATACAAAAGACCGAAACTCACCATGGGAAATCCAGCATCAGAGACGGCCTTGAGCTGGTCACCGGCAAGGATGGCCAGACCGCCAGAATAGATAGGAATGGACTCATGAAGACCATATTCCATGCAAACATAGGCCACCGTATCGTCCGGGGAAAATGGCACCTCAGAACCGATACGTTGGTAATGCCCTTCATAATGCATATAGTTTGTAAATTTCTCATGAACCTTCTTTAATTCGTGAAGAAAGCCCTTGTCTTCAGCAACGGCCTGGAGGCGGGAGGGGTTTAGGCGATAGAGAAGCTCCGAGGGATTGCGGTTGTGCCGTCGAAACAATTCGGGGTCAAGCCTGTGAAAAAGATTCTGGGCATCACGATCCCAATAAGACCAAACATTGAAGGCCAATTCCTGAAGGTGTTGTATCTTCTTGGGAATAGGCGGTTTAATGAAAAAACGCCTTGTGTCCATAAAATCCTCCTCAAATTTCCTACAATCGTTCGCGCAGACCCGCCAGCGCATTCATATAAAACATATAGGCCTGTTCCGGTGACTGATAAGGTGAAAAATATTTATGCACATCACCATCCTGAAAATACTTAGTACACATATAGTAAAAATGATCCGATGTAGAGAGTTTTCTTGCAATTTCAAGCAAATCACTCCGGCCACGGGACTGGATCTCAGAGAGTATTTCATAATAAGTCTCGCAGGCATTGAATTGCAAATCATTTTCCAACCAGGCCGAAAGGTCTCTCTCCGTATCGGCCCAGGAAACAGGCTGGGGATAGGAAAGCGCCTCGGGGGAATAATCCATCATTTGCGGCACATCGGAGGGCCAAGCAAAGGAAAGATTAGGAGAATCAAAAACCTTTTCCGGAAGATGCCGCATAAATTCAAAGATGCCGGTCTCTTTCCATTGGTGCTCACCAAAGGTCTCATAGTCCATAAAAAGATTGACAAAGAGATTCCGACGGCCCTTTTCGACCAAGGAGAGTTTAGACAACCAATAAATAAACTTTTCTGTCGTCAAAGGAAACTCCGACCAGGCCCTGTTCGAGAAACGAAAGGCAATATCATCGGCCAAACTATAATACTTGAGAAGAAGAAAAAAACGATGGTTGTAGGTTCGATAGGCATAAAGAGGGGATCTCCATTTGAGGATCTTTTCGGCCCCCTCGGCAAGGATCACCTGAAAACCCTCCTCCTCCTCAAGGCTGTCCGCCAGCTGATCCTGATAAATAAGCTCCGTGTTTCTAAAGACGACGGGGCGGAAACCAAACTCATCCATCATCAATTTGCGATGCATGCGGATCTGAGACAGAAATTCCGCCTTGTCAAACTGGAAGGCCAAGGAGTGATAATAGGTTTCCCCAAGAAACTCGACACACCCCGTCCTCGCCAGCTCCTTAAATGAATCGAGCACTTCTGGATAATAAGCACGAAATTGCTCTATCACCACCCCTGTGATCGAATAAGCCACTTTAAAAGCCCCTTCGTACCTCTCGATCAGCTCCTTGATCAATTGATTGGCAGGGAGATAGCATTTTTCCCCCACCTTCCTGATGACAGCCCTGTTGAGATCTTCATCAAAAAAATTGAGATTCTGACCGATATCGAGGACCGAGTAAGGTCTCAGTCGATAGGGTTGGTGGACCTGAAAATAAAAGACTATGTGGAGCATGTGAGTTGTTGATAAACCTGAATCATCTTTTTTGCCGCTTGGTCCCATTCGATTTTCATAACCTCTTCCTGTCCCAAACGCGCCATCTCTTTCCTCTTCTTTGGGTCTTTCAGGAGATCCAGGATAATCTCCGCCGTTTTTTCGATATCCCAAAAATCAACACGATAGGCATTATGGATGACCTCTGAAACACCGGACTGCTTTGATATGATGGCCACCGCCCCATAGGCCATGGCCTCAAGGGGGACAATCCCAAAGGGTTCTGAGACGGAAGGAAGCACAAAAATATCCGTTGAAGTCAGGATTTCCTCTACCTGATCCCGATTGAGAAATCCGGTAAAAAGAACCCTGTCTTTAAGACGCCTTGCCGCCGTCCCTTTTATAATCTTAGAAAACATGTCCCCGCTCCCGGCCACGACAAAGCGCACATCCGATCGATGGGCCAAGACACGCTTGGCCACCTCAACAAAATAGTCGGGTCCTTTCTGAAGGGTGATGCGGCCGAGAAAAAGAACGAGGGGTTCCTTGAAGATCCTTTGTTTTTTTTCAGACATTTTCGAAATCGAAAAGGCATTATGAACCACCCTGATCTTTCCGGGATCCGTACGATAGCGATCAATGATCATCTGGGCCGTATATTGAGAGACGGCTATCACCCGGTCCGCAGCCGTCAGGCCGGCATACTCAATATGGTGAATCCTTTCATCCCCGACGCCGCCGGCCCGATCAAATTCTGTGGCATGCATATGGGCCACGAGAGGCCTCCCCATCAAAACCTTGAGCAGGATCCCTGCAGGATAGGTCAGCCAATCATGCACATGAATCACATCACACTGCAGACGTCTTGCATATTGGGCGAGACGACCGGCAAAGACCTGAGACTTTTTGAAGATTTCTCCCCCGCTCTCCAAGGAGAGTCGGACAGAATCCAGATCTCGCGCCAATCCCCTCTGCAGGGAGCGGATCACCTCTTCCATGGTTTTATCAAAACCCTGTCTCAAGGCCGGGGTGGCATAGGAGTCGGGAAAAACAGGAAGGCCCACGAGCCTCAATCTCTCAACCAAGGCCAGCTCACGGGAGGGAAGTGGTTTGTTTTTTTGTGTCGGGTCCAGATAATCCATCGGAAGCGTCTCGGTATCGCCAACACTTCTCAATGGAAAATAAACATCTTCTGTCGTCGGAAGAACAAGATCGACCTCCACACCCATGGAGAGGAGCGCCTTGATGAGGCCATAACACGCCATCCCCATACCACCTGAAATAAAGGGAGGAAACTCCCATGTCAGGAGAAGAACTTTCATGACATCTCTCTTTCCAAAAAATTTTCTATCTCAAACAGGGCAAAGACGCTCCAGGCCTGCGCCGGACATCCCTTGGGAGATGGCCCCCCGACCCCATCCCCTATTTCAGCGACAGAGGCCATATTTCCCTTCATGAACCCGTTCCGAAAGACCCATAAATACCCGGAAATCTCCCGGTGGATATCTTGGATGGACCTCTCATGACGAAGCACCTTCCAGGTCAAGAGGGCCAACGGCAAGAGGAGATAGGTCCAAACAGTTCCTTGATGATAGGCCAGATCCCGTTGCAGGGGGTTACCCACATACCTTTGTTTGAAGGCCGGATGCGCCGGATGGAGGCTGCGGAGCCCTCGAGGCGCCAGGAGTTCTTCACGAGCCGTCATCCAGACACGCTTCATGACGGCCTTGTCCACAAAGTCAAAGGGAAGGGAAAGGGCGATCACACTATTCGGCCGAACCTCCCATAGGGGGACATCCCCTTCTTCAAGCCGGTCCGCAAGATAACGATCCCCTACAAACTTTTGGAGGGAATGAGAAACCTTTTTGATGAGACCTTCTAAGACTTCAAGCGAACACGAAAAGGAGTCCGTCTTCATTTCACACGCCCCCACCCCCTTGATCCTCTCCCTCAGGGAACAAAGGGCATTATACCACAAGGCATTGATCTCAATGGGCTTACCGTGCCGTGGTGTCACAGGGACCCCATAGACCTTGGCATCCATCCAGGTCAGGGCATGATCCCCCGGATGTATTTGAATCAATCCATCCTCGGCCACCACAAAGGGATGATTCTTTCCGTAGAGATAATTGAGAATGATTTGGGTGGAGGCCGCGAGGAGCTCCTCATCCCTCGGGGCAAACTGATAGCCCCTCACAACAAACCAGAGGGGGGCATCGATACTGTCGTAATTTAATCCAATCCCTCCCTCGCCAAAGGTATTGGGCAACAGACCTTCTTTGAGACAACACCCGTACTTGTGAAGAATCTTAAGGGCCAACTCCCCCCCTCCCGAGAGATACTTGAAGGCACTCAGAGAAATAAGGGTATCGCGCCCCCAGCTCCCAAACCAGGGATATCCCGCTATGATATCCTCATCATTCAGGATAAAATCACGGGCGGCAAATTCCAGGATCTTCCTGTAGGATTTTTCATCAAAGAGCCGCAAATCCTCAGGGGTCCCCTCCAGGAGGACCTCCCGAGGGACACGATCCGGATGGTTCACCGGAAGGGGAAGTTGTTTGTAAAATTTTTCCCCTTCTATAGCGCTCTTTTTTGGATCTCCAAGAGATTCTGTAGAAAAAATGACAGAGGCACTGGTTTCAGGAGACAAGGAAAATATCAAAGTAACAGGCACTGCCTGGTCCTCGACGGCCTCATAACCCCGAATGGCCTCAAGGGGATAGTAGACGCCCCTGTAAATAAGGTCTGAGGAATATATCTCGGCCCCCTCCGCAAAACCAAATACCTGATAGCCATTATCGGGCCTCTTCAAGTGAAAAGAGGAACCACGGATCTCCTTCTGCAGGGGGGAGAGACGATCCCATGTCCCCGGCGGATTGACATGGTGATGGTCACGGAGGGTAAATTTGGGACGCAAGGTCAGTCTCAGGGGCTTATGCCCGAGATTGGAATATTTGACGACCACGGCATTGTGTCCCTTGAGAAGAAAAATCTCTTTAAAGATAATATAATCCTTACAACCGGGAAGGGAGTACAAGACACAAGGGTAGGGTCTAAGCCATGACCGGACAATATTATGATAACCATCCGGGTGGATACAATGGGCATAGTGATTCGAGTCCAAAAAAAAGAAGGTCCCTTCACCTTCGACCTTTTCCTCGATGGCCGAAAGGATATGGATACGTTGATTTTGCCCGAGGGAGGCCGTGAGTAAACTGCTATATTTTCTCTTAGGGATCATGTCTCCAAAGCCCAAGGCATAGCCCCCCAGACCATTGGTGAGGATCCATTCGGAATTGATGAGTGATGAAAATCTTATGACGGACATCATATTCTCATTGTTTCACCCCACGCTCACGAGAGAGGTCTACTACGAATCCACTCAAGGATCAAGACTTCTAGCAAGGGTATGATTTAAAATGAATGATATTAACAAATCTTGATTTCAGTAAAAATTGGTGATAGGACGAACGCGAAAGGGGGTTTTTTATGGCCGAAAGGAAAAAAACACCGGTCAATACGGTCGCAAAAACATCCAATGTGACCCCGGCAAAACTAAATGAGATGATCCGAAATAAGGCCTACGACATTTATCGCCAAAGGGGAAATAGGCCCGGCAACTCTGTCAATGATTGGATCACTGCCGAGAGAATCGTGAAGCAAGAACTAAAGATAAAGTGATTTTTCATCCCAAGGATTGCCTCATCCAGCTGAGGCTCTCAATGTGAAAGCTGTGGGGAAACATGTCAATAGGTTGAACGCTGACGAGCTGATACCCTCCCTTTTCCCTCAAGAGTTTTAGATCGCGGGCCAAGGTTGTGGGGTTGCAAGAGATATAAAATATATTTTTGGGCTGATGGATCACGACCCCTTCAACAAGATCGACACACCCTTCTCGAGGAGGATCGAGGACGAGCAAATCTGTGGGATTTTTGGGTTGAAAAGTTTTGTAGAAGGATCCCGCCTCATCCACATAAAAATCAAACTGGGGAGAGCATTTTCTTGCCTGCAGAATAGCCTCTCTGGAGACATCCACACCGACAAGTGTCCGACATCTCTTCTCAAAGACACTGCTTAAGTTTCCCTGACCACAAAACAACTCTACAATATGATTATGGGGTAAGGACTCTGCCCATTTCCAAAGGAGTTGTTTGAGGTTTTCATTTTGAGCAGGATTAACCTGAGAAAAAAACCCTGAAGGATTGGATCGAAGCTCGCAGGTCTCCTTGTGACTCATCTGATGAGTATTTTTAGATTCCGATCGAAATTGCCTAAGATCGTCATTAACAGCAGCATCCGCAATCAAACACTCATCAATGTCGATAACATCATGGGACTGTTCCCGATAAAACCCCACATGCCCTTTTGGATCCCTGTGAATCTGGATGCGGGATCGCCATCCCCATATCTGAGGTGATGGGAGGATAGTGAAGACATGAGGGTTTTCAAATTTTCCCAAGCGAACCAGAGATTCCTTGACGATTTCCCGTTTCCAGAAAAGCTGGGTTGCATAACCCATATGCTGCCAATGACATCCCCCACACTTCCCAAAATATCGACAACGAGGCACTCCTCTTTCTGGAGAGGGTTCCAATATCTCAAGGAGGTCCGCCTCCCAATAATCCTTTCTTTGTCCCCCCAATCTCACTAAAACCCTTTCTCCCGGGAGGACAAGGGGGACAAAAACAGCCTGGCCCTTCCAAAAAGCCAGACCCTTGCCCCCATAAACGAGTTTATCAATATGGACTTCTATTGTTTGATCCTTCATAATAGCCGTCATGCCCAATTTCCAACCCAGGGGCAAATAAAAAGTAAATTATGAACATCATCACCATTATCATAATTGCCATAGGACTTTCCATGGATGCCTTTGCCGTCTCCATCTCCGAGGGATTTGCCATCAAGAGACCTCCCGTGAAGAGCGCCCTTCTATTGGCCCTATTTCTTGGATTTTTTCAGGCCATGATGCCCATTATGGGCTGGCTGGCCGGAGTGAGTCTAAAAAATTACATCACCTCCATCGATCATTGGGTGGCCTTCACATTGTTATTCCTCATTGGCCTCAAAATGCTCTATGAGGGTTTCTACGGTCCCTCTGCCAAAAAAAAGGATGTGTCATTGAGACTGTCCACATTATTGGTTCTCGCCATTGCCACAAGCATCGATGCCTTGGCCATAGGAATCACCTTTTCATTTTTAAATATATCTATCCTGTCTCCCATCCTCGTCATCGGGGCAGTAACCTTCATTATTTCTCTTGTGGGTTTCTTCTTGGGAAAAAAGTTTGGTCGATTTTTGGGGAACAAGGCCGAGATACTGGGCGGTATCCTCTTGATCATCATAGGGACAAAAATCCTCGTCGATCATCTAAGCTAAAGGAATGAAACACACATCCCCCCTCTTTCCTAGACCCTTGGGGCGATCTCAGACCCTTGATGATGAAAGGATTACCAACGATTATTGCGACCGCCGCCACTATCACCACTATCGCCGCTATCATCGCTACCACCGCTATCACGCGGGGGACGAGATTCCATCGGTCTGGCTTCATTGACCTTCAAGGGACGTCCCTCAAGCTCAGTCCCGTTCATTTTCTCTATGGCTTGCAACGCAAGATCGTCACTGGCCATTTCAATAAAGCCGAAGCCCTTGGAACGACCCGTATCTCTATAAGTGATGACCTTGGCCGACACGACCTCTCCCACTTCAGAGAAAATCTGGTTGAGCGATTCGTCTGTGACACTATAAGGCAGGTTACCGACATATAACTTCTTCCCCATTACTTCCTCCTTTTGAACTACAAAAAATAGCTAACCACTATCAATTTATTAACATTTTCGGCTTTTAATTGACAAGTAGATTTTTTTATAAGCCCCTTCTTGTCTCATCCCGACGGGACAAAGAACCCTTCAAACGCCGTCTGGCATCCATAAGAGAGGATTCCTCAAGATCGGCCACGATCACCTCGTCGCCAGCACCCGCCTCCTGAAGAATCCGTCCCCATGGGTCAATAATCAGGCTATGACCATACATCTCTGGGGCCGGCTTCGTATGCCCCGTTTGATTCGGGGCCAAGACAAAACACAGGGTCTCAATCGCCCGCGCCTGACAGAGGATCTTCCAATGGGCCTGACCCGTCATTTTTGTGAAGGCGGATGAAATGAGGTGAATCTCTGCGCCCTCCATAGCCAAAAACCGATAGTGCTCTGAGAATCTTAGATCATAACAAATACTGGTGCCAAAATTACCTAGGGGAGTCTTAATGACAGAAGGTTCCTCGGTCCCAGGATCAAAAAATTTTCTCTCATCCTGCTGGAGGCCACCGGGGATATCGACCCAAAAAAGATGTCTCTTGCGATAGCGACCTATCCAATGACCCTCGGGATCAAACATCACAAGGGTATTGTAGAGGGCCCCATTTTCGGCCAATTCAGGCAAGGTCCCAGGAAATAGATAGATATGATTCCTGCGAGCCATTTCTGACAACCGATCTGAAACGGGACCTGGGATCGGGGTGGCTTGATCCCGGATTTGGGTGGCATTGCCAAGGATATAAAAAAGCTCGGGACCACAGACCACATCCGCCCCCAAATTAACAGCCCTTTGGACCCCCTTCTGAAGGTTCTGCATATTGTTGAGGGGATCTTTGGTGGCCTGCATTTGCAGGAGTGCCACTTTAAAGGATTTCATTAGGAACTCTATATAACCAATTAAAATATAATGTTTTTTTATACAAAATCATGGTCTTAATATAACCCTCCTGATAAAATCACAAAGTCTTATTGCCACGGATTATGGTTTATTAACTTTCAATGAGTACAGTCTATAATGACCAACCATAAGTATTTCTAACTTTTTATCCGCACTTATCCGTACGAATAAAAAGTTGAAATGCTATATAAACTGCTTTAGCCTCCCTTGTCGATGAGATCGTCACCCCCCATTAGTGTCATCATTCCGACCCACAATCGCTCCTCCTTTCTTCAAGAGGCCCTCCTCTCCGTCCGTCAGCAAGACCTCCAACCCTTGGAAACGATCGTCGTCGACGACGGCTCGACGGACGACACGGCACGGCTTTGTCAAAATAATTTTCCTCAAATCCACTATCTCCATCAGAATCGTCAGGGGGTCAGTGCCGCAAGAAACCGGGGCTTGCATCACGCCAAAGGGGATTGGATCGCCTTTCTGGACTCGGACGATCTTTGGCTCCCCGATAAACTCAAAAATCAATGGGACTATATCCTGACCCATCCAGAAAGCAGGATCCTCCAGACCGAAGAGATCTGGATCCGCCGTGGCCTCCGTGTCAATGCCCGTAAAAAACACCAAAAACAATCAGGATGGATTTTTGAAGATTGCCTCCCCCTGTGTTGTGTCTCCCCATCAGCTGTCATGATACATAGATGGGTCTTCGACGATATCGGTCTTTTTGACGAAACCCTTCCGGCCTGTGAAGACTATGACCTTTGGCTCCGGGCGGCCTTGAGATATCCCATCATGACCCTCAATAAGCCCCTGACCATCAAACGGGGGGGACACGCTGACCAGCTTTCATCACAACATTCCCTGGATTCCTACCGCATCCAGGCCCTTTTAAAGATCCTCAAGGACCCCCTCCTCACCGAACCTCAAAGAAGGTGTGTCATCGGGGACATCAAGCGCCGCTCGGCCATTTTGATCCGGGGCTACCAAAAACGGGGCCGTTTTAAAGAAGCCGCCCATTTTACAGCCCTCACAAACACATTCTAGACACCTTCATGGCCCCCCTTCTCCATACATCTCTTGAAAGAACATTGGGCCTCTTTTCTTGAGCCTCAAGCCAGAGGCTTGAGATCCTGAAGCCCCAGAGGGGCGAAGGGCGGCTTTATGGCCCTCAAACACCTCACGGCCTCAATGCCTTTGAGGGCCATAGCTTGCACAAACCCGGCCGAGGAGGGTTTGTGCAAAAAGCGAGAGAGAAGAGGTCCAATGTTCTTTAACAGCCTTTTTAAAGAAAAAACAGGCGGCAAAGCCAGACGGCGGCAAGGATCCCGGCAAGATCCGCCATAAGACATGCTGGCAGGGCATGGCGTACATTTTTGACCGAAATAGCACCACAATAGACGGCCAAGATATAAAAAGTTGTTTCAGTACTCCCCTGTATGGTCGAAACTATATAGCCAATGAGAGAATCCGGACCATAAATCTTCATGGTCTCCGTCATGACAGCAAAGGCCCCCGAACCAGAGAGGGGCCTCAATAAGGCCATGGGAAGGGTCTCCGCCGGCATCCCTATGAAAGAGGTTAAGGGGGTCAAGAGGGTTACCAAAAAATCCAGGGCCCCAGAGGCCCGAAATAGGCCCACAGCCACCAAGATCGCCACCAAATAGGGAATGATACGCATCGCTACCGAAAATCCCTCCTTGGCCCCTTCAACGAGGGATTCATAGATCTTGACCCCTTTGAGAAAACCATAAAGAACCAAACTGACGATGAGTAAGGGAATCAACCAATGAGAGGAAAAGTCTCGAGCCAAATCCCAAAAATCCAGGGGACTATGGATCACATAATAAACAAATCCCGAAAAAATCCCCCCCACGGTCACACCACTCACCATGATCTTGACCCACCGGGGAATAGAAACGAGCTCAGAAGGAGCGGGGGTTTCCTGAGACAGATCCGTGCGAGAGACCTCTTCCGAAACAACAGGCCCTGAAAAGGAAGGGGCTTTATAACGAGGGAGTCTTTCAAGAAACTTGACAGAAACAATGGCCACCACCGTCGACAAAGAAGTCGCCAAAAAAGTGGGCACCATAATACCCCCCACATCCAGAGAACCGGCAGAGGCCCTCATCGCCATGGCTCCCAAGGGGAACAAGGCCACATTACTCGTATTAATAGCCAGAAAAAGACACATGGCGTTTGTGGCCACACCCGGGGCGGGGTTGAGGCGATTGAGCTCCATCATGGCCTTCAGCCCAAAGGGCGTCGCCGCATTGCCCAAACCCAACATATTGGAGGCAATATTCATGATCATCATGCTCATAGAGGGATGATCTTCGGGAATCTCAGGGAAGAGACGGCGCATGACAGGTCGAACCCCGCGAGAAACAACCTGCAACAATCCCCCGTCCTGGGCCACACGCATCAAACCCAACCAAAAGGCCATGACACCAATCAAACCAATGGACAAAAGAACGGCCTCTTTCGCGGACTCCATCGAGGTCTGGGTCAGGTCCTCCATTCTTCCAGTAAAGGCCGCCACAATGACAGATCCCAAGACAAGAACCAGCCATATCCAATTGAGCATACAAACCTTTCAAGGACGTCTTCTAATCATCCAGCACAGGTCTCTTAAAGATATAAACATCCGTGTCCCCTGCCTTCATACTGCTCCCGGCAAGTTCCCATCCATCTCGTCCCAGGATATCCCATTTTCGGCGATACTTGTCTTTTTCAGGGGATTTCAAATCAACCGCCAGATACTCCCACTTTGTATGCCTCTGCTGGCCCATCGCCTCTTTCACCACATCTTCCGAATCTTCTGACGCTTTTTCCGACACCTCCTCAACAGTCACAGAACCATCGGGGGTCACATTTGTTTTTTCCTTGTCACTCTTGGACGCCTTTGTGGCCTCCGACTTTTTTGAGGTCTTGGAAACCTCTGGAGACGCCTCCGTTGCCCCCGATTCCTCTGAGGCCTCACCACCCTCTGTCGTCTCTGCGACATCTGAAACCTCTGCCTCCGCCTTCTTCGCACCCTTCCCCCTTCTGGCCTCACTATCAAAGCTGATGCCGATCAGCAAAATAAGGGCCAAAGGTAAAATCCATTTCTTCATATCCAACCTCCTCCTTCTTTCTAAAATTTGGATTAAAATCTCCACTGAAGCCATCCCCTACAAAATAATCCCTAAAATTATCGGCTATTTATAGCACAAGCCGTGAGGAAGAACAAGGCGGTCCTTGTAGAGTGAGAAGATTTTTCGATAATCACTTGACGGATTAAAAAAGTTTCAATATGGCTCAACTCATAAGGGAGTGTCATATGGATTTCAGGCCTCAGGAGCGTCGTCGCTATGCCCGTCTCGACATAGCCCTTTCCGTCAGTTATGCCATCCTTAATTCCAACACCGAATTCAAAGAACAAAATGAGGCCTGGAGCAGTGATATCAGCGCCGGAGGCCTGCGGATGATGACCCCCACAAGCCTGGAAAACGGATCTCAATTAGAGCTCGAAATCTATGTGGGTGATGGCACTCAATCCATCAATGCCAATGCCGAAGTGATCTGGCAAAGCAAAATATCCGAGACCTGTTACGAAACTGGAGCCATCATTCGCTACATGCCGGAGAGCGACAAAAAGCGATTTATGGGTTTTGTCTTTGATCAGATGTCCCGATTTGTAGGGATCCCCGAGATGATAGGCCACTCGGCCCATTAACCCCCCCACCTTCCAGCAGTCTCAAAACCAGGTCGATAATCTCTATAATCCAGTATTATCTAGTTGTCATCCTCGCAAAAGACCGTAACAGATCCAAGGCGCCAACCGAGACCCGACCGAGGCGTATTTAATGATACGCCGCAGGGAGCGGTCGAGGTGGGCAACGCAGGAGATGTTACGGTATTTTGCGAGGATCACTAGTGGTGAACAGCGGCTCGACGCCTCTGAAGATCTATCACCACCGGAAAGGGCAAACCCTGCCCCAGGGAAGTTTGGCCCTGAGTCAGATAATGGATATAATTCTTCTTGTCCATCTTGTCTTCAATGGCCTGCAATGATCCGAGCAAGCCCTCAAACTGATAAAGTTCGGAATTGATAAGCGACTGCACATAGTAACGAGTCTTTTTTAAAATCATTTTTGCCTTCAAAAAATCATGGTTGGATTTTGTCGCTTCATACTCCTCTAGGGATTTTATAAACTCACGGTATTGCGACATGATCCAGTATTGAATGATGGATTGATTTTCAATCCAGGAACGCTTGGCGGGGGAAAAAGACGGGCTGGAATTGGATCTCAACACATCAGTCCATGCAGTCTTTTTTTTCATCCCCATGATGAAGTATTGTACACATTCTCATCCTACCCGCCAACAGGAATTCACGGGATTTATTCACTTTTTTTTAAATCAGACCGTTCAAGGCCTGGCAACGCGTCATGACGGGAAAGCCTTTAAAAATGAAATCCAGACGTCTTTAAAAAAAATAGGATGATATTACAAACTTTCGAAAATCTCAGGATAGACAATAGAAATTTCCCGAATAAGTTCATTGAGTTTTCGATTTATCCACAGATTTAGAAAATGTTCTTAAAAATGATATTTTGGTCTCTGGCGGGGCCTACAGAAACCAGGGCAATGGGAACTTTAAGGAGCATCTCTACCTTTTTAATAAAATTTTGGGCACTGCTAGGCAATTGAGCCTTCTTACGAACATCGGAGATATCCACCCTCCAACCCTTCATAGTTTGATAAACAGGTTCGCACTGACTCAAGATCTCAATGTTTTCGGGAAACTCCTTTAACACCCGGCCCCTGTAGCGATAGGAGGTGCACACCTTTACATTTTCCAGGCCTGAGAATACATCTAATTTCGTCATCGCAAGGGAGGTCAATCCATTAATGGCAATGGCTTGTCTGAGCTGCAGGATATCCAACCAACCACAACGCCTGGGACGGCCCGTCGTGGCCCCATATTCATGCCCCTCCTCCCTCAAGTGTTCCCCAACCTTGTCCTGGAGCTCTGTCGGAAAGGGGCCCCCTCCAACCCTTGTAGTATAAGCCTTTGTGACCCCTATGACCTCATCAATATGTGTCGGCCCGATACCCACCCCTACACAGGCCTGTCCAGAAACAGTATTGGAGGATGTCACAAAGGGATAGGTCCCGTGATCCACATCCAAGGCGGCCCCCTGCGCCCCCTCAAACAGGATCTTCTTTTTTCTTTGCAGGGCCCCTTGAAGCATCAGAACGACATTGGTCACATAAGGTTTGAGCACGGCGGCATTGTTCTTATATTTTTGATACATCTCATCCAAATCAAGGGCAGCACCCCCCAAGACCTTGACAATATATTCATTTTTTTCAGGGAGAACCTCATTGAGGCGCTTATAAAACAGCTGAGGATCGATGAGATCCCCCATGCGTATGCCCCGACGACCGACCTTGTCCTCATAACAAGGCCCAATACCCCTTTTGGTCGTCCCAATCTTGTCCGCCCCTTTTCTCTCCTCCCGAAGCTCATCAATCAACTTATGATAAGGCATAATAACATGCGCCAGGGAACTGATACTTAAAGTCCTTTGTGTCTTTAGATAACCCATTTGCTTGAGATGATTGATTTCCTGGACACAAACCTCGGGATCGATGACCACTCCATTGCCCACGACACCCTGAACACGGCGGTGAAAGACACCTGAGGGAATATGATGAAGAACCGTTTTTTGACCATTGACAACGAGGGTATGCCCCGCATTATTGCCGCCCTGAAAACGACAAACAATGTCGGCCTTTTGGGTATAATAATCGACAATCTTCCCCTTGCCTTCATCACCCCATTGAGCCCCAACGACAACAACATTAGTCATATCGATATTTAATCCTCTTTATAAAGAAACATGATGAACAGAGATGATATGTTTCAATTTTTTAAGACCTGCCACAATTTCAGGCGTCACACCGCCTTCAACATTAAAAAAACCCACCGCCTTTTTGGCCTTCGCCCCCAGGCCTAATTGCATTCGGGATATGTTGATCTTTTTCTCTCCAAGATAGGTCCCGATCATCCCAATAACGCCGGGAACGTCCTCATTGTAAATCACCAAGATCTGCCCTTCCGGACTGGCCTCCAAATAAAATTCATTCCATTGAACAATACGAGGATTGGTTTTCCCAAAAATCGTCCCTGAGACCACGGACTGTTCCCGATCACTTTTGACAGTCAGAGTGATCAAACTAGAAAAATCCTGATGTTCACTGACCTTGGATTCGACTATTTTAAGTCCTCGATCCTTGGCAATATAGGGGGCATTGACGTAATTGACCGTTGTATTGGTGTCGCCAATCATCGCGGACAAAAATCCCTTCAGGAGGGCGGCCGTCAAGGGCTGCCCGTCAAATCGGGTGACATCCCCCCGATATTCGATGGTCAGTTCCTGTGGCAGTCGATCCGTCAATTGTCCCTGTAAGCCCCCCAGCTTTTCTGCCAATGAAATGTAGGGCTGCATCACCTTTAACATTTCCCCGCTCACGCTCGGAACATTGACAGCATTGGTAATGGTTCCATTGACCAAAAAATCAACGATTTGAGCCGCAATCTCTGTCGCCACATTTTCTTGAGCCTCGCCCGTGGCCGCCCCCAAATGGGGGGTCACAACGACTTGATCCAACTGCAAGAGGGGATGATCGGCGGGAGGCGGTTCCTTGACAAAGACGTCTAAAGCAGCACCCGCTACGATGCCCGATCGTATCGCCTCCTCTAAATCCTTTTCGTTGACAATCCCCCCACGGGCACAATTGATGACAAAGACACCTTTTTTCATTTTTTTGAAAAGTGCCGCATTGACCAAATCACGAGTCTTATCATTGAGGGGTGTGTGAATGGTGATATAATCAGAACGTTGGACCAGTTCATCAAGGCCCACAGATTGGATCCCAATCTTTTCGGCCACTTCTTTGGAGAGGAAGGGATCAAAGGCCATCACCTGCATCTTGAGACCCAAGGCACGATTGGCGACAATCTTTCCGATATTTCCCGCGCCAATGATCCCCAAGATCTTCCCTGTCAGTTCCCGACCCGTAAACTGATTCTTTTCCCACTTCCCCGCCTTAAGAGAGGCCGTTGCCTGGGGAATTTTGCGCGAGACGGCAAACATCATGGCAATCGCATGCTCCGCCGTCGTCACGGCATTTCCCGTGGGCGTATTCATCACCACAATCCCCTTCTTGGAGGCCGAAGGAAGATCGACATTGTCCACGCCAATCCCGGCCCGCCCGATGACCTTGAGATGAGTGGCCGCTTCCACAATCTCAGGGGTCACCTTCGTGTTGCTCCGTATCACCAAGGCATCATAATCGCCGATAATCTTAATGAGCTCTTCCGGCTTCAATCCCGTTTTCGCATCGACTGAAATCCCCTTTCCCTCCTGAAGGATTTTCATGCCCCTTTCGGAAAGCTTATCACTGACAAGAACCCTCATGACCTTAATACCTCCATCGCCGCCGCCACACCCTTTCCAAACTCAACCCTGTAACCCTGATCTGCCAGGGCCCATTCCACGGCCGCCACGGCCAAAACAACATCCAAATCGTCAAAATACCCCAAATGGGCTATACGAAAAATCTTGCCCTTGGCCTGATCCTGCCCCCCTGCAATCGTCATATTATATTTTTCGGAAAGCGTTTTATAAACCTTTTGCCCATCCACACCTTCCGGAGTCATCACGGCCGTCAGGGAATTCACCGGTGATTTTTCCGCATACAATTTCAAACCCAGGGCCTGCATGGCAGCCCGCATCGCCTTTGCAAGACGGGCATGGCGATTGAAAAGGTTTTCCAGGCCCTCTTCCCGAAATCGACGCAGGACCTCCGCAAGCCCTATCAGCAAACTCACGGCAGGGGTATAGGCCGTTTGATTTTTTTGCAGCGATTTATTCTCTTTTTTAAAATCAAAATAAAAACGGGGTAGAGTGCCTTTTTCAGCATGGCCCCAGGCCTTAACACTTAAGGCTGCAAAGGCCAATCCCGGAGGGAGCCCAAAGGCCTTTTGTGACCCCCCTACCAAGACATCGACCCCCCACTCATCCATGGGGAGGTTCATGGCCCCTAGGGCCGAGATGGCATCCACAACGCAAAGGGTCTCAGGATGTCCCCGAGTCAGGGCCGCAATCTCTTTAACCGGATGATAAACCCCCGTAGAACTCTCCGAGGCCTGAAAAAAAACAGCCTTATATCCCCCCCCCTTTTTTAACCGATCCGCTATCACCTGAGGAGAGACGGCCTGACCCCATTCTACCTTGACTTCATCCACCAAAACCCCATAGGCCTGACAGATCTTGCCCCAACGCTCCCCAAACTTTCCCCCGTTGACCACGATAGCCTTATCCCCCTTGGATAAAAGGTTTGTGATGGCCCCCTCCATGGCCCCCGAACCCGAAGAGGCGAAGATCAAGACCTCTTGGGATGTCTGGAAGAGCCATTTTAATCCCCCTCGAACCTCCTCCAGGACCTTTTCAAAGGCCTGGGTGCGATGGTGGATCAGGGGTTGGGCCATGGCCAAGGAGGTCGCCTCGGATACGGGGGTGGGCCCTGGTGCAAATAATCGATATTTTTGCATTTTTTCTCCTTATGACCTCATCACATTGAAAAAGAGAGCCGGACGATAAACCGACATCGCCTCGACTGTCAAGGGGATCCACGGCTGACTCAGGTCATGTTTTTCCCCTACAGAGGATCTAGGACCTTCTCAAGAGGGACTGAATCTTGAGCCGGAGGGCATTCAGACGAATAAAACCCTCGGCATCGTGCTGGTCATAGACCGTATCTTTTTCAAAGGTCGCCATGGCCTCATCAAAAAGGGATTTTGGAGAACGCCGGCCCATGACAATACAATTGCCTTTATAAAGCTTAAGCCTGACCCGTCCCGTCACATTTTTCTGCGATTCATCCATGAAGGACTGGAGGAGCCTCCGCTCCGGAGAGAACCAGTATCCATAATAAATCATCTCTGCATACCGGGGGATCAGGGTATCCCGAAGATGCATAACCTCTCGATCCATCGTAATCGACTCTAAGGCACGATGGGCCACATGCAATACCGTGCCTCCGGGTGTCTCATAGACCCCCCGACTCTTCATACCCACATATCGATTCTCGACCAAATCGATCCGTCCAATCCCATGGGCCCCGGCAATCTTATTCAGACGGCTCAAAAGCTTAAAAGGAGAGCCGGTCTTTCCATTCAGGGCCACAGGATTCCCCTGCTTATAATCAAGGGTAATCTCTTGCGACCGATGGGGGGCCTTCTCCGGATCCACCGTCATTTGAAACATATTGCGGGGAGCGGGTGTCCACGGATCCTCCAGGACTCCCCCCTCGTAACTAATATGGAAAAGATTGGCATCCGAGCTGTAGGGCTTGGCCTTTGTCACGGGGACAGGAATATTGTGTCTTTGCGCATAACGAACAAGATCGGACCGGGATCGAAAATCCCATTCGCGCCAGGGGGCGATCACCTGCACCCGAGGGGCCAAGGCATGATAGGCCAACTCAAACCGCACTTGATCATTCCCCTTACCCGTCGCCCCATGAGAAACGGCTAAGGCCTTTTCCTGCTCTGCCACGGCAATCTGTTCCTTGGCAATCAAGGGACGCGCGATGGATGTGCCCAAGAGATAACCCCCCTCATATGTGGCATTGCCTCGAAGCATGGAAAAGACATAATCCCGAACAAAGGTCTCTCTTAAATCCCGGACAATGGCCTTTGTCGCGCCTGTGTTGAGGGCCTTCTTCTTGACGGCGTTCAAATTGTCATCCCGCTGTCCCAAATCAGCGATAAAGGCAATCACCTCGCAATGATAATTTTCTATGAGCCATCGGATAATGACCGAGGTGTCGAGCCCTCCCGAATAGGCCAAGACAATCTTTTTTCCATTTTTTAATGCTTTTTTCTTCATAACCCCCTTACCTTTTTACTAAGCCGATCATTAGTGTCTATAATAAAGGTCGGCTAGTACTATGAGAAACAAAAGGTTTTTTGTGAAGGAATGTTTTTATACTTTGTTTCTCGTTAGTAAAATGATTTCTAAAATCGCCTTTTGAACATAAAGTCTATTTTCAGCCTCTTCAAAAATCCTGGATTGAGGCCCATCCATGACCTCACTGGTAATTTCCTCATTACGATGGGCCGGCAAGCAATGCAAAACGATGGCATTCTTATTGGCCTTCTTTAACAATTCTTGGTTGACTTGAAAACCCTGAAAGGCCTCTTTTTTTTCCCGGCTCACCTCCTGCCCCATGCTAAACCAGGTATCGGTATAAATAACATCGGCCCCCTGTACGGCCTTATAGGGATCATTCAAGAGGGTAATGGAATCGGAGGCCTGCTGATGAAGGTGTTTTAAGATCGCCGCGGGGGGTTCAAATCCCCTGGGAGTGGCCACCACCAAGGGAAACCCCAGGACCATGGCCGCTGTGATCCAGGTATTGGCCATATTATTGCCATCGCCCAAATAGACAACCTTTTGATCCAAGAAATTCCGTTTGTGACCTTGAAGAGTCAGCAGATCGGCCAAGACCTGACAGGGATGGTACAAATCCGACAAGGCATTAATCACCGGAATGGAAACGCTGTGGGCCATTTGTTCGAGATTATTTTGGGCGTAGGTACGACAGACAATGGCATCCACATACCCGGCAAGGACTCTTGCGGTATCCATGTAGGTTTCTCCGCGACCCAGCTGGGATCCCTTTTCATCAAGCTCGACAACATGACCGCCCAGTTGGTGGATGGCCACTGAAAAGGAGACCTTCGTGCGTGTGGAGGCCTTTTCAAAAATAAGGGCTATCGATTGGCCTTTTAAAAGGGTGGCGTTTTTTCTCTTTTTCCTGTTTTTTTTATAAAAAGCGGCCCGAGAGAGAATTTTTTCAATATCCTCATGACTGAGATCCAGCAAACTCAACAAATCCTTTTTCATTATTTAATCGACCTCTTGAAAAACGCGATTCATGATATCTATAGCCTCATCGATGTGTTTCTTCTTTACAATAAGTGGAGGCAAAATGCGAAGCACTTTTTCCTGAACAACATTCAGAAGCAAACCCTTGGCAAGGCACATGTTTAAAATAGGTTTGACGGGCCGGTCACAATCCAGGGCAATCAGCAAACCCTTGCCCCTCACCTCTTGAATCAGGGGATATTGTTTTTTTAGGGAATTCAGTTTTTCGAAAAAATACCGACTCATTTCAAGGCAATTCTCCAACAATTTTTCCTCTTTTATGGTCTCCAACGTCGCGATTCCGGCGCTGGTCGCCAGGGCATTGCCGCCAAATGTGGCGGCATGATGACCGGGCTCAAAGGCCTCGGCAACAAAATCTCGTGCACACACCGCCCCTATAGGAACACCCGAGGCAAGACCCTTGGCCAGTGTCATAATATCGGGTGAGATATCATAATTCTCATAGGCAAAGAGCCTTCCCGTACGACCCATACCTGTCTGCACCTCATCAAAAATCAACAAGAGCTTATTTTCATGACAGAGATCCCTCAACTCCTTGAAAAAATCATCCGAGGCCACCCGAACTCCACCCTCTCCCTGAATAGGCTCAAGCATGATAGCGCATGTCCTCGCCGTCATCGCCTTTTTGATCCCCTCAATATCTCCGAAAGGGGCATAGACAAACCCCGGCATGACGGGCTCAAATCCCTTTCGAAGCCTTTCTTGGCCGGAGGCCGAAATCATGCCTAGGGTCCGGCCATGAAATGAATTGATCATCGTTATAATCTCATAGCGATTGTCGCCAAAATTCTTTTTGGAATACAATCGAGCCAGCTTGACGGCCCCCTCGTTGGCCTCCGCCCCACTGTTGCAAAAAAACACTTTATCGGCAAAAGAAGACCTTACCAGCAATTGGGCCAGATGAGCTTGGGGTGCCGTATAAAAAAGATTGCTGACATGAGTCAGTTTTTGGATCTGCCTCGCCAAGGCGTAGTTG
Organism: Deltaproteobacteria bacterium RIFCSPLOWO2_02_FULL_50_16; assembly: GCA_001798715.1. GTDB lineage: Bacteria > UBA10199 > UBA10199 > 2-02-FULL-50-16 > 2-02-FULL-50-16 > 2-02-FULL-50-16. Next base: position 63,679 of record MGSF01000045.1, on the reverse strand, counting down.
ACACGGGGGTGTTGATGACCCAGATTATTAACGGCAAGACCGGAAAAGAAATCAAGATACCTCTTTCCGTCCACATCCCATACATACGCCCCCTTTCCCTTTTCAAGAACCACGGGGAGTCTGGCGTATGTATTCATGACACATTGATGGGTGCAATCAATAATGTCTTGTGTTGATGATTTCATGAGTGACTGATGACGGTCCCCACGCCCTCATCCGTAAATATTTCAAGAAGGACCGCATGCTGGACCCTCCCATCAATAATATGAGCTGTCTTCACTCCCGATCGAATGGCCTCCAGTGCACATTTCACCTTGGGAATCATGCCCCCCGAGACAACACCATTCTTGATCATCTTCTCGGCCTCTTGATCGTTTAGTTTTGAGATCACTTTTTCTTCCTGACCTTTGACTCCCTCAACATCCGTCAACAAGACCAGTTTTTCGGCGACGAGGGCCTTGGCAATGGCACCGGCCACATAGTCGGCATTGATATTGAGTGTCTCCCCCTCCTCCGAAACACCCACAGGGGCCACAATGGGGATAAAATTCTGCTGAGACAGGGTCTCAATGACCTGAGGATTGATGGCACTGACACGTCCCACACGTCCCAAATCGATAATTTCAGGGGCCCTTTTGGCGACTTTTATTTTTTCTGGAGGCAGTCTCTCCGCCTGAATCAGCCCCCCGTCCTTCCCCGAGACCCCGACGGCCTTGCCCCCATGCCTATTGATAAAACTGACAATCTCTTTGTTGATTTTACCCACAAGGACCATTTCGACAACATCCATGGTGGCTTCATCAGTGATGCGCATCCCGTTATGAAATTTGGACTCGATTCCCATCTTGGCCAAGACCTCACCAATCTGCGGCCCCCCTCCATGAACAATCACAGGATTAAGACCAATATACTTCATCAAGGTAATATCTTGGGTAAAACTCTCCTTCAGGGTCTCATCCACCATGGCGCTCCCCCCATACTTGACCACAATGGTCTTTCCGTAAAACTTCCGAATATAGGGAAGGGCCTCCATCAAAACAGAGGCCTTTAAAATCGCCTTTTCCATAGATTATCCTTCAGTACTCACAGCCGGTCCTGTTAATATCTTAAAACATCCCTTCTGACCATTGAAAAAAATCAGAAGGGTTTTCTACAGTATATATCGACTCAAATCCTTGTCTTTAACAATATCCCTAAGCCTCTCCCTGACATATTTCCCATCCACCAATATCTCTTTACACGACCTTTCCGGGGCCTCAAAAGAGATCTCATCTAAAACGCGCTCCATAATGGTATGAAGACGTCTCGCCCCAATATTTTCTGTCTGAGAATTGACCAGTGCCGCAAATTCACACATTTCCAACACGGCATCCTTAGAAAATTCAACGGTCAGTCCCTCGGTTTTCAACAGGGCCTTACATTGCTTTACTAATGAATTCTTGGGTTCTAGGAGGATCCTCAAGAAATCGTCTTTCGTGAGAGAATCGAGTTCCACCCGAATAGGAAAACGCCCCTGAAACTCCGGGATAAGATCGGAGGGTTTTGACACATGAAAAGCCCCCGCCGCAATGAACAATATATGATCTGTTTTCACGATCCCGTACTTGGTATTGACATTGGAACCTTCAACGATCGGAAGGAGATCTCTTTGAACCCCCTCCCGTGAAACCTCCGGCCCATGTCCCCCCTCCCGTCCCGCAATCTTGTCAACTTCATCCAAAAATATGATGCCATTTTGTTCTACCAGTTCGATGGCCTTCTTGATGACCTCATCCATGTCGATGAGTCGGGAGGCCTCATCCTGAATCAAGATCACTCGGGCCTCTGATACCTTTATTTTTCGCCTCTTTTTGGATTTGGGCATCATACTCCCGAGCATTTCCCTCAAATTCATACCCAAGTCTTCCAACCCTCCTGCCGAAATCACCTCAATCATATGAGTCGGCTGGGAGGTCAAGTCCAATTCGACAACACGGTCATCAAGCCGTCCTCCCCTTAAAAGCTCCCGCATCTTTTCGCGGGCGTTATCTTGCTCTTCTTTTTCGCCCTTGACCGCCTCCTCACCACTCACAACACTCCCCGGACGTTTCTTAGGCAGGGGAGGTAATAAAATGTCCAGCAAGCGCTCCTCAGCCAGTTCCTGAGCCCTGACCTGAACCCGGGCCTGCTCTTCCTCGCGCACTATTTTGACCCCATAATCCATCAATTCACGGATCATGCTTTCGACATCCTTGCCCACATAACCGACTTCAGTAAATTTTGAGGCCTCAACCTTGATAAAAGGGGCATTGGCAAGACGTGCCAATCGCCTCGCAATCTCTGTCTTCCCGACCCCTGTGGGCCCAATCATAATAATATTTTTTGGGGCAATCTCATCCCGGAGACTTTTATCGACCTGTTGGCGTCGCCAACGGTTTCTCAGGGCTATAGAAACGGCCCTCTTGGCCTTTGATTGACCAATAATATATTTATCTAATTCAGAAACAATCTCTCGTGGAGTCATGGGATTCAACAATGTCATTCGTCTTCCTTTCTACAATTCCTTAACAACAATATGATCATTCGTATAAATACAAATATCGGCCGCTATCTTGAGAGAAACCTCTACCATCTCCTTAGCCGATAATTTTGAATGTTCCTTTAAGGCCCGTGCCGCCGCCAGGGCATAACTCGCCCCTGAACCAATAGCCGCAATACCATCGTCTGTCTCAATGACATCCCCGTTGCCAGAAATGGTCAGGATCTTGGCCTTGTCCCCCACCAGCAACAGGGCCTCCAATCGCCTGAGTATCTTGTCGGTCCGCCACTCCTTGGCCAGTTCCACCGCCGCCCGAACAATATTGCCGCCATACTCCTCCAGCTTGACCTCAAACTTTTCAAAGAGGGTAAAGGCGTCCGCCGTTGATCCTGCAAACCCGGCAATGATCTTGTCCTGATACATCGTGCGAATCTTGATGGCCTTGCTCTTAATGACGGCATTTCCCAAGGTCACTTGACCGTCACCGGCAAAGGCCAATCGGCCTTCGCGGAGAACAGCGATAATCGTCGTTGACCTGATTTTAGATTTCATAGACCGCCCCTTTCTCAACGTCCTGTCAGGCCTTTGGATGGGCCTTGTCATACTCCTTCATAATTTGATCCATCGTCACATGCGTATATTTTTGTGTGGTGGACAGACTCGAATGACCCAAGAGCTCCTGAATCCCCCGCAAATCGGCCCCCCCCTCCAACAAATGGGTGGCAAAAGAATGTCTTAAAGTATGAGGGGTCACCGTCTTCATGATCCCACATTGGATGACATACTTCTGAACCACCCTTTCAATGGTCCTCACCGTCAATCTCCTCCCTCTTTCATTGACAAAGACCTCCTCCCCCAGCCGCCGTTGATCGGACAACCACATCTTGAGCGCCGAAACGGCTTTTTGACCCAGGGGAACAAGTCTCTCCTTGTTCCCCTTCCCGACCACTCGGACCCAGCCTTCTTTCAAATTGATATGTTCGCGATCCAGATGAATCAATTCGCTGACGCGAAGACCCGAACTATACAAGACCTCTAAAATAGCCCCATCGCGACACCCCCTCCACTGCATTCGATCCGGCGTCTCAAGGAGACGAAAAACCTCATCGACGGACAAAAAATGCGGGAGTTGTTTGGGTAATTTGGGACCCCTAATCTCTTTGGCAGGATTCGTTTCTAAAAACCCTTGTCGCATCAAGAAGCGAAAAAATGAACGCAGGGAGGCCAATTTTCGGGCAACGGATACCGCCTTGCATGCCTTCAAGGCCTCGACAAGATAATTGCGGATATGAAGGACCTCTATCTTCTTGGGAGACAAAAAACCCTGCTGGATACATTCGGGATGTCTTTGAGCAAGAAAAATCTGGAATTGACCCAAATCCCTCAAATAATTAGACACCGTATGCGATGAGGCCCTTTTCTCATGCCTTAACCACTCTCCAAAATGCCCCACCCAATTTTCCATGGCCCCCATTAGTAGCGAAAACCATAAGCATAATCAATCTTTTTCAAGCCACTGAAGAAAATGAGAAAGGCTTTCAAGAGAGGCATCACGGCGATCTTTGGGTAAAGGACTCAGAGGTCCTGCAATAAGTCCCCAATTGATATTCATGGGTTCAAACGACTTCCCTGTCGAATGGGTCACGTGGCGAATCAGGGCCCCCATGGCCGTTGTCGCCGGAGGAATAGATCGGGATCTTCCTTCGCGCCTCCTGGCAATATTCCAGCCCACCCAAAGCCCCATGGAGGCCGACTCCATATACCCCTCAACCCCTGTAATCTGTCCCGCAAAATAAACATGGGGATCCTTTTTGAGGGAGAAATCCTCATTGAGAAGGACCGGTGATCGGATATAGGCATTGCGGTGCATGGAGCCATAACGGGCAAACTCCGCATTTTCCAATCCCGGTATCATCGAAAAGACCCTCTTCTGATCCTTGACCTTCATGCGGGTCTGACACCCCACCATACTATATAAACCCCCGTATTGATCCTCCTGGCGCAATTGAACAACGGCATAGGGCCTCTTTCCTGATCGAGGGTCCCTAAGACCCACAGGTTTCATGGGCCCAAAGGCCAGTGTCTTTTCACCCCGTCTCACCATCTCCTCGATGGGAAGGCATCCCTCAAAAAGCTCCATTTTTTCGTAAGGTTTTTCGGCTACACGATCCGCCTCGGCAATCGAGGCCACCAGTCTTAAATAGGCCTCTTTGTCTAAAGGACAATTAAGATATCCCGGCGCCCCTTTATCATAGCGATCGGCCCGAAAAACAACCGATATGTCAATCGACTCAGCAAAGACAATGGGCGCCAGACAATCATAAAAATACAATCGCTTAAAACCACAGAGCTTCTCTAAAGATTGCATCAGCGGAGGAGAGGTCATGGGCCCTGTCGCCACGACCTTATCGACATCAGAGGGCAGGTCATCCAGCGAACAAACTTCCCCCCGCTCAATGTGACAAAGAGGGTGCTGGACGAGAATTTGCGTAATCTTTTTGCTGAGCAAATCCCTATCGACAGCCAATGCCTGTCCGGCCGGGACGCGAACCGTCTCAGCAACGGTCAAAATCAGCGACTGCATGTGACGCATTTCATTTTTGAGGATCTGGGAGGCATTTTCTGGATTTTCGGACTTAAAAGAATTGCTGCAGACAAGCATGGCCAAGCCATCACCTTGATGAACGGGCGAGGGGGTGTGAGGACGCATCTCATGAAGGCAAACGGGAATCCCCTTGATCAAAAGTTGCCATGTCGCCTCCACACCCGCCAGGCCCCCGCCTATAACATGCACAGGTTTCTCGAAAGATGTTAACATAGTTGTCCCTGAAAAAGTCTCATTTTGGCATGAAAGGCAAGGGGAGTCCCAATTTTTCTTGAGCGGCTTTTGAAAAGTCAATTTCCTTGCGGCCCACAAGTTATTGACTTTTCAAGCTTGTCCTAATCCGCCGATAGCGGATTAGGGCATAAAGCGAAAGAAAATATTGGGGCTCCCCTTGCCTTATAAGGACTCTTTCAGGAACGACTAACATAATGTTATAACATTACGGTGTGAAACGATAGACCTCAATAAGATCCTCATCCTTACACATGAGTGCCATTTGTCGATAGGCCTGAATAATTCTCTGCCCCTCAGGATCCACAAGGAGCTGGGAGACACAAGCTGTTTTTGAATCCTTGACACCCCCCACATGAACTTCTCCTGTCGTCAAATCGACTAGGGCTCCATCAAGGGCTTCAACATTTTTTAAATTCATAAAGCTGCTGCCACGATGGCGATAAAACTGGGCATAGCGAGATCCCAATCGTCGATTGACAAGGGTCAAGTCTATTTCGGCAAATTTGCCGATCGCCCCCGAAAGATTCTTTGTGGCCCTTTGATTCTGTGCTTGTTGTTGTTGTCTATACATTTGCTGTTGAAAGGAGGCCTCCATGGCCGCCGATGTAAAATCCCTGGATCCCGACTCGTATTCCTTCCACGCCTTTTTGGCCCCGGGGGAGAGACCTCCTTGCATCCCTGATAGGGCCACACTGAGAGTCGCCTCACGGGTCTTACGTATCTCAAAAACAGGATCCACAAAATCGGTCTGTTCCCAAAGCTTCTTTCCGTCCTTGATGCCATATCCCCTGACACCATCAAAACCCACCAGGACAAAATGCTGATCAAAGGACCTTATCTCATTGAGTCCCTGAAATATCTTGTTCTTTAATTTATGGGAATAGACCTCTTCTCCCGACGAGAGTTCAAATCCTATAAGCCTCTGATCCATGGCAAGGCTGACCCTATCATGACTCACCACCAAACCCCTGGGCGGTGGCCCCTCTTTTTTCACATTATGTTTAAAGTCCTTCTGCCACAGAATTTTCCCCGAGACCGGATCCAAAACAACAAGATCCACTTTTTTTTCTCCCACAAAGGAGGCCGCAATACCAGAGGTGCCCCTCCCAAATCCATTGAGGCTTAACCCCTCCTTAATAAGGGTCTCCCATTGAAGGGCCCCTTGAGGGGAAAAAGAGAGAATATGACCCCCCTTCGCCATAAAAGCGCCTGATTCTGTAAAAATCCATTCCGAACTGGCCTCATCATTTCTTGGAATCGCAATGTTCCACATTGACTCACCTGTTGATAGGCGAAGACACGCTGCCCTTCCTCCTGCGGCCCACCACAGAGAATCATCGGAAAGGGCCATCTCACCTCCAAATGAAGTCAGTGAACCCCGAATCTCCCCCAGGGGGGTCTTCCATTTCACCGTCCCCGTCTGAAGATCCAAGGCCAAAAAATCGGCCTGATAGGATTTTTCCTGTTCCGTCCCCCACTCATAGGGCATCATCACCATCAGCATGGTTTTGGAAGAAGGATCCATGATGGTTGAGGCCGGAATTCCCTCAAGGGGATAACGCCATGACTCAGAACCTGAAGAATTTATGGCCCGAAAAACAAGACCCGTCTGCTGTACCTCCATGATGACGGGAAATGGATTGTCGGCCAAAAGGGCCGTCATGGCAACCGGCCCCTCCCAAACAACACGGCCCTCGCTATTGAGCAAAAAACGTCTTTCAGGGGATTTCTTGCCCTTGCCCTCACGGGCCACGGCATGAAGCCAGCCATGAGGAGTCAGTTCTAAATAAAGCAGGGCGCCCGGAAATTGATGCGACCAGAGGAAGAGAGATTCTATCTCCTTTTTTTCAGAACTAGAGCGCTTTTTGGCCTCCAAATGAAGGGGAAGGAAAAATGTCATACAAAGGAAAAAAACAAACGCCAGAGGCAGGCCTTTCTTGACACCATCAAAACACACTATCAAGGAATGGAAGGACATTGGACCTCCCTGCGGCAATATTAATCAGTTCAAATCCCACTGATACGTAAAAACCAAATACCTTCATTTCCCTAAAGGGAATGTGCTGCCCTGCAACTCAGTTGGATGAAGCCTTCACCGGTTCTTCATCGGTTGAACGGATATAATCACAATCCTTTTCCGGACATTTTATCTGCGTCCCAGAGGTCTTGGTCACCTTCTGAATAAGAAAAGGGGAGCCGCATTGAGGGCAGGACTGCTTGAGGGGTTTGTCCCACGTTGCAAAATTACATTTTGGATAATTGCTACAACCGTAAAAATTGCGACCTTTACGAGTTCTCTTCTCAACAACTTTCCCCTTGCACAAGGGACACCCCACACCAACGGTCAGGGCCCTGGTGGTCTTACATCCAGGATAATTCGAACAGGCGAGAAATTTTCCAAAACGCCCCGATTTGATGATCATCTGACCGGCACACTTGGCGCACATCTCACCCGTCACCTCACGTTTCATGAGTTGTATTTCCCCCTCTTCATCCCGCTGAAATTCTCTCGTATATTTACATTCGGGATAATTCGTACAGGCCAAAAACTCCCCCCGTCTTCCCCATTTAATAATCATCGGACTATTGCATTCCGGACAAAAGAGATCTGTCTTGATCTCTTGTCGTTTAATATTTTTCATGTGTTTCGTGGCCTCAATCAGGGTCTTTTGAAATGGCGTATAAAAGTCCGTCAAGACCTCCACATAGGTTCTTTTCCCCTCTTCCACTTCATCCAGCTCATTTTCCATCTGGGCGGTGAATTGGACGTTAAAGATGTCAGGAAAACTTTCCGTGAGGAGATCGTTCACGATCATCCCCAAGTCATTGGGAAACAGCCGCCGATCCTGCTTTCTGACATAACCCCTGTCCTGAATGTTGCTCATAATCGACGCATACGTTGAAGGGCGTCCCACCCCATCCTCTTCCAACTCCTTGATGAGGGAAGCCTCGCTAAATCGCGGGGGAGGTTCCGTAAAATGCTGCAGGGGTTTGATTTCGAGGAGTTTCAGGGTCTCCCCCTCTTTGAGATCAGGAAGTATCTTTCCAGATTCTTCTTCCTCGTCTTTTTCATCAACTCCTTCAGAGTAAACCTCCAAAAATCCGGAAAACCGCAAGATAGAACCATTGGCACGCCATCCATATTCCTTCGAATCTATATCAAAGGATGTTTGATCATACATAGCGGAAGTCATCTGAGAGGCCACAAACCGTTTCCAAATCAAGTCATAAAGCAAATATTGATCCTTGGACAAATACTTCTGAACCTTTTCGGGAATCCTGAGTGCAGAGGTCGGACGAATGGCTTCATGGGCATCTTGGGCCCCTTTCTTGCCCTTATATTCATTCTTTGAACCTGGAAGATATTTCTTGCCATATCGATCGAGGATAAAATCCCTCACTTCATCAATGGCAATATCGGATACACGGACAGAATCCGTCCTCATGTAAGTAATCAGGCCCACAATGTCTTCATTGTCCAACTCCATCCCTTCATAGAGCTGCTGTGCCAACATCATGGTCTTTTTTGGAGAAAAACCCAATTTCCGGGCCGCATCCTGCTGCAATTTACTCGTAATAAAAGGAGGAGTAGGATGTCTCTGCCTCTCTTTTTTGGTGATTTTTTGAAGGATAAACGGGTGTTTTTGGGCCCCAGCCACATAGAACTTGGCCTCTTTTTCATCCTGAACCCTCAATTTCTCCCCCTGATAAGAGACAAGATCGGCCTGAAAGGGATCTCCTTGCGAACCCTTGAGGCTAGCGTGAAAGGACCAGTATTCCTCTGATTTAAAATTCCTTATTTCTTTTTCCCTCTCACATACCAGACGCAGGGCAACAGTCTGTACGCGACCCGCTGACAATCCCCGTTGCACCCTCTCCCATAAAAGAGGACTGACCTTATAACCCACCAAACGATCCAAAATACGCCTGGCCTGCTGAGACTCAAAAAGATGCAGGTCTAATTTTTGAGGTTTTTTAATGGATTCTTGGATGGTTTTTTTAGTAATTTCATTGAAAAGTATGCGATGAATGCCCTTCTTATTCTCCTTGGATTTTTTCTTGAGCCTCGTCTCAATTTCCTCTGCAATATGCCAAGCAATAGCCTCTCCCTCACGATCATTATCCAGGGCCAGGAAAATATCATCGGCCTCTGCGGCCAACTGAATAATCTTGTCAATAACACCCTTTTTTTCCTTAATGACAACATAGGTGGGCTCAAACCCCTTCTCAACATCAACCCCCAACTTACTCTTCGGCAAATCCTTGATATGACCTATCGAGGCCATGACGCTATAATTGCGTCCAAGATATTTTTTTATCGTTTTCGCCTTTGCTGGGGATTCAACGATGACTAGTGATGGTGCCATTTCCTAAATCCTTTGTTGGTAATAGCGGCCGGGGTGCTGCTGTACAATTCCTTTGATCTCAAAATCAAGAAGAATCTTTTCGATCCTCTCTCTTTTGACAGTACATTTCTGATATATCTCATCAACATGCCGTCTTTCTTCTCCAATAATATCAATAACCTCTTGCTCCTCAGAAGAGAAATGATACCTTTTTTTTGTTTCTTTAGCAACTTGTGGCCGTATCCAATGAGGATCACTGCCCATCTCACTTAGAATGTCATCAATACTGCAAACCAATTTGGCCCCTTTTTGAATCAGCTGATGACATCCCAAAGATCTGTCGGAAAAAATAGATCCCGGAATCGCAAAGACCTCTCGATTCTGCTCCAAGGCCCATCGTGCGGTGATCAGGGCCCCGCTCTTTTCCTTGGCTTCGATCAATAACACCCCTCGACAAAGACCACTGATCAGGCGATTTCTCAATGGAAATAAACGAGAATGAGGAGGGGTTTTGAGGGCATATTCAGAAATGATGGCCCCTTGGAGTTCAATTTTTTCGGCCAAAGATCGGTGCTCCCTGGGATAAATATAATCCAAACTGTGAGCCACAACGGCGCCTGTGTTGCCACCACTTTCCAGGGCCGTCTGATGACTGAGAGAGTCGATCCCCCAAGCCAATCCGCTGACAATAGCCACCCCCCTTTGACTTAATTGTTGTGAAAGGAACTTTGTGACCTGGCGTCCATAATGGGAGGGCACACGAGAACCCACAACAGCAATACACAACGAAGATTTTAAGAAAGAGAGGGATCCCCTATAAAAGAGGAGAACAGGCGGGGCATAGATATGTTTCAGTAAATCCGGATAATCCTCATCCCAATAGGAGACAACACTAATTCTATGACGTCCCAATTGATCGTACCAGTAACGATAGCGGTCCAACCTCGTTTCCAGGAGATCATGGATGATGGACGGGGAAAGTCCCTCAATAGCCTGAAGTGCCTTGCGATTCGCACGAAATACAGACTGGGCCGATCCGAAAAAATCGACTAATCGCCTAATTTTCACAGGCCCCAACTGGGGCACCTGAGACAATGATATTAGATAATACTGATTTTCGCTCAGAGACACCATAGAATCCCTCCTGTCATAACCACGACATACGGGGAAACTCTATGGCAATAGGTATTCCGTCTAACTATCGGATTCGGACTCGGACGAAGACGACGAAGAGAGGGCCGGTGATTCTTGGAAAGGCCCCCCATTCACCTTCTCTTTGAGCTCCTTACCTACCTTAAAAAACGGAAGCTTTTTGGGTCTTACCTGGATAGAATCACCTGTTCGAGGATTCCGGCCTGTATAGGCATGGTACTCCTTGACGACAAAACTACCCAAACCTCGAATTTCAATCCTCTGGCCATTAGCCATGGCATCAATCATCGAGTTGAAAATGAGATTGACGACATCTTCGGCCTTCTTCTTGGTCATCTTACCCCGGTCAGAAACCAATTCTATCAGTCCCGACTTGTTCATCAACCTCCTCCTCAAAATTACGGTAATCCATTAATATCACTAAGAAAGTAGCAATTTTAGGGGGGACTGTCAATGGGTTTTTTCAAATCTTCTCAATATTTACATGACCTTACCGACCAACGACCGGAAAAGGGCCTGAGAAAAGCCATCAAACAGGCTTCCATCTTTAGTCGCAAGCAAATCTCTTGCGCACTCATCCCTGGGAGGGATGAGTACAGCAAAATTCTGGTCGCGCAGGGCTGGTGACACCAGCCCTGCACTCCCGAATTTTGCGCCCCTGGGGTGAACACCCTTCACCAGCTTCGCTGGCTCCGGGTGCGGCTTTGCACCTGCTCTCAGCAGGTGCTACGCGCGTCGAACACAAGCGTCTTTCGACGCTGATGTTCTCAAACATCCTCAGGGACCAAAAAATGTTTTGGGAGGGGGGCAACCCTCCCAAAACATTTTGGCGCCCCTGGGGTGAATCGAACACCCGCACATGGCTTCGGAGGCCACTGCTCTATCCACTGAGCTACAGGGGCTTTCGAAGTACCCACAAAGGATTCTTCCTTAATATTTTACTTCGAAAGCCCCTAGTCCTCGGCCCAGGTGTAACACATTGGGGCCGAGGGCAGGGGCGAATCACGTTTTGGCGCACTCATCCCTGGGAGGGATGAGTACAGCAAAATTCTGGTCGCGCAGGGCTGGTGTCACCAGCCCTACACTCCCGAATTTTGCGCCCCCGGGGTGAATTGAACACCCAACCTACGCGTTAGGAGTGCGCCGCTCTATCCATTGAGCTACGGGGGCTTTCGCAGTCCCCATAAAGGAAACCTTCCTTTTTGATCGACTGCGAAAGCCCCCTGTCCTAAATGTGTAACATTTAGGGCGGGGAGGAATCCATTCTGAAAGCCTCCTGTACCAGTCCGGAGGACTGGTACCCCGAAGCCCCAGAGGGGCGATGGGTCCTCACACCAAAGGTGTGAGGGCGGGGGTAAAACAACAACTCAATACTGAATCAGCGAAAATGAAGGGGTCCCTTTCAATTTTTCCCGCCCCTTTAAAAACTCAAGTTCGACGACAAAACCGCACTCCACAATCGTGGCCTTGGCCTTTTGCACCAATTGACAAGCGGCCCCGGCCGTCCCACCGGTCGCCAGGAGATCATCAATAATCACAACCCGATTCCCCTCATGAAGGGCATCGACATGAATCTCAATACTATCAGTGCCATACTCGAGCTCATAATCGACCCGATGAGTCTCATAAGGCAATTTTCCCGGTTTGCGAACAGGGATAAAACCGGCATCCAAGCGATAAGCCGTTGCGGCACCAAAAATAAATCCACGAGACTCTATCCCCACAACATAATCAATGGATTGATTGGCATATCGCTTGGCAAAAATATCCACCACCTTTTGAAAAGAAGAAACATCGGCCAGCAAGGGAGTAATGTCCTTAAAAATAATTCCCTTTTTGGGAAAATCCGGGATGTCTCTAATACGATCTCTTAATTCTTTCATAGGAACCTCTAATGATCCATTTTTGTTATCGTTTAGGCAGGAAAAACAATGGATTACGAGCCTTACTGCCCTTTCTTACCTCAAAATGCAGATGGGGGCCCGTCGCCCTTCCTGTACTACCTACCTGGGCAATCACTTCCCCCCGTTTGACATGTTTTCCTTTACGCGTCAAATTTTTTGAATTGTGGGCATAGGCCGTAAAAAAATCACCCTCGTGTTTAATAAGAATCATATTCCCATAACCACTGAGTCTTCCCGAAAAGACAACATGTCCTGAATCAGCCGCATGAATGGGGGTTCCCTTCTTGGCTCGAATATCAATACCATCATGACGACTACTCTGACGCATGCCAAAATTTGACGAAACAGGACCTTTGAGAGGCCATTGAAAGCGTTGGCGATCAAATTCAATCTCACCCTCCTTAGAAGAAGCTATGTCCTCGGATTCTGATGATGGCTTTGGACCCTTGTGTTTTTTTGACCTCTTATGTTTTTTCTGTTTTGATTGTGGAATATAAATGCGCTGTCCCACTTTGATCTTAGAAGGGTCCTCAATGTTATTGATCTCTGCAACATCCTGAAGACTGCTCCCATAAGAACTGGCGATGGAATTTAAGGATTCTCCAGGACGTACACGATGATAAACACCATGAGCCGTGTATATCCGTGCACAAGACATCATGAAGCTGACAAAGAGACAGAGCAACAAAAACCATCGAGACACTTCATAGATATCTTTACAAAATTGTCGCTTAACGGGTGGATTCCCAGCCATATTCACCTAAAAGTTTGACAAAACGACACTGTGTTAAAACCTTCTTAATAAATTGTCCCTTCTCAATCGTCCCAAGACATAATTCCTGAATTTCACCACTTCCGACAGGGACCACCAAACGCCCCCCCTCTTTCAATTGGTCAATTAATGGTTGAGGAATACTGGGGGCCGCTGCCGTCACAATGATGGCATCAAAAGGGGCCTCTTCGGCCCACCCTTGCGTCCCGTCACCCACACGCAAATTAAAATTATCATAACCTAAGCTGTACAACCTCTTACGAGCTATTTGTGAAAATTCTTTTATCCTCTCCATGGAAAAAATTCGCGCCTTCATCTCATAAAGAATGGCTGTCTGGTAACCCGAACCCGTCCCTATCTCAAGCACCCGATCCCCCTCTTTGATCTGAAGAAGCTCTGTCATATAAGCGACGATAAAAGGCTGCGAGATAGTCTGACGATTTCCTATGTTTAAGGGGTGATCTTGATAGGCTTGGGAAACAAGAGCTGGAGGGACAAAAAGGTGTCTGGGGACCGTCTCCATGGCTTTAATGACACATTCATCCCGTATCCCTCGGTTTTTGATCTGTTCGTGAACCATTTTTCGACGGGCAACAGCATAATCCATTTAAATCTTCCACTTTTTTAATTCACCAATAAATGAATGATCCGTCATGTCAACCTGCAACGGCGTAATAGCTATTTTCTGTGAGGCAATGATATTACAATCAGAATCCCGAATATCATAGTAATCTTTTTGGTTGCCCCCTATCCAATAGTACTTTTTCCCGCGGGGATCTTTATTTTCAATGATAATACCACCATAATTCCTTTTTCCTTGTTTAGTGACGGCATAATCCAGAGATCGATCGGAAGGAAGATTGGGAACATTAATGTTAAATAACAATCCTGGAGGTATTGTTTCCTGGATTATTTTTTTGCAAAATCGCAGGGCAAACTGGGCCGCCGTATCAAAATGAAGGGTTTCCTCTGCATGATGTGCCAGAGAAACAGCCAACGATTTTATTCCCAATATGGCCCCCTCAAAGGCCGCAGAAACCGTCCCGGAATAATGAATATCCTCCCCCAAATTTGGGCCACTATTAATCCCCGAAACAATAATATCGGGACGGGCCGAAACCGCTTTTTCAAGACCTATAACGATACAATCTGTGGGGGTGCCATCAACTGTAAAAAGGTTTTTCCGGATCTGATTCAAGCGCAAAGGACGTGTCAGAGAAATGGAATGGCTCGAGGCACTTTGCTCCCGATCCGGGGCCACAACCACCACCTCGGCCATTTGAGACAGGGTTTCGGCCAGTATGTGTAATCCCTTGGACTGAAAACCATCATCGTTGGTAAGTAGAATTAACATCGACACATCTGTACGAAAGTTCTTTTTAAAATGCCTCATGGTGTAATCGGGTCGGAGCGGTGGGATTTGAACCCACGACCCCTTGCACCCCAAGCAAGTGCGCTACCAGGCTGCGCTACGCCCCGATGTTGCACCCTCCGGCCTCCCATCCGTCCCTCCGGGACTTCAGGGCCCCAACGCTTTGCGTTGGGGACGCCTCCGGGTACGGCTCGACTTTCGTCTCGCCGAGCTCCTGACACTTTATGTGGCAGGAGCGATTACAGAGGGGACGTCCTCGGTGCGAAGCACTGAGGGCGCCCCGACTCGACTACACCAAAAGAAAATTTCAAATGAGTAAAATCTCACTTAAAGATGTCCAACAACTCCACCATGTCCTGTCTCATCCTTTTAAGAAGTTTTTTTGAATCCTGAGAAAAGCCGATTTCCAACTGACTCTTTTTTTGGACATCCTTATCAGTCTTCAAAAATTCCTTCACCTTCTTCCTCGCCCCTTCAATGGTAAAACCTTCGGCATACAATAGGTTTTTTACATTGACGAGCAATTCGACGTCACGCTTCTTGTACAATCTCTGGTTAGAGCGCGACTTAAAAGGGGCTATTTCTTTAAATTCTGTTTCCCAATAGCGGAGCACATACGGCTTGACACCAAGGATTTTACTCACCTCACCAATTTTAAAATATAACTTATCAGGTATTTCCTGTGAGGTCATAATCTCACCTCATTTCTGTTTTTACTGAGCCGCTTATGATTAGACGCCCTCGCCCCGGCCCTTATTCAAGGCAGACTTTAAAACCTGGCTAGGACGAAATGTAAGCACCTTACGAGCTGAGATCTCAATTTCCTCTCCAGTTTGCGGGTTACGACCAATTCTAGGCTTTTTTGTTCGAACGACAAAGTTGCCAAACCCGGAAATTTTGATCTTCTCACCCTTCTCCAAGGTCTCCTTGATGGTGTCAAAGACCAGTTCGACAATATCTGCCGATTCTTTTTTAGAGAATCCTATTTTATTATAGATCGTCTCTATAATTTCTGCTTTTGTCATTGATTACCTCCTGTAAATTAAATGGGTTAATCATTTTTATCACCTGATTGTGATCTGTAATGTATTATTTAAATCTCTTACGATGGCTTCATAAACATGATTGACTTCCTCCTCCATCAACGTACGCTCCCTGCTTCCAAACTTTAAAGAATACCCCAGACTTTTTTTGCCTGAAGGGATGGAGGGACCTCGATAAAGATCAAACGGATAAACCTCCTGTATCAAATCGGCCCCCCCTTTTTTAATCACCCCCTCGATTTGGGCCGCCGATATGGAGTCATCGACCAAAAGAGCTAAGTCCCTATGAATAAAAGGGAATTTTGATACCTCACGATACTGTTTGTCCGATCGACACCCCTGCAAAAGGAGGTCCCAAGAAAGTTCAAAGACAAAGATTTCTTGCTTCAAATCGAAGGCGCTGACGCACGATGGATGGAGCGCCCCGAGATAACCGATGATTTGATTATGGATGCCGACAAGGCAAGACTGGCCGGGATGAAGGAAGGGATAATCATTTGTCTGACTCCCTCTCCATTGGATATTTTGAATCCCTAAAAAGACACCTATTTTTTCAACCACTCCTTTGACATCATAGAAGTCAACCGTCTGACGGCCAGATTCCCAATGAAAGTTGGGACGAAGCCCGTACATCACTCCACCCAATTTCATGTTTTCGCCGTATCCCTTTGTCCTTTTTTCAAAAACAGGTCTTAATTCAAATATCCGAACTGTTTCCAACTGACGATTTTGATGGTAAAGGGCATTCCGGATCAAGGAAGGCAACAAGGAAGAACGCAGACATTCATATTCTTCAGCGAGGGGATTCTGGAGGGACACCGATTTCTCAAAAAAATCGGGAGACAATGCCTGCAAATCCTTTTTTGAACAAAAACTGAAGTGAATCGCCTCAAAAAAACCACTGGCAGACAGCATGTCTCTGACCTGGTCTCTAAGAGCAATTTCAACCCGCTCACTTCTCTCCATTTTTTCGGTCAATTCGATAGGCTGAGTCGCTGGAATGGTCTCATAATCATGAAATCGTGCCACCTCTTCAATTAAATCGACGTCACGAGTCACATCAGCCCTATAGGAGGGAACGGTGACATTCCATTGGTGCTTAGAGGTTTCCGATATTGAGAATCTCAAGCTTCTGAGAGATTTTTTAATACTGGCATCACTCAAAGATGTGCCCAAAAACGAATTGATCTGCGAAGGTGAAAGAGAAATCGCAAGAGGTTTTTTCTTTTTTGGATAAATATCCATCGGCTGACGAATAAGACGGCCTCCTGTCAACTCACAAATAAGAAGACTGACTCGCTTGAGGGCCGTTGCGACACCATTAATATCCACACATCGTTCAAAGCGATAAGAAGAATCCGTGCTCAATCCCAGTCTTCGGCTTGTTTTTCTGATAGCTACAGGATCAAAAAAAGCACTCTCTATGACAATACATCGAGTGTTTGAGGTGATTTCCGTGTTTTCACCCCCCATAATTCCACCCAACGCTACCGCCTTGTCGTGATCGGCAATGACAATGTCATGTGACATCAAACTCCGGTCAACACCATCGAGCGTTCGTATGACTTCATCCCGTTTTGCAGGACGAGCCTGAAGAAAATTTCCCTTTAAAAGATGGTAATCAAAGGCGTGAAGAGGCTGACCATATTCGAGTAAAACATAATTGGTGGCATCCACAACATTGTTAATGGATCGCAAACCCATCAATTCCAAACGACGGACCATCCATGAAGGACTTACCTCAATTTTCACATCAGCAATGATCTGGGCCATATATCGAGGCACCAATGTGATATTTTTTATTGCAACATCAAATGGATATTCGTTTGTCTTCTCATAGGCCGCAGGTTTCTTTCTGGATTTCGGAGCCGGTTGTCTGAGGGCCTGACCTGTAAGGGCTGAAACTTCACGGGCAATCCCCAATATTGAAAGACAATCACCGCGATTGGGAGTCACGTTAATTTCCATGACAGGATCTCCATCACAATCCATCACATCCTCAACTTCTAACCCGGCCATTGTCAGCCGATGGATCAATTTCTGTGCTGAAATCCTTAAATCAACATGATCTTTTAACCAGGAATAAGGGACTTTCAAGATATCTTCTCCTCAAAATTGGCTTAAAAACCTTACGTCATTCTCAAAAAACAGACGAATATCGCTGATTCCATACTTCAACATGGCAATCCTTTCGATTCCCATACCAAAAGCAAATCCGGAAACATCTTTTGGATCATAATCAACTCTTTCCAAAACCGCTGGATGAATCATGCCACAACCCAAGACTTCCAGCCATCCGCTCTGTTTGCAAACACGACATCCACGACCCCTACAAATAACACAACTAATATCAATTTCAGCGGACGGTTCCGTAAAAGGGAAAAAACTCGGCCTGAAACGAGTTTTGATTTTGTCGCCAAACAGCCTTCGAGAAAATTCTGTCAAAATACCCTTCAAATCCGAAAATCTAACCTGCCGTCCCACCATAAATCCCTCGACCTGATGAAACATCGGGGTATGAGAGACATCCGAATCGCGGCGATAGGCCGCTCCCGGCCCGACGACCTTAAATGGAGGGGTTCTGGATTTCATGACATGGATTTGAATGGGAGATGTATGTGTCCTCAAGACATAATGCTGATCAATATAAAAGGTATCCTGCATGTCCCGGGCTGGATGATCTTTTAAAAAATTGAGGGCCTCAAAATTATAAAAATCAGTTTCTATTTCCGGCCCTTCATAAACCTCAAAACCCATTTCTGAAAAAATATTCAAAACATTTCTCATCATTTGAGTAATAGGATGAATGGAACCGCAAGCCGTTGTCCTTCCCGACAGGGTGATATCCACCCGTTCCTGCTGGAGACGGGAAAGAGAGGACAAATTTCTGATTTTTTCCAATTGCTCTTGGCAAATTTTCTCAATTTCATTCTTTAGAAGATTGGCGTTCTTTCCAATGACCGGCCGCTCTTCTGAAGGCAAACTTCCCATCTTTTTCATCAAAAGGGTTAAATGACCTTCCCGTCCGATGTAGGTCGATTTAACCTTCAGAACCTCGTGCTCCGAACTCACGGCACTTACCTTCTGACGAAATCGATTCGCCAACGAGTCGATCTCTGATAAGAGGTCTTCTTTCATCACTCACTGGCCCCCTTGGAAACTTCGACAACTTTCTTAAACCCTTCTGGATCATGGACAGCCAATTCGGCCAAAATCTTTCTGTCGAGTCCAATATTGGCCTTTTTCAATGCCCCGATGAGTTTAGAATACGAACTGCCGCAATTTTTTGCGGCCACACCGATGCGAATATTCCACAAGGAGCGAAATTTCCTCTTTCTCACCTTGCGATCCCGATATGAATATTGAAGGGCTTTATGAACCATCTCCGTCGCCGTTCTGATAAGACGACTTTTCCCTCCGCGATATCCTTTGGCCATTTTTAATATTTTATTGCGGCGTCGTCTGGCCTTTACGCCTCTTTTTGCCCGTGGCATAATTTTCTCCTTTTTAACAGAACGTCATAAATGCCGTTATCCTGCGTTACCCTCCTCACGAGACCCTCGACGTACCACCCAGTACGCCTCGGGGCCTCGCTCGTCGGGCAACGAAGTAGCCCCTCTTTATGGGGCGCCTTGGCTAACATCATTTCTGACGTTCTGTGACATATAACGCTACGTACATCTACGCATAGGGAATCAATCGACTGACACTTTTCTGATCTGCTGGCGAAACAAAGGCACCGGCCCTCAGATGGCGTTTTCTTTTGGTTCCCTTTGATGTTAACATGTGTCTCAAATTTGCCTTTTTATGCCTAATCTTTCCCGAACTGGTCTTTTTGAGACGTTTTTTGGCTCCACTATTTGTCTTTAATTTTGGCATTTACTCCTCCTAAGATTTCAATGCTGAAAGTACCATCGTCAGTATGCGTCCTTCGCGTTTCGGCAAAATGTCCACCTTTCCAACATCCGATACTTCCTGAGATATTTTTTCTAAAATTTTGCTTCCCTGTTCCTGATAAGCCATCTCGCGGCCTCGAAATACCACACTAGCTTTTACTTTATTTCCTTCATCTAAAAACTCTCGAATTTTTTTCATTTTTACCTGAAAGTCATGAATGTCAATCCGCGGCCGAAATTTCACCTCTTTGAGATGAATCACCGTTTGATGCTTCTTGGCGACATGCTCTTTTTTCTTCTTCCAGTATTTGTACTTTCCATAGTCGATAATCTTGCACACTGGAGGTTTGGCACCGGGTGACACTTCCACCAAATCCAGGCCAGCCTCCTGGGCAAGCTTTAAGGCATTCGATGTAGGATAGACACCCAATTGTTCACCTTTCTCATTAATAAGTCGCACCTCTTTGGCGCTAATGTTGGCATTGATTCGAGGACCTTTATCCACTCTCTTGTGAAAATATGGGGTTTTTATAGAACCACCTCCTTACTATTGCTTGCTTTGAATTGCGGCATGAATAATTTCCAAAGTTTTTTCAAAGGTCATTTTGCCCAGGTCACCATTTTTTTTGCTGCGCAAACTTAAAACCTTATTTTCGACTTCATTTTTTCCTAAAATCGCCATAAATGGAATTTTTTCTAGCTCTGATTCGCGTATCTTGAAGCCCAACTTTTCAGGGCGTTGATCCAATTCAACACGTATCCCCGACGATTGAAAGGCCTTGAGCAATTTGTTGGCATAATCAATCTGAGCATCGGTGATCGTTATCAAACGGAGCTGCACGGGGGACAACCAAACCGGAAAGATCCCGGCATAATGCTCAATCAATACCCCAAAAAAACGTTCCAAAGAACCCAACAGGGCCCTGTGAATCATGATCGCACGGTGGCGTTGCCCGTCTTCGGCGACATAATCAACGTCAAAACGCTCTGGTAAATTGAAATCAACCTGAATCGTGGAGCACTGCCACAAACGACCCAAAACATCACGAATCTTGATATCAATCTTGGGACCATAAAAAACACCTTCACCGGGATCGATTTCATAGGACAATCCCTGCTGTTCCAAGGCCTGTTTTAGGGCGTTTGTCGCCAATTCCCAATGTTCATCAGAACCCACTGATTTTTCAGGTCGTGTCGAGAGAAAAATGCCATATTCCTTAAATCCGAATGTACTGAGCATGGATATGGTAAATTTAAGAATTTCTTGAATCTCTCCTTCCAATTGCCCCGGCGTACAAAAAATATGGGCGTCATCCTGGGTAAAACCACGGACCCGAAAAAGACCATGCAAAACACCTGACCGCTCATACCGATAAACAGTCCCCAACTCCGCCCAACGCAAAGGCAAATCTCGGTAACTCCTTAAATCAGTTTTATATATCTTGATATGAAAGGGACAATTCATCGGCTTCAACTGATAATCCACTTCATCAATCTTCATGGGAGAAAACATGCTGTCTTGGTAGAAATCAAGATGCCCACTCACTTGCCACATGTCCCGTCTGGCCAAGTGCGGCGTATAAACGAAATCATAACCTCCCTTGAGATGGGCCTCTCTCCAATAATTTTCGATAATATGACGAATATGGGCCCCTCGGGGATGCCATAAGACAAGGCCCGCCCCATCTTCTTCCAAGGTACTAAAAAGCTTGAGTTGCTTTCCTAGGTGGCGATGATCCCTGTCTTCTGCCTCTTTTCGAAGCTTAAGAAATTCTTCCAGATCTTTATGGGTCAAAAAGGCGGTTCCATAAATGCGTTGGAGCCGATCTCGTTTTTCATCACCTCGCCAATAAGCCCCCGCAATCGAAAGTAATTTGAAGACCTTGATATCCCCTGTTGATTTTGTATGAGGCCCTTTGCAAAGATCCACCCAAGGACCATGACGATAAAGAGTGATCTTCTCATTGTCTGAAAGGCCTTCCAAAATCTCTACTTTATAATTCTCACCCTTCTTTTTAAATAAGGCGTAGGCCTCCTTTTTAGAAACCTCCTCTTCTTCAAAAGGAAGGTTTTGCTGGATAATCTCCCTCATTTTCTTTTCGATTTTTTCTAAATCATCCGGAGCAAAGGATTCTTCCCTGTCAAAGTCATAATAAAAACCATCATCAATCACAGGACCAATGGTCACTTTTGTTCCTGGAAATAAAGATTGAACGGCATCGGCCATCACATGGGCGGCACTGTGTCGAATCTTTTCTAAGGGATCTTTTTCTTTTCCTGGGCGACAGACCATTCTCTTTTTATCCTGCTTTCCGCTGCTCAAGAGCTTTGTGTGGGCGCAGTAGGGATCGAACCTACGACCTCTACCATGTCAAGGTAGCACTCTAACCAACTGAGCTATGCGCCCCCCCATTCCCACCACCCTCATAACTTATCGAAATCTATAACAATTTAACCTTCATTGTCAACAAAATACCCTGAATTATTAAGGAAATTTTAAATGGTTAAAGTGCTACATGATGCTTTATTTATTTCTCTTGAGTCGGTGGCAATTTTTCAGCTTATAAGGATGGGGATAAAGGGTTGAAAGGCGGGCAATCTTTTTCCAAGCGCTACTCGCACCGGGCCCCACCATGATGATTTCAATGTCTCCGGCAAGTTCCCAGAGGACCTGACGACAGGCCCCGCAGGGGGATATCAGTTCTTTTTCGTCAGAATAGATCAACAAGGCCTTGAAATGAACGACCCCTTGAGAAACGGCTTGATAGGCAACCGCCCGTTCGGCGCAAACGGTCAGGGCATAACAGCTATTTTCAATATTACCTGCCGAAAAAATACGACCATCCTTGGCAAGCAAGGCCGCCCCTAACCGGTTTTTCGAATAAGGGGCATAGGCCCATCGCCTTGCCCGGAGGGCCGCTGACTTCAATTCTTTCAATTCCTTCTCATTAATCGTCATACCGACAATCCCTTCATCAATCCGCTTCTAAACGAAACAGGCGTTTGATAAAATCAATCGTCCTATGCCCCTCTTCTATAATACCATCTGTTTTCAAGGTCATAATGGGATCATGCAAAAACTTGTTTTTTATCGCCTGAGTTGCCTCATCGATGGCATTTTTTTGGTTGTCTGTCCATGACAAGGATTTGGACAATAGTTTGACAACCTCGGCCCTACGAATAGCCTCAAATTTTTTTGACAATTGAGAAATTGTGGGAGCCATCGATTGCTGGCGAAGATACTGAATAAAACCACTCAATTCCTTATCCACAATCTCTTCTGCGTGTTTTGCCTCTCCCTGACGTACAATGAGATTTTCATCCACAATGCCCTTAAGATCATCAAGGTCATAGAGATATACGTTGGAGACATCATTGACACGAGGATCAATATTACGAGGCACTGCAATATCGATCAAAAACATTGTTTTGTTCTTCCTCTGCTTCATAATCTCTAGAACATCCTTTTCAAAAATCAAGTAAGACTCAGCGCTTGTCGAAGTGATGACAATATCAACATGAGACATGTGAGAAATAAAATTTTCAAATGGAATGGATATTGCCGAAAATTCCTTGCCCAACTCGACAGCGCGTTCATGGGTACGATTTGTCAAATAGAGCTGAGAAATCTTTTTCTCCTGAAAATGGAGTGCTGCCAACTGAGTCATTTCACCAGCTCCAATGAGTAAAACACTTTTATCAAAAAGGTCTCCAAAGATTTGTTCGGCCAATTGAACGGCAACATAACTTACCGAAACAGGATGTCTTGCAATCTCCGTATCCGTTCTGATCTTTTTTGCAACATTGAAGGCCTTAGGCGCAAGATAATGAAAAAATGAGCCAATACTGCCTGCCCCTTCCGCCAATAGATAGGCTTCTCTTACCTGACCCAAGATTTGAGCTTCCCCCACCACCATGGCATCAAGGCTTGAGGTAACATGAAAGAAGTGCCTCATGGCCTCTTTTCCCTCTAATTTATACAGTAAAGGCCCAATATCGACATTGATATGGGTTGCCAATTGAGAAAATTTCTCCAGCAAAATCTCAAAGGCCCGTTGAACATTGTCAGACACTACATATATTTCCGTGCGATTACACGTGGACAATATCATCGCCTCACGAATCTCGTTGTGACGATTGAGACTGCGCAAATGATCAGCAATCCGATCCTGTGGAATGGATAATTTTTCCCTCACTTCGAGGGGGGCCGTTTTGTGGGAAAGGCCCAAAAGAATAAAATTTATATCCATATTGGCACCATGATTCTCAGACATGCCTAATACTCAAAAACACCAAAACAAGAATAACAAAACTTGCAAAACCAATGAGAGAAAGCAGGATCCCTTTTCGTCCCCTTGACCCTGACCTGAAATGGGAATTCAGCAAAATGGCAAAAAAGAACCACATGCAGAGCACCCAAATCTGTTTCGGATCTTCAGAGAGATAAACTCCCCTAATGTCCTTGGACAGCATCGAGCCTGCCAAGATACCCAAGGACAAGAAAATAAAGCCAACCGTGAGGGCACGATAATGAATGATATCCAGCATGTCCAAGGAGGGCAGGCGTTGAAAAAAAAGACGGATCCGCTTATGCTTTACCTGGGATTCCATCATGATGAAGATGATCCCCACCACCATACTCGCCAAAAAAATGGCAAAGGCTATAAACACGAGAAACAAGTGAATCACAACCCATGGTGAAGCCAAAATATTTCCCTCAAAATGATAACTCGTATTATAAAATGTGGAGAGAACCAGGAAAATCAGCGCAATAGGTGTAAAATAAGCCCCCGCGCCCTGAAACTGAAATTTCGATTTCAGGATCAAAAATAGAATAATACTGACCCATGAGACCAATTGAAGCGCATCCGTTTGGTTATACAGGTAGGGATACCCCTGAGAAATGACATCGTGATAGAAAGAGACCGTATGAAACCCAAAACCAATGAGAAGCAAATAGAGGGCTATCTGCGCTAAATGACGAGTCCCAAAAACAACATACATCAGATACGCAAGCGTCGTGAGAAAATAAATCCCACAAACCACCCAAAATAGCCAAGGGGCCATGGTGTCCTCCTTGTTGTAAAAAGCCAAGGGATAAAAGCAATATATCACTAAAAAATCAACATCTTAGATAAAATAGTTTCTGGACTTGATTTTTTCTGGGAAGTCATTAAAAGTCCTATGGAATCATTTTTACTTTTATTAAGGAGGTCAGGATGGCCAGTGATAAAGTCAAAGAAACTTCGGACAGCAATTTTACAAAGGATGTTATAAAAAATTCCAAGCCTGTTTTGGTCGATTTTTGGGCCGAATGGTGTGCCCCTTGTAAGGCCCTCTCCCCTCTGATCGATGAAATTGCCCAGGAAAATGCCGGTAAAATCGAGGTCTACAAGGTCAATATCGACAACAACCCTCAAACGCCTTCCCAGTATGGAGTGCGCGGTATCCCCACAGTCATTGCCTTCAAAAACGGACAAATCCTGGATCAAACCATTGGGTCCGTTCCCAAGACCGAATTACAGCGATTGATCGATAAATTGAATACTTGATGGGTTTATACCAAGTAGCTTTCAAACGGTGTACAACACCGTTCTGAAAGCGTACTTGGTATTATACCTATGCCATCAAAAAGTATCTTTTTGATGGCATAATGGTATTAAAACATAAACCGCCGCATGCTGATGTTGAGGAGAAAACCCAGTCCTGCCAGGATGGTGATCACCGACGATCCTCCATAGGAAAGCAGGGGCAAGGTCACCCCTGTGAGGGGGAGAAGTCCCAAAATACCCCCAATATTGATGACTATTTGCCAAAAAATGAGCGCAATAACCCCTAGAGAGAGAAAAATGCCAAACCTCTCCTTGGCCTTGGAGGCCACATCAATACCGATCATGACCATCGTCAGATAAAGCCCCAAGACCACCATCCCCCCAAAAAATCCCCATTCTTCCAAGAGAACAGCAAATATAAAATCAGTATGTTTTTCAGGTATATACATCAATTTATTCATCATTCCCTTCATGTATCCCTTGCCAAAGAACTGACCCGATCCTACGGCAATCTTGGATTGCAACAAGTGATATCCCTGTCCTCGCGGATCACGGCTGGGATCAATGAAGGTATGAATCCTGCCACGCTGATAAGGACTTAAAAGAAAGAAATAGGCCAATAGTATGGAGGCCATCCCCATCAATATCATGGTAATCAGGGCCTTTCTCTGGATACCAGCAAACAAAATCATGGTGGCAAAGGTTAATACAAAAAACAAGGCCGTCCCCAAATCCCCCGCTATAAGAATTAACCCCATGGGAATAATAAAAAAAACAAATGGTTTAATGAGCTCCTGTAAAGAAAAGCCTTGGAGAGGACGATAAATATTCAAATACTTGCTCATGGCCAAGATAAAACCGATTTTGGCAAATTCGGAAGGCTGAAAGGTCAAACCAAAGAGAGTCAACCAGTTTTTGTTTCCTGCAACGGTCTTCCCAAAAATCAACACGGCAATCAAACCGCCTATCGTAAGCCAATAAATAGGAAAGGCCAGGCGTTCAAAAACCCTATAATCAACAAACAAAATCAATCCTGCCAAAAAGAAACCTGAAGTCATCCAAATCATCTGGGAGGTAAAAATCTTAGGATAGCCCTCCTGACCCCAAATATGACCCGCACTAAATAGATTGACGAGGCCGATCACACAAAGGGCCAGTGTGATCCACAAAAGATGCCAATTAAAATGACTGCGGGTTCGTGCTTTCACCATAAATCTTACTCAACAGCGGGAAATAATATGTCTAAAGCCCTCTCATGATGGATCCAATAAGTATCATTGACTTCTTCCATGTCATTTCTCTCCCCCTCAATGGAAGAGTCCGCAACATAATCCTCATCCAACACACCAGAATCAGTCATGGGACCCTCTAAGGCCTTCAAGCGATAATACTCGGCAATAACATCACTCGCAATAGGTGCTGCCGCTGATGAGCCATGTCCTCCGTGCTCAACAAGCACAGAAACGGCAAGCTCTGGATGATCCAGAGTCGCAAAGGCCACAAACCAGGCATGGTCCTCAAAATTACCTTTGGCTCCACGCATTCGAGCCAGCGTCCTTCCCTTTTCGCTAATAACCTGTGCCGTCCCCGTCTTACCACCAAAGGCAATATCGAGCAATCGGCTACCACGGGCCGTTCCCCAAGGACTATTAACAACATCACCCAGGGCATTTCGAATAAGATCAAGATTCTTTTTTTGATGAAAAACAATTTCTGCATTGGGATCCCTCTGATCCTCAAGGGGAGGGGATTGAAAAATTTCTCCCTTTTCATCTTCAAAAGATTTTACAAAATGGGGAGAAACAGAATGTGTTTCATTAACAATATTGGCTATCATAACGGCATTCTGCAGGGGGGTCACCAGATCATAACCCTGACCAATCGCCACCGATACGGTCTCTCCAGGATTCCAGGATCGTTTATAAACCCTCTCCTTCCAAGCCTCAGTGGGAATCAATCCAGATTGTTCCCCAGGCAATCGAAGGCCTGTCTTTATCCCCAGACCCAAGCTCCTGGCGTGTTTTGCTAGGCGATCCACTCCTAAACGCACACCCATATTATAAAAAAAGACGTCACAAGATTGAACGATAGCCTGATATATATCCATCGAACCATGCCCAGCACTTTTCCAACATTTAAACAAACCGCTTCCAAACTTAAAGTGTCCTGGGCAATAGATCTTGTCAGTAGGGGTGATCACGCCTTCCTCGAGGGCCGCTAGGGCTGTAACTATTTTATAGGTGGACCCTGGAGGATAGGAGGACTGATAAGCACGATTTAAAAATGGTTTATTGGGATCTTCAGACAATTGTTTCCAAATATCGGGTGAAACATTGCCGACAAGCAACGAGGGATTGTATTGAGGGCGGCTGACAAAGGTAAGGATTTCCCCAGTAAAAATATTCAGAACAACCATGCCTCCAAATCGGTCTTTAAATTGGTCTTCGGCAAATTTCTGAAGACGTTTATCAAGAGTCAGGATCAGGTTGTTTCCGTGACGGGCTGGTTCGCGGCGTAAAAATTCAATAACATCTTTGCTGGTTATCTCACGACCTACGGCATCCACAACAATCTGAACATAACCATCCTTGCCCTTCAAAAAAGAATCCCATTGTTTCTCGATACCAGAAGCCCCCACCAAATCTCCTAAACGATATTGACCGGGGTTCTCAGTCTGGTAACGAGACAATTCATTAGCAGAAATCTCACGAACATAACCAAGAGTGGATGAAAAAAGATCCTCGCTAGGATAATCTCTCAAGGGATTAGAAGCGATTTCAATACCCCTTAAATCATACCCATCAGAATCCTGAAATCCTAGGGCTTGGTAAACGCGAATCTGAGCTATTTTTTCATAATCAACATCTCGAGCAACGGTTATTGGAAAAAAGGGGGGGAGGTCTTTTGATTCCTTCCATTTTTTGTCAAGAAAATCAGGATCAACATTGGCAAAAAAATTTAATGCCTTTTTCATCTGATCAAAATTCTTGACATATTGAGGGATCATCGTGATGTCAAAAGAGGATCGGCTGGTCACCAACGGTTCATGCCGGCGATCATATATAATCCCTCTAATGGCGGGCACCTTGATTTCCTTGAGGGTGTTTTCATTGGAAAATAGACGATAATAACCCCCTTTT
The DNA here is from genome assembly GCA_001798715.1 of Deltaproteobacteria bacterium RIFCSPLOWO2_02_FULL_50_16. Classification (GTDB taxonomy): domain Bacteria; phylum UBA10199; class UBA10199; order 2-02-FULL-50-16; family 2-02-FULL-50-16; genus 2-02-FULL-50-16. The sequence goes on along the minus strand of MGSF01000045.1, from coordinate 35,145 downwards.
AATATCTGCAAATAATAAAGGCGACCCATCACAACAAGAAAAAAAAAGACGGTCGCAATGGCAAAAAAGGTGAACCGTCCTTTAAATTCATGAATATTGTCTTGACGAAACTGAATGGGCATAATCCCTCTTATAAATCCTACTGATCGCTCTTTTTAGAAAAGGGAAAAAGAGAACAGCTAACAAACCATTCCAAACACCCTGAATGATAATGTAAATAACATATGTCGGTTGTAAGGATATGGGAATATCGATCCAATGCAGCAACAAATACTCTATATATTTTCCCAAAATAGTCATAATGAATACCCAAAATATTTTTGATAATAGGGCCTCGACATATATTTGAGCTGTCAACAACCGCAAAATAAAAAATACACACAAATAGTCCGCTGTCAGCAGACCGAGAAAGGGACTGGCTATACAATCCGTCATGAGCCCTAAAATAAGCACACTGGGCAATCCTTCCCAAAGTTCGTGGTAAAAACCAATAAAAAGAACAGAGAGCCAAATCAAATCACATCGGATATTCCATGTAGGAAAAGTCCTTAAAAAGGTGGTTTCGACAACAAGAGAAACCAAACCCAAAACTATAAAAAAATAAAGCCGCTTCAAAATCAGTCTTCTTTCTTGTTGGAGATGACAACCACCTCAGTCAATTGGGTCAGTGAAACATGGGGAACAAGACTGGCAGAATCATAGATCCCAAATTTGTCCTTGCTGATATTTTGCAAAAGACCAATGGGAATACCCCTTGGAAAAACTCCATCCATTCCTGATGTAATCACCTCATTACCCTCATTGACATTGCTGTCATGATGCAGATACTCCAATCGCGTAAGATAAAAAGGACGGTCTAAGGCAACATTGTCAATCTTGCCAACAACCAAGGCCCTTTCCTGTGAGGGAAAGATAACCCCAGCCACGACACTTGTGGGATCTGTGATGAGCAAAACTTGAGAGGTATGCGCTGTAGTACGATAAATTTGACCCACCAATCCTAGTTGAGAAACAACGGGCATGCGCCGCTGAATACCCTCTTTCTCCCCTTTGTTAATCGTCAACATTTGAAATTCGGCCAATGGTGAATAACTCACCACCTGCGCCACAATGGAGTTCCACTCAAGGGCCTCCTGAAAATTAACGAGACTTCTCAAACGCTGGTTTTCAATTTGTACAAACTGAAAAAACAACATCTTTCTTTGCATTTGACGAATCTGAGTCGCCAATATTGTATTTTCTCTTTGAGTGTTGACTAGAAAAACGTATTCATTCGCCAAATTAACAAATTTGTTTTGACTATAAGTGATTAATTTTTGAAAGGGCGAAAGAACCACGAGGACAACACGCCCATACAAGGAGGGGGATAAACTCTTTTGAACCTTAGAGCTTTGAGAGAGAAGACCTAAAATCAATGACAGAATCAAAAGAGATAATACAATACGCTTTAACTTCGAAAAAATTGAAGGCATGAAGTCTAGAGAATTATTTCCAATTTATACGATAGTGATCCCTTTCATTGTGTCAATCTGATCAAGGGCTTTACCCGACCCCAATACAACACAAGTCAAGGGATCATCAGCAATCATTACGGGCAAACCTGTCTCTTCACGAATCAGGACGTCAATGTTTCTCAGCAGGGCCCCGCCACCACTGAGGAAAATGCCACGATCCACTATATCAGAAGCCAACTCAGGAGGGGTTCGTTCTAGAGTGATCTTGACAGCATCCACAATGGCATTGATCGGCTCAGAGATGGCCTCTCGGACTTCCTCTGAATTAACCTCTAGTGTCTTAGGAACTCCCGCCACTAAATCACGACCCTTGATTTCCATAGTTCGTATTTCGCTTTCTGGGTAAGCCGTTCCGATGCTTATTTTAATTTGCTCCGCCGTTCTCTCCCCGATAAGCATATTATATTTTCTTTTGAGATAATGAATAATAGCCTCATCCATCTTGTCCCCGGCTATCCGGACTGACTTGCTAAAAACTATTCCCGACAGTGAAATAACCGCCACTTCTGTCGTTCCACCGCCAATATCCACTATCATGTTTCCCGAAGGTTCAAGAACCGGCAAACCTGATCCAATAGCAGCCGCCATGGGTTCATCGATCAAATAGACTTCCCGGGCTCCGGCTGATTCGGCTGATTCCCGCACCGCCCTTTTTTCGACCTCTGTAATGCCAAAGGGAACGCATATGATGATCCTTGGACGAATGAGCGTTTTTCGATTGTGAGCCTTACGAATAAAATAGCGTAACATGGCCTCAGTCACTTCAAAATCAGCGATCACACCGTCCTTCATGGGACGAATCGCCTCTATACTTCCTGGGGTCCGACCCAGCATGTCTTTGGCCTCCTTACCCACGGCCAAGATCTTTTTGACACCACGAGAATCACGCTGAATGGCCACAACAGAAGGCTCAAACGAGATAACCCCCCTGCCTTTGACGTAAACCAGTGTGTTGGCTGTCCCTAAATCAATGGCAAGATCATTGGAGAAAAGACCAAACAGTTTATCTAGAATCATCGAGTGAAACCTCTGAGTGAAACCGGTAAATTTGAGATGCAGTGAAAGTATATTAAAGTTCTTGATAAATCAAGAAATTTCTTGATTTTAACCTACAACTGCGGATAGCATACAGACCATCTCTATGCTTGATTTAATGCGGAAAAAAGCGGCCTCCTGGGTCATTAAAGTTCTACTGGGTGCCATCATCCTCACCTTCATGTTTTTCTTTGGCTACTCCCAACTCTCCTCCCCCTCCATGGGCAATGAACCCTTAGCCGCCCGAGTGGGCGATGAAGGGATTACACAAAAATCATACTATGCAGCCATCAACCAAAGTCTTGAACAAATAAAAGGCGGCATGAAAGACACCGAGATCAATGAAAGCATACTTTCCATGATTCAGGGCAATGTCCTCAATCAACTCATCAACCAGAAAGTCCGTGCTCATTTTGCCTCCATGATGGGATTTGACATTCCTCCCGAAATACTAGCAACAGAAATCAAAAAAAACCCAAACCTTAATAAAAATGGCTATTTTGATATTGAATTTTATCGCAAAAGCTTTCGCCCTTATTTTCAACGAGAATATGGAGTTGATTTCGAAAAGATACTCAAGGATGAAATCCTTCTCGATCAATTCCAAAACACAATCAATAACGGTCTGTTTATGTCTCCCGTTGAGTCCCAGTGGCTGAATGAACATCCCAAAAAAACAATCAATCTTGAAAAAGTTGAGATTCCGCCAAAGTCATTGGCAAAATTTATCGAAATCACCCCTGATGAGGTCCATTCATACTTGCAAAAACACGAAGACGAATTAAAACAAGTGGAAGGTGTCTCACCTGAAATTTTAGCCACACAAAAAATCCAAGACATCAAGTCTCAAGATTTTGCCGAAAAGTTTGCCAATGACATTCAGAAAAAGTGGATGGATAAAAAACTATCCAAAGAATATCTAAAAAAATACAATCTGACCCAGGAATCTTTAGAAAATATTGACATGACGACGAGTAATAGAATTTTTTTCAAAGACATCCCCGACGATCTAGCCGCCAAGGTATTTTCCCTGTCCAGCCAAGCTCCCTTCCTGGACAAACCCGTTTTTATGAATGGAAATTATTATGTTTTAAAATTTGCCGAACACAAATCTGATGAAAATTTAAATGATATCGACCAGAACACTCAAAACCCTCATTATCCCGATTTCTTTTCGCGTTGGCTCAATGGCCATAGAAAACATGTCCAAATCGAAAGTTACATTAAAAACTAGGATCGAAGATGCGGGACCTGTTTCCCCTTTCTTATCGGTCGATTTCATCAAGGATTTGCGACAATCTGGCGGCGTTGTTTTTGAGGTCGGGGGCAGTGTTCGTGATTACTTTTTGGGTCGTCACATCAAAGATTACGATCTGGTGATATGCCGTTTACCGCTTCATGAGATCAAAAAGATTCTGGCCCGGCATGGAATTGTTTCTTTGGTTGGAAAATCATTCGGCATCATCAAATTTAAAAGCACTAAGTTCGATTGTCAACTCGACATCGCCCTTCCAAGGAAGGAACGTTCCACCGGATCCGGGCATCGAGATTTTGACGTCGATTTTGACCCTCATATTCCCATCGAGGAAGATTTAAAAAGACGTGATTTCACAATCAATGCGATGGCCTTGGAAATCGGATCCTCAAGGTTCATTGACCCCTATCAGGGCAAAAATGACATTGATCATAAACTGATTAGATCCATTCAAAAAGGTTCATTTGAGGAAGACCCTCTCCGTCTGTTAAGGGCCATCCAATTCGCCACACGATTCAATTTCAAAATCGAAGAAAAGACTTGGGAGGAGATCATCAGCAACAACAAGCTGATTCGCACGGTATCGTCTGAACGAATTTCTGAGGAAATCAACAAATTACTCTCCTCTGACAAGCCCTCTCAAGGGTTCCATCTGATGCACGAATCGGGGCTGCTACAGGAGATATTTCCAGAGCTTGAGGCCACCATTAACGTGGAACAGGGCAATAAAATCCAAAATGACGATGTTTTCAAGCATACAATGCGCGTCCTGGATGCGGCTCGCAAAGACAATGCCATTGAAAATTCCGGCAATCTAGATCTCCTGCTGGCGGCCCTCTATCATGATGTCGGCAAATCAAAAACCAAGCGGTTTTTTCCCCAAGAAGACAAAATTACCTTCTATGGTCATCAGCTTGTTTCGAAACGTATGTTGATAAAACGATTTAACACATTAAAACTTTCACATATCGGGGCCAATATTGAAGATGTCTCATGTTTAATCGAACACCACATGTTCCAAACTAAATCATTTTTTTCCGATAAAGCCATTCGTCGCTTCATTAATAAAATTGGTAAAGATCTCATATTTAAACTGATCGACTTGCGAATAGCCGACAATCGGGGCGGCAAGTATCCTGATGGTATCAAGGGAATTCAAAAATTAAAGAAGCGCATCATCCAAGAAATTGAAAAGGAATCCCCTTTTGGCATCAAGGATCTTGCCATCAATGGTCATGACATCATGGATCTTGGAATTCAGGAAGGTCCTGATGTTGGAAGAATTTTGCATCAACTATTAGAGATAGTGCTTGATGATCCTACAAAGAATACAAGAGAGGCGCTGCTGAATATCATAAAATCGGGGAAATCATGAAAAAACGAAAAAATGCAGACTATTATAAGTCCAAAGGCGAAAAGCTTTACAAAAAGGGCCATCTAAAAAAAGCCCTGGAGCAATATAAATTATCCCATGAGCTCTCTCCTGATGACATCGGAATTTATGACAAATTGATGGAGATCCATCAAAAGATAGAGAAAAAATGGGATGAGGATGATTTTGCCGATCACTTGTATTGGACAATGAAAAAACAGGAGCTAGAAAATCCCTCTCTGGCGCATACCCATGAAAGGTTAACCCCGGAATACGAGGCTGTTAGAAAAACTGTTACCAAACTTCTTCGCGAGGAATCCGAGGAGATGGAAGAGAAGATGATCAACCAAATTGTCGAATACAAGGAAAAGGCCGTGTTGCCTTTGATCGATTTCATTTTGCAAATTAAAAAAATTAAAGGTCCAAAAGAAGATTCAAATAAACATGATTAAAATAGGTCTCACAGGAAATATAGGATCAGGCAAGTCAACAGTAGCCAAACTTTTCAGAAAATCAAAAATTCCCACGATTGACACAGATCGGTTGGCTCGTTGGGCCGTGCACCCCGGTTCCCCTACCTCTAAAAAACTCCAAAAAATATTTGGAACAAAATATTTTCGCCGCTCTGACGGGGTATTGCTCCGTAAAAAACTGGCCCAGCTCGTATTCAAGGATCCCAAGGCCCTTCAAAAACTCAATTCCATTGTTCATCCCGAAGTCAAACGACTCCTTAAATGTCAATTAAATACACTCAACAAAAAAAAATCCCCTATTGTCGTTATTGAAACTCCCCTCCTTTTTGAAACCGGACTCCAAAAAAAGTATGACATAATCTGTCTTGTTGAATCTTCAAGAAAAGTTCAAATAAAAAGGCTTCTTAAGAAAGGAGTGTCCTTAGAAGAAATAAAAGATCGTTTGGCCTCTCAAATACCAACACACCGAAAAAATAAGTTTGTCGATTATATTATCAACAATTCTCAATCAGTGGCCCAAACCAACAAACAAGTCAAAAGGCTTATTTTTTCTCTTTCTCGCCAGCACTAAGGGCTTCTTTGCGAGACAGCCTGATTTTGCCATCCCTCTCAATGCCAATCACCTTGACAGGCACCTCATCACCTTCTTCTAAAACATCGGTGACCTTATCAATTCTTTTAAAATCAATCTGAGAAATATGGAGCAATCCTTCTCGGCCAGGCATAATCTCTACAAAGGCACCAAAATCCACGATCTTCTTCACCTTGCCCATATAAATCAGACCCATTTCAGGATCTGCCGTCAAATGACGTATCATTTTGAAGGCCTTTTCCATAGATTCCTGCGTCACTGAATAAACCTGGACATTGCCATCATCATCAACATTAATCTTTGTTCCTGTCTCGGCAATGATTGTCCGAATATTACTTCCCCCAGGTCCTATGAGATCTTTGATTCTCTCTCTTTTAATCTGCATTGTTTGTATACGGGGAGCATATTGTGAGAGTTCTGGACGTGCCTGAGAAAGTGTTTCATTCATTTTCCCTAAAATATGCAACCGTCCCTGTCTGGCTTGCTCTAAGGCCTCGGTTAAGATAGCCTCATTAATTCCAGTAATTTTTATGTCCATTTGCAGTGCGGTCACTCCCTTTTCAGTCCCTGTTACTTTAAAATCCATATCACCCAAATGATCCTCATCACCCAGTATATCGGATAAAACAACAACAGATTCTCCCTCTTTGATAAGACCCATGGCAATACCAGCCACAGGTGATTTTATCGGGATCCCAGCATCCATCAAGGACAAACTCCCACCGCAAACACTCGCCATAGATGAAGAACCGTTAGATTCCAAAACTTCAGCAACGGTTCGAATGGCATAGGGAAAATCCTCCGAACTGGGAAGCATGCGTATCAAAGCCCTTTCAGCCAAGGCTCCGTGGCCAATTTCACGCCTTCCCGGACTTCTAAGAAAACGGGCCTCTCCGACAGAAAAAGGCGGAAAGTTATAATGCAACATAAAACGTTTTGTGATTTCTCGCGTCACAGAATCAATGAATTGTTCATCGTCAGATGTGCCCAAGGTGGAAGCCACCAAAACCTGGGTCTCACCACGGGTAAAAAGGGCCGATCCGTGAGCGCGGGGCAGTAAACCCACTTCACAGGTAATGGGCCGAATATCCTTATAGCCACGTCCATCAATGCGTTTTTTTTCTCGAACAATCATGTCACGAACAATCTTCTTTTCCAATTCGCCAAAAAGCGATTCTACCTGTGATCGAATAGTACCATCATCCTCCTCAGGTATTTCTTGTTTTTGTATGGCTTCATGGATCAGTTGAATAGAATCACGTCGTTTGATTTTTTCAGGTATGCGAAAGGCCTTGTCCAAGACATCAGCATATTTTTTCTCAAAATTGGATGACAATTCACGATTGATTTCAGGAACAGAAACTTGAATTTTTTCCAAACCTACTTTTTTCTTCAGATCCTCTTGAATATCTAAGAGAGGGAGTATGGATTGATGACCAAAGGCAATGGCTTCAACAATGTCTTTTTCTGGAATTTCATTGGCCCCTCCTTCTACCATCACAACGGCCTCACGACTTGCCGCTATAATCAGGTCAATATCGCTCTGATCCGCTTCAGAAATCTTCGGATTACAAACCAATTTTCCATTGATACGACAAACTCGCACACCCGCAATAGGACCCAAAAACGGGGCCTGAGAAATCATGAGGGCCGCCGAGGCACCCGTTATGGCCATGATGTCGGTTTCATTTTCCTGATCCGCCGAAAGAATAGTGGCAATAACCTGAGTCTCATAATAATATCCCTTGGGAAACAAGGGGCGTATGGGACGATCAATAAATCGGTTTGTCAGTGTCGCCACTTCTGAAGGGCGGCCTTCTCTCCTAAAAAATCCTCCAGGAATTTTACCAACAGCAAATGTTTTTTCTAAATAATCAACCGTCAGCGGAAGAAAATCGGTCCCCTCCTTGATTTCCGGGGCAATAGTGGCAGTCACCAACACGATGGAATCGCCATAACGGATCGTAACCGCCCCTCCCGCCTGCTTGGCCATCTTTCCAGTTTCAATAGTCAGTTTTCGACCTGATATCTCAGCACTCACTGAATAAACCATAACAAACTCCTTCCAAAAAGATAAGGCTAGGGGGGATTGTGTTAACGAAAAAGAAAAGAATAGAAAATTATAGAACTGATAACTTTAAAATATTAATACTCTTTAGTATTACTATTTGCAAATTATCAGTTGATTGCCCTCTCTTATTTTTCTTAACGCAATCCTAACTCAGCCTTCACTTTTTTATATCTGTTAAAATTCTTTCCCTTTAAATAGGCCAATAAACGCCGCCTCATTCCCACCATCTTGAGCAAGCTTCTCCTTGTCTGATGATCCTTGACATGGTTCTCAAAATGACCGGTCAAATGACCAATCCTCTCCGTCAGAAGGGCTATTTGGACCTCTGGAGACCCTGTATCTGTTTCATGGATGCGAAACTTGGTGATCACCTTATCTTTAGACTCCAACGAGTGCGGCATATGTCTTTTACTTTCTGACTTTAGGCTAACATGGCAGTTTTCGTTTGTAAAGCCTTGTTTTCCAAAGCTATGACTCGCTTTTCTTCATCAAACTCCCCGTTCTTAACCTCTCGTTCTAGATCCTGAATGCTGATGGCTTTCTCCACAACAAAATCACCGCATCGCATCCGCCTGAGTTGAGTCAAATGGCCCACAGTCCCCAATTTTTCTGCGATGGCAACGACTAAAGACCGTATATATGTCCCCTTGGAACACTCAATATACAAATCAATGCGATTGGGAGAATATTTCAATAATTTCAACTGGTTTATGGTTATGGGGCGGGGTAACCTCTCGATCGTCTTACCCGCACGAGCCCATTGATAAAGGGGACGTCCCTGATGTTTGATCGCACTATACATGGGAGGGATCTGTTCAATGGTCCCCATAAAACCTTCAAGGACATCTTTGATTTTGTCCAAAGATAAAAGTGGAACCGGCCTCTCACGAATCACCCTTCCCTCACTATCCTCTGTATCAGTCGCCCGACCCAAACTCAAACTCGCTAAATACGTCTTGTCAGCCGCCAATAAACAAGTGGCATGCCTCGTGGCCTGATTTAAACACAATAACAAGAGACCCGTGGCCATCGGGTCCAATGTCCCTGCGTGACCGGCCTTTTTTAAATGAAGCAAATTTTTGACTTTTTTAACAACATCATGCGAGGTCCAGCCCGCCGGTTTATCAATAAGAAGTATTCCGTTAATCACGCAACTCTCCCAGAGAGAATTCGATCCTGTCATATAATTGTTTCTTCACCTTTGACAAAGACCCGGACAATTCTAATCCAGCAGCATTACAATGCCCTCCTCCATCAAAAAGTGATGCAATCTTTGAAACATCAAAATTGCCCTTGGAACGCAATGAAATCCTATACAAATTGCGACCCACTTCCTTGAACTGAACAGCGACTATTACAGAATCAATCGAACGTGGATAATTAATAAAACCTTCAACAATCTCATAATTGATTTTTAATTTTTCCATCGTCTTTCGAGATAAAAAGATAGAGGCATATCTTCCACAGGAAGAAATTTCTAACGTCTTAAGCGCAAGCTCCAAGGCCTTCAAACGAGAGCGGGGAAAACTATCATAAAGAAAATTAGAAACTTTCCAGGGCTTGGCACCCTTTATGACAAGCTCCTGTGCGAGTTTAAAAACCTCATCTGTTGTATTGGAATAACGAAAACATCCCGTATCAACAAGGAGGGTTGTATAAAGCGCTTCCGCAATAGATGAGGTAATATTGATTCCCATGGCTTGAATGATCCTATAGATCAACACACCTGCTGCTGGGGCTTGAGGATCAATATAAATTAGATCTCCACAGGGCGAATGATGAGGAACATGATGGTCTATAATAATCAACTTTTTGTAATTTTTAAACTTGCCAAAATCAGCACTGACGCGGATAGGAGCATTGCAGTCTATAATACACGTCACATCAAAATGTTTATTGGGGATAGATTGCTGAATCGATTTCGACTGCTCTAGGAAAATCAAATTAAATGGAACCGCATCCTGATTATAATAAACCACATTTTTCCCAAGCCTCTGCAAGCTCAAGCCCAAAGCCAACATCGAGCCAATGGCATCCCCATCGGGTCGACTATGAGAAACTATCAATATGGATTGGGCCTCTTGAAATGTCTTAACGATCTCTTTCATTCTTTTTTAACCTTTGAAATAGGGAATCAAGACGGGCAAGGGCCTCCTGAGAATCATCAAATAAAAACTCCAAATCAGGAACAAATCGGGTATTGAGTTTCGGCGCCAACTCCTTTCTTATATAACCTTTTGATTTGTCAAGGTTTTTTTGAATAACTTTCCTGTCATCCGAGGACGCATGAACATCATAAAAAATACGAGCCAATTTTAAATCCCTTGTCATACGAACACGCGTTACTGTTATATTTTGAAGCAGCGGATTGCTGATCTTCATTAATAAAATCGTAGCCACCTCTTGCTGAATAAAATCTGTTAATTGATCATATCGATATTTCATAAGAAAAAGAACACTTTAAACATTAATAAATTCGATGCGCTTATCGACAATGTCACCAAGATACAATCCTGTGATAAAATGAATGACATTATCAATAATAGAATTCACATGTTGTGTCTCGCTGCCAACGGAAGCAAAACCAATAACAGCACGCTGACACGCCCCCCCTTTTGAAAATGGATGCTCTGCAACAGCCTCATCTGATATCTCAGCAATAGAAACCGGGAATTTGTTAGACGTTTTATTCTTAATCCTTAATAAAAGGCTTCTTCTTTCCTTCAAGGAGTGACATTCAAAAAAAACAAAAGACAATCTTGCAACACCAACAATCATAATATAAAAGTGAAAAATTAAAGATATTGATCGATCTTATTGAGTCGAAAGGTCTCTATAGTGTCATTGATCTTAAGATCATTAAAATTTTCCAGACCTATGCCGCATTCAAAACCCTTGATAACCTCTTTAACATCTTCCTTAAATCTTTTGAGAGACATCATCTTGCCTTCATAAACAACTTTATCATTTCTCAATAATCGCGCATTGGTTCTGGAAATCAATTTGCCATCAACAACCGTACATCCCGCAATAACCCCAACTTTGCTGATAGTGAAAATTTCACGCACTTCGGCTCGACCCAAATATTCTTCCTCAAATTTTGGTTTCAGCATACCTGTGAGGGCCTTTTTGACATCATCAATAAGCTCATAAATGATGCGATATATCTTGATATCAACACCTTCAACTTCGGCGAGATTTCGCGCTTTGGTATCGGGCCGAATATTAAAGCCAACAACAATAGCTGATGCAGAATGGGCGAGCATAACATCGGACTCATTAATGGCACCAACGGCGTCATGTATAACCGTCACCTTAACCTTTTCATTGCCTATTTTTGAAACCGCTTGATTGAGCGCTTCCAATGAACCTTGCGTATCTGCTTTCAAAACAATTTTCAGCTCTTCTATTTTTCCAGCCTCAACTTTTGCAAACAAATCTTCAAGTTTCATTGCTCCTTGGTCACCAGACTTGATAGAGCGAATCTTGTTCTTGCGATGTTCTGTGATCCTTTTTGCATCATCTTCATTATCAATCACATAAAGCGTTTCTGCCGGATCCGGAACACCATCTAAACCTATCAATTCAACCGGTTCCGAAGGACCAGCTTTTTTTACATCATGAGCACGATCATTGACCAATGCCCTCACTCGACCAGAATACTGTCCTGCAATAACAAAATCTCCTATCTTTAGTATTCCTTCCTTAACAAGAACAGTCGCTACAGGTCCTCTTCCTTTATCCAGTTTTGACTCAATTATATTGCCTACGGCCGGAAGTGTGGGGTCGGCTTTCAATTCCAGGACTTCCGCTTGGAGAAGAATCATTTCAAGCAAATGATCCAAACCCTCGCCTGTCTTGGCTGAAACTTTGACAAAAATATTTTCACCACCCCATTCCTCAGAAACAATTCCTTTTTCAGAAAGTCCATTTTTAACTTTATCAATGTTGGCCTCAGGTTTATCGATCTTATTAATAGCAACGATGATAGGCACCTTGGCTTCTTTCGAGTGATTAATGGCCTCTATGGTTTGGGGCATGACACCGTCATCTGCAGCAACCACCAAAACAACAATATCAGTCAAACTTGCACCACGAGCCCGCATGGCTGTAAAGGCTTCATGACCCGGAGTGTCAATGAAAATTATTTTCCCCTTAGGCGTAACGACCTCATACGCACCTATTTGTTGAGTAATGCCTCCGGCTTCACCTTCGGTAACCCGGGTTTTACGGATGGCATCCAGTATTGAAGTCTTTCCGTGATCAACATGTCCCATAACAGTAACCACAGGAGGGCGAGACTTCGTCTTGGCCTGATCTGCTTGACGATGAAATATGTATTTTTCTTCACTAAAAGAAGAGTTCTCGACTGTATAACCATATTCATGGGCAATAACACTGGCTGTATCAAAATCAACGGATTGATTGGCCGTTACCATCGAGCCCATCTGCATCATCTTTTTAACAAGATCTGAAAGTTTAACTCCCATCTTTTTTGCGAAATCAGAAACAATAATGGTTTTATCAATAGGAATGACCAATTTAATGGCCTTGGGCGTCGTGATTTCAGTTTTTTTGAATTCCTTTTGAGAAAGCCCTTTTTTCTTCCCCTTAGCTGAGCGTGTAGGCTCAAACACTCGTTCAACACGATCTATGACATCACTGACTTTGGGAACCTTAACCGACAAATCAACGAGGGTGGCAATCTTCCTCAATCCCCCCTGGCGCTTAATCATTTCCATCTCAAAATCATCTATCAACTGTTTGCGGGATAGCTTCTTTGCAGATTTTTTTGAAATCTCAGATTCATCCTCAACAATCTTCAAAACAGGCGTAGAAGGTTGCTTTTTATCAACCGCCGCCTTATCTGAAACAGCTTCTGTTTTTTTGACATCTTTAGAGACTTCTGCGCTTGCAATGGGTTTTGCAGAATCTTCAGCCTTCAAATCTACTGAAATCTTCTCAGCAACACCCTCTTTGACAAGTATTTCTTGGGGTTTCTCTTCAACATCAACTTGCTTTGCCCGGCGTCGAATAATGGTCGATTTTACCCTTTTCTCAACTATGATCTCTTTGGTTTTTTCAGACATTCTTTGTTTCCTTTACATCATGGCCCGCATCAAGCGGTGAAGCCTCTTGGACCGGGTTCGTCTGATCAGGGATCTCCTCCACTTTGGCGCTCTCCACTTTTTGGGCTTCAGAGGAGCGCTCTTGCTCGTATTGCTTCATGATCTCATGTATCAAGTCCCGGCCCTCTTCCTTGGCTATTGTCTTTTTCTTATGAAATTCCTCTGCGGACGATTTTATCGCCTCGACTGTCTCTCTACTAATTCCGGGTATCTTCATCAAATCATCGATGCTGGCCTGTGATATCTCATCCGGAGTTTTGAATGATTGACTATGAAGTATAAGAGCCATACTATCATCAACTCCAAGGGCCTGAGTCAGGAGATATTTGGCTCTCTTGGACATCTCGTCCAATTTACTCTCACTCAAGATATCAATATTCCATCCCGTCAATTCGGCGGCAAGCCTGACATTTTGACCCTTACGTCCGATAGCCAATGACAGCTGATCATCGGGAACAATAATTTCCATATTTTTATTGTGCTCATGAATAACAACCCGAACGACCTCTGCTGGGGCAATGGCATTGCAAATAAAACGGGCAGGATCCGAATCCCAACTTACAATATCAATTTTTTCACCACGAAGTTCCTGCACAACACTTTGAACTCGAGACCCCTTCATCCCCACACAAGCACCTACCGGATCAACATCTGAATCATTCGAATAAACAGCAATTTTAGACCGCACCCCTGCTTCGCGAGCGGCCACTTTGATCTCAACTATTTTTTCTGCTATTTCCGGAACCTCCATTTCAAAAAGCTTTGTCAGAAATCCTCGATGGCTCCGACTCAAAACAAGTTGGGGACCTCTGGATTCTTTTTGTACCTCCATCAAATAAGCCTGCAAACGATCACCACTCTTATAGGTCTCCGATCTCACCTGCTCCTGGCGTGGCAATATCGCTTCAGTCTGGCCCAGATCGACAATGATGTTGCCGCGCTCTGTACGACGAATAATTCCAGTAATCAGTTCTCCTACACGATCTTTATATTCATCATAAACTATGTCACGCTCCGCATCCCTCACCTTTTGAATGATAACCTGTTTTGCAGTTTGTGCAGCAATTCTCCCTAAAAGTTTTCTATCAATTTTTTGACCAATGCTATCCCCGATTTCAGCCTCAGGATCCAGTTTACGAGCTTGTTTAATAGCGATTTCGTTTAATTCATCCGCAACCTTATCAACGACCGTCATGAACTGAAAAAGCTCGACTTCGCCAACTTCTTCATTGTATTGAGCTTCGATTTCTCTTTGAAACCCCAATTTTTTTCTTGCCGCAGTCAACATAGCCTGCTCCAAGGCCTCAACAATGACCTTCTTGGGGATTCCCTTGTCCTTACTCACCTGTTCAATAACCCTATTTAAATCCGTCAACATGAAAAAGCCTCCTCAGTATACAAGATTTGCCTTTGCAATCTCTTCAAATGGTACCCAGTATTCCTTATGATCAATTTCCAGAAGAACCTTATCTTCTTGAACCATTTCCAACAGTCCCTTATATCGCGACCGTCCTTCAATGGGAGATTTTGTCTGCAGATAAATTGTATGTCCCAAAAATCGCTTAAAATCATTTTTTTTCTTCAAAGGCCGATCCAGTCCCGGTGAAGAAATCTCCAAATAATACTTCCCCGGGATAAAATCCTGAACATCTAAATTGGTTCCTATCTCACGAGACAGTGAGGAGCAATGGTCCAATGTAATCCCACTTTCTCTATCCACCAATATTCTCAGTGTCCGGCGGTGATTGTCAGTCACCCACTGGACATCCACCAACTCATAACCCATAGAAGACAACAGAGGATTTAAGAATTGCTCGATGGACTCTAAAGAAACAACTTTGTTCATACAAGTTTGAATTCCTCAGTACATCCTGTACCAATAAAAAAAGTGGGCAAAGAGACTTGGGCCCACTTTCCGTAAGAACCAATAAGTGGCTGAAACTATGCATATTTTTCTTTTGAGCGCAAGTTGATTTTCATAAATAAAAAAATAAATGGATCAAAAACCCCTATTAATCAAGGCTTTTTCCTTTCCGGCCACAAGGAGGGTCACTTCACCTCGAGGGGGTTTTTTTTGTAGAATATCAAGCCATTGGGAGAGCGGTTTGTGCATGATTTCTTCGTGTTTTTTGGTCATCTCTCGAGCCATCACGATCATACGATCACCCCATATCTGATACATCAAGTGACATGTCTTCAACAAACGATGCGGTGACTCAAAAAAAATCAGTGTTTCCTGAGAATCCTTTAAGGTCTCCAACAATTTCTTTTTTTTCCCGGCCTTCGGAGACAGGAAACCAATAAATTGAAACCGATCTGTTGGTAAACCCGACGCTGAAAGGGCCGCTATAATCGCTGAAGGTCCTGGAACGGGAACCACAGTAATATCCTGTTGCCTGGCGAGGCGAACCAATGAAAATCCTGGATCTGAAATGCTGGGAGTCCCCGCATCGCTCACCAGTGCAATATTCTGCCCCCCTTGAAGATCCGTGATGATTTGAGGCATCCTGCTATCCTCATTATGCTCGTAAAAACTCATCAATTTTTTTGATATTTGAAAATGGGTGAGCAATTTTCTGGAATGTCTCGTATCTTCAGCAACAATATAATCCACTTCCTTTAAGATCCTCAAGGCCCTAAAAGTAATATCTTCTAGGTTGCCCAGAGGCGTGGCCACAACATATAAGATCCCAAAGGAAGGAGACGGGTCTTTCATAGAGAAATCTTTCGAGCAATGGGAAAACGACGACCCATCCCAAAGGCCTTTTCAGTCACTCGAAGACCGGGAGAGGCCTGTCGGCGCTTGAATTCACTTCTGTCCACTAGTTCCATCACCTTTTTGACGGTATTGAAATCATAACCCTGCTCGACAATTTGCTGAAAATCGAGATGGTCTTCGACATAACATTTTAGAATGGCATCCAATAAGTTGTACGGGGGGAGGCTGTCTTGATCCTTCTGATTCGGTTTGAGTTCAGCACTCGGGGGCTTCTCGACAATGGCTTGTGGTATGATTTTTTGTCTTCCATTCAGATAACGAACCACATCGTAAACTGCTGTTTTTGGAAGGTCAGAAATGACGGACAATCCCCCGCTCATATCCCCATAGAGGGTACAATATCCCACACCCAATTCAGACTTGTTTCCTGTCGACAAAAGCAGGGCCCCTTTTTTATTAGAAATAGCCATCAACAAATTTCCGCGAATGCGAGCCTGAATATTCTCTTCCGTAATATCAGGGGGCCGACCGGGAAAGAGGCGCTTGAAAACATTTTCATAGGACTTGTAAATATCCTCAATCGAAATAATTTCCGTTGAAATTTTTAGGTTTCTGGCCAAATCCTGGGCATCCTTGATGCTGCCCTGACTGCTGTACATTGAAGGCATCAAGACCCCCATGACATTATCGGCCCCTAAGGCCTCGACAGCGATAACAGCCACAAGTGCAGAATCTATTCCCCCTGAAAGTCCCAAGACGGCCTGTTTGAAGCCGCATTTCTTAAAATAATCACGGACTCCGAGAACAAGGGCATTAAACAGGTTTTCAGAATCGTCGATTTTCCTCATGGAGGAAAGTGGCTTTAATTGTTCTGTATCAACAATGAGAAAATCCTCTTGGAACGAAAGACCTTCTGCGATGAGGTGCCCCTTGCCATCAAAGACATAACTATTTCCATCAAAAATCAACTCGTCATTACCACCCACTAAATTAATATAGAAAACTGGAACCTTATACTGACGGGCCTTAGACTGCATCAGATGGCGTCGTACATCTTCTTTATTCAGGGAAAATGGTGAAGCCGCAATATTGATCAATAACTGGGCTCCCTTGCCGATCTGATCTTGAACTGGATCAAAATCATAGAGCCCCTTCTTCCAAAACTGCTTATCGTTCCAAAAATCTTCACAGATAGTCAACCCGACCTTCATGCCTTTAAAGTCAAAAACCCCTGATTCCTTTCCGGATTCAAAATATCGCTGCTCATCAAAAACATCATAATTGGGAAGCAGTCTTTTGGCATAGGTTCCAGCAATCTTCCCATTCACTATCAAGGCCGCTGCGTTGACATATTTTTTGCCAACAATATGAGGATTTCTGTCAACATAACCCACAATACAGGAGATATTTTCGGCATGTTGCAATAGTTCTTTGAGGGATTGAATATTCTTATCAACAAAGGACCTATATTCGACAAGATCCCGCGGGGGATAACCCGAAAGGGACAATTCAGGAAAGACAATCAAATCTACTTTTTTTTGCCGTGCTTTTTGAATATTCTGGACAATGAGACCTAAATTGCCATCAAAATCACCAATCGTGTTGTTGATTTGGGCCAAGGCTATCTTCATCCAATGATCCCCTCTTTTTTAAGCCGGCTCAGATCCTTACTTTTATAACCCATACCAAGCAATATTTCCCGTGTATGAGCCCCCAGCTTTGGGAAGGATTTGGGTCTCGAGCGAGGCATATCTGTCATACGAATCGGAGAGAGCACGATTCTGGCCTTTCTCCCCGAAGGCATCCGAACCGGATAAAAAACGCGACGAAAATGGTGTTGAGGATGATTGTGCAGATCATTTAATTTCCAAACAAGGGAAAGACAAATGTCTTCTTGTTTTCCGATTTCAGCCCATTCTTGAGCCGTTTTCTGATGAAAAACCCTTTCCAGTATTTTTTCACGCCTCTTCCCCAATCCCTGACCTCTAAATTCCAATGGCCCCCATTCCGGTTTTTTGATGATTTCACAAAAGCGAAACCAAAACTTTGGTTCCAGTGCCGCCAGGGCAACATGTTGATGATCCTTGGCCTCGTAAACTCTATACCGTGCCAACCCTCCTGAAAGGGGGGCCTGACCCCATAAAATATTTTTCTTGGATAAAATGGATTCCAGATAATGGCTTCCCACAATGGAAAGGGCCCCCTCCGTCATGGAAATATCCAAATGAGCCCCCTGACCGGTTTTATCCCGCCGATAAAGGGCCGCTATGATGCCAATGACCGCATAAAGGGCCCCTCCTCCCACATCTGCAATTTGGGCCCCCGGAATGACCGGAGGGCGATTCAGAGGACCTGTCAACGAAAGGACACCCGAATACGACAAATAATTAAGATCATGACCCGCCTCATCTTTCAAGGGACCTGACTGCCCATAACCCGTAATTGAGCCTACTATAATCTTGGGATGAATCTTTTTTAAGGTAGGATAGTCCAAACCAATTTTGCCCACTACTTTCGGGCGAAATCCTTCAATAACGATATCGTACTGGGGAATCAATTGATGCAAGATGTGGCGCCCCTCTGTTGTTTTTAAATTAAGGACCAGGCTTTTTTTATTGTAGTTTAAGGCCTCAAACTGGCCGGGACCAATAAAATCACCACTATTGGTTATGGCACGATAATAATCGCCGACACCGGGCTCTTCGATCTTGACAACTTCAGCCCCGAGACTGGAAAGGATATAAGAGCAAAAACTCCCCGGTAAGAGCCTCGAAACATCTAAGATCTTAATGTTTTTCAATGGAAGCATATTAAAAAAGGGGCTTCATTGCCCCTTTTTTATAACCAAACACGCAGAATGTCTATATTAATACAAACGCATTCAATAAAGTAATGAATCAGCAAACGCAAGAAATGACGTTAGACAAGGCGCCTGAGCGAGGCCGACTGAGCCCTAACCTGAAAGGTTAGGACGCAAGGAGTGTCGAGCGAGGGCAACGAAGTATAACGGCATTTATTGCGTTTGTATTAAACTAGAATATTTTGAAGCTTCAAGGCCAACCCCATATTGCCCGTCACCTTGAGTTTTCCGGTCATAAAGGCCATTTGAGGATTGAGATCGCCATTGACCATGGCCAAAAAATGCTCATCCTTCATCGTAATGGTGCAATCCGGTTGAGCGGCCGACCCACTTTTGACTTGAGGAGGATTACTTTTAACATCGACTGTCCACGTCCCTCCCCCCTCCCCTGTAATCTGAAATTCATAAACGGCATTAATATTAGCCACCACATCTTTTTTTTCTGCCAAATTTTTTGAAACACGTTCCTCAAAATACTGCTTGGGAGTAAAATCACCCATGACTGAACCTCCTTACCGTTTGAAAGCCCCCTGGTATGTTTATTAACTTTCAGTGAGTACAGCTTAAATGACCAACCATAAGTATTTCTAACTTTGAATGAGCACATGAGTACTCATTCAAAGTTGAAATGCTATATAAGACAAGTTTAAGTATCATCATGATTTTTCAAGTGTCAAGGATTAATCGAACGATCCATTGAACCATGAATAAAACAACAAAAATCTTGCCCCATAATCTGATATTGACTTCTTTCCGCATAAAACCAGGACTTGCCCGACGGCCCAATAACATCAATAGGGATTGAATCCAAAAAAACAACAAGACACCATAAAGCAAAGGCCCCAAAGGATGCCAACGAAAAGACTCGACAAACCGTCCATGGGAAAGCGATGAAAACGAATGAGTCAAACCACATCCTGGACACGGTAGGCCTATGAAATTCTTCACGGCGCACACAGACCATTCAGGATGAGGGTGGGGCACAAAAATAAAACTTAAGAAAAAAACGATCGACAAAACGACAAACAGTCGACCATGCCTTTTTCCAAAAATGTTATTGAAGGCCGGCTTTATTGGCCGCAAAATCTCCAACATAAGGAATCTTCCAGCGTTCACCCTGGTAGGCCTTGACCATACAAATGATCCAAGTGATAAAGGCCAGGATCCCTACAATGGGAACAAACAAACCAATAATGACACCTAAAAATCCGACAATGGCCCCCAACAAAACAGAGAAAATTTCCAAGGCTACAACAACGATAATATAACCTACCCCAAAAGCCGTTGCCTGCCATGCATGGAATTGAACATCTTTGTTTTCCTTTTCTACGAGCATGAATATGATGCTTGTAATCGGCATGCAGATATAACAAAGAAGACTCGCAATATTGGGAGACAATCCCGAACCCTGTGAAGGTGATCCCTCCATATTTTACCTCCTTAACTAAAGATTAATTAATCCTGGTACAACCTGTCTAAAATTTCTTTGTATTTCTCACTTACAAATCGTCTTTTGACCTTTAACGTTGGAGTGAGTTCCCCACTTTCTTGAGAAAAATCATTGTCTAGGATGGCAAATTTTTTCACAGTTTCAAATTTGGCCAATCGTTTATTTTTTTCATCAATCACACCTTTTATCAGGGCATGAACCTGGGGACTCTGAATGAGTTTGGCATAATCACTCGTTGAAATCTCTACTGTCTTGGCAAAATTAAGTATCTCGTCCCTATTCAGCGTAACCAAAGCCGACAAATATTTTTTCTTGTCACCTAAAACAACAACCTGACTTATATGTTTGTCCAATTTTATAAGATTTTCTATGTTTTGTGGAGCAATATTTTTGCCCGCGGCCGTGACAATAATGTCTTTCTTACGATCCGTAATTCTCAGAAACCCATCTTTATCCATTTCCCCCACATCGCCTGTCCGAAACCAGCCATCGCCGGTAAAGGCCTCATCTGTGGCCTCCTGATTTTTATAATAACCGTGAAAAACAACATCCCCCTTCGCCAAGATCTCTCCATCCGTATCTAATTTGATTTTCACCCCTTTGACAACAGAGCCCACAGTTCCCACCCTGTTTTTCTCCAATGTATTACAGGCCACGGCCGCCGTTGTTTCTGTGAGTCCATAACCTTCAAGGATCTGAATCCCTACGGCATTAAAAAATTCATTAATCTCCTTGGAGAGAGGAGCCCCCCCTGAAACACAAAACTTGAGTCTCCCCCCCATTTTTTGCCGAATTTTCCTAAAAACAAGTTGGGAGGCCAGTAAATATTGAAAATGATCCATGAGTGAAATAGGGCCTTTGGAAGCCTTTCTTTCCGTCACCGATTTTCCGAGAGATGTGGCCCAGTAAAAAATGGCCTTTTTGAGAGGGGGACTGGATTCGACTTGAGCCATAACTCTTTCATGAATCTTTTCAAATATCCGTGGCACACTCACCATAAAATGGGGTTTTATTTCTGTAATGTTATCAATTAATTTCTCTATGCTCTCCGCATAGGCATGAGTAAAACCAACCGTAATGTGGTAAAATTGAAGAACACGGGCAAAAATGTGCGCCAACGGCAAAAATAAAAGCCCCGTCTCATCTTCAGAGAGTTGAATAATATGGGCACAGGCCTCTATTTCACTGAGAAAATTACTATGCCTTAAAATAACACCTTTGGGCGGCCCTGTGGTCCCGGAGGTGTAAACAAATGTCGCATGGTCGGTCGGCTGGATTTTCTGAATCCTTTCATC
The DNA here is from genome assembly GCA_001798715.1 of Deltaproteobacteria bacterium RIFCSPLOWO2_02_FULL_50_16. GTDB lineage: Bacteria > UBA10199 > UBA10199 > 2-02-FULL-50-16 > 2-02-FULL-50-16 > 2-02-FULL-50-16. Next base: position 13,380 of record MGSF01000045.1, on the reverse strand, counting down.
AAAATCCTTCTTGTCCTCATCTTTGCCCAGACTCATCAAATCCTCTAACGAAATGACATTGTCTCCTTCTGCCTTACCCTGAATAATAATTATCTTTTTTACCAAAGGGAGATTATGCAGGACAGATTGAATTTTCTTGAGAAGATTTTTGTCTTCAACAATGACAATTTTAGAATCCGAATTTTTTACAATATATTCACACTGCTCCACGGTATTTGACTGATAAATAGGGACTGAAATAGCCCCCAGTGAAAGGATGGATAAGTCACACAAGGTCCATTCATATCGCGAATTAGACAACAAGGAAATGGTATCGCCTTTTTGAATCCCCAATTTAAAAAGGCCGGCGCTCAAGGCACGAACTCTTTTGTCAAAATCGCTCCAAGTGAGCGTACGCCATTTTCCTCGTTGTTTAAATTGGATGCAGGGTTTATCCTGAAGACGATTAACGGTTTTTTGAAATGAACAAATAAGATTTTGATCCATAAAAATCCTGGGCATGGTATAAGTTTTCAGCTGATTTGTCTAGAAAAATTGCCCCCTTGGGACTTCTTCATCTATCCATAACCCCAGGCGGCATCAAAGGCATCTTCTATCAACTTTCCATACAATTTTCCCTCTTTACACGTCACGACAACCAATGCAAATGAGGGGTTCTCCCCCCCTCTCCCATACCTTTGAAGATAGTGCAGGGCTGATCGCGTCATTTTTTCCATTTTTTGGGGAGTAATGGCCTCTTCACCCCCTCCATAATCCTCGGAACGCCTTGTCTTGACTTCAACAAAAATAATCCTTTCCCGATCCCTTCCAATAAGATCTATCTCGCCAAAGGGACAACGATAATTTTTTTCAACTATTTGAATTCCCTTGGATTTAAGATGCTTTTCGGCCCACTTCTCCCCTTGCTGACCCAATTCTAATTGAGATAATTTGTCTTTACTGAAGAGGACCATAGGGGGCCTGTTGAAAAATCACCCTTTGACGCGTTCCACGGAAATGACGTTACGGATCTTTTCAAGATTTTTTATCAGTTCGAAGAGATGGGAAATATCGCTAATGAGGACATCAAACGTATTAATCGCCTTATTATCTTCCACTGAACGACAATTTGCCTGAGAAATATTGATCCCCATGGAGGCAATGGCCTGGCTGATTTCTGACAAAATGCCCGTTTTATCGACCGCCACCACCCGGATACGCGCCGGTCGCATGGAAGTCGCCATCTTATCCCATTGAACCTCAACACGCCTCACAGGATCTGTCGTCAACATGCGAGGACAATCAAGGGTGTGAACCGTAATCCCCCTTCCCCGAGTAATAAATCCCATAATGCGATCCCCAGGAATGGGATTGCAACACTTTCCAAAGGAAACCATTATATCATCAAGACCGGCAACACGTACAACGCCCTTGGATTTTTCCTTGGCTCTTTTGAAGATTTTAGAAATGGCACTTTCATGATGGGGTAACTGCTTTTTTCTTTTTTCAGCAGGAATCAGGGCTTCAACAATGGATGTTACATTGAGCCGACCATATCCAATCAAGGCCAGCATCTGGTCCATATCCTTCATCCCTACCTTATGAAAATATTGATCAAAGGCGCCTGATTTTACATAATGACCAAATTTTTCCCCATATTTGTCAAATTCTTTTTCCAAGAGGTCTTGCCCGAGATCGTGACTTCTCTGTCTTTGTTCTATTCGGACATATTGGCGAATTTTAGATCGCGCTTTTGACGTCTGAACAAATTTTAACCAGTCCTTGGAAGGCTTATGATTAGGTGATGTTAGAATCTCAATAGTATCGCCATTGCGAAGAATGTAGCGAAGGGGGACTATTTTTCCATTCACACGAGCCCCCACACATTGATTTCCAACATCGGTGTGGATCGCATAGGCAAAATCAACCGGTGACGAACCTCGAGGCAGCTCTCTCAGCTGTCCCTGAGGAGTAAAAACATAAACCTCGCTTGCAAAAAGATCGATACGAACCGTATCAAGATATTCAGCAGGATCGGAAAGCTCTTTTTGAAGTTCCATAAACTGCCGCAACCAGCGAAATTTAATCTCATCCTTGGGTTCTACCTCTTTACCGGTTTTGTACTTCCAGTGGGAAGCAACTCCCCATTCCGCCATGGCATGCATGGCCCTTGTTCTAATTTGAAATTCAATCCGATGCCCTCCTTCAATAATCACCGTCGTATGAAGAGACTGATAATTGTTAGTCTTCGGCATGCTGATAAAATCCTTGAAGCGCCCATGAACCGGTTTCCATATAGAATGAATAATCCCCAGACACTCATAACACTCTTTAACCGAATCCACGATAACGCGAAAGGCTATCAAATCATGAATTTGATCAAATTCTACTTTTTGTTCCTCCATTTTTTTGTAAATAGAATACTGATGCTTGACGCGACAACTTACATCGGCTTTTATTCCAAATTCGACTAATTTTCTCTTAACAATATCATTGATCTTATCCATGAATTTACTGCTATGCTTTTTTAATTGTTCAACCTGTCGTTCTATTCTTTCCCAAACATCGGGTTTCGTGGTGGCAAACGCCAGATTTTCCAGCTCAATTTTCATTTCCTGCATCCCCAAACGACCCGCTATTGGCGCATAAATATTAAGCGTCTCCTGGGCTACCTTGATTTGCTTATGTTCGGGCAAATATTGAAGTGTTCGCATATTATGAAGCCTGTCGGCCAGTTTGACTATAATCACACGGATATCCTTGGCCATCGCCAAAAACATCTTGCGGTAATTTTCAGCTTCCCGTTTTTCACGTGAAGAAAAATTGATTTTACTGAGTTTTGTAATAGCATCGACCAACGTCGCGATTTCCTCTCCAAAGACAGAGCGAATTTCATCAACAGACACCAATGTGTCCTCGACAGTATCATGGAGAAAACCGGCAGCGATGCTGACCGTGTCCATTCTCATCTCGGATAAAATCATCGCTACTTGCAAGGGATGAATAAGAAAAGGATCCCCCGAGACCCTCTTTTGGCCCTTATGAACGTTGGAACAAAAAACATAGGCTTTTCTGATACAATCCAGATCGGCTTCTGGATTATATTTTTGAACTGCGCTAATGATGTCTTCTAAGGTGGCCCTTGAAGTCGCGGCAGCGGCGGGCTTTGACAATCGAGTCCCTATTTCTTGAACAATTTCTTCTCCCATTATGGTTTATTAACTTTCAATGAGTACAATTTAAAACAACCAACCATAAGTACCTGCAAAATTGATAAGCAGGCTTTTTATTCGCACTATCGTACGAATAAAAAGTTGAAATGCTATATCGTAAAAAAAACGTCATGCCCTCTTTGTATAAGAAGTGATACAGCGTTCTAACTCATCATAGGCATGATCTAACTTATTGTTTATTATAACATAATCAAACTTGGATTTGATACTCATTTCTTGATGGGCATTCTGAAGACGGCGCTTTATATCCTGTTCTGATTCAGTCGCACGCTGTCTCAAACGATTTTCCAAATCCTCAATAGAAGGGGGCTGTATAAAAATAAGAATGGCCTGAGGACATGACTTTCTGATAGTCAAAGCTCCCTTGGTGTCAATATCCAGAATAACCGTATAACCATCCTGAATGTTTTTTTTCACATCCTGACGGGGAGTTCCATAATAATATCTGTGGACAATCTCAAATTCCAAAAAATTATTATTTTTTGAAGCTTCAAGAAATTCGCTTTGAGACACAAAGTGATAATCTCTACCATCCATTTCATCGGGGCGTGGAGGACGAGTGGTCCACGAAACTGAAAGCTTAAAATTTGGATGATTTTTTAATAACTTCTTAACTAAGGTGGTTTTCCCGGTTCCAGATGGTGCTGAAATAACAAAAACTCGACCTAGCTCAATATGTTCTAACATGATTATTCGACATTTTGCACTTGTTCACGAATCTTCTCAACATCAGATTTGATCTCAATAATTTCATTGGTGATTTTAATGTCCTGCGCCTTAGATCCTATTGTATTAATTTCACGAGCCATTTCCTGCAAAAGAAAGTCCAATTTCCTTCCCACAGGATTGGAAGAACCAATAAGGAAATGAAATTGCTCAAGATGACTTTTAAATCTTACGATCTCTTCCGTAACGTCGGACCGATCGGCAATGAGAGCAACTTCCGTGGCTAATCGGTCCGCCGAAATTGATTTGTCTATTTGTAAAGTATTGACTCTTTCCTGAAGTCTCTCCCTGTATCGATCGGGAAATTGTTTGGCAATCTTTTCTACAGAACAGATTCTGTCCTCCAAGACCTTCAGACGAGTCTGAAGCCATTTACGTATAGATTCACCTTCCTTTTCTCGCATGACCTGCAATTTAGTAATCGCATTTTTTAACAAAGACTGCATGGCCTTCCAAACAAGTGCAGAATCATCGGCTACCTCAATAGTACAGCAATCCTTCTGTAACATGAGATCCATGATCGTAATTTCGCCTTTAAGCTTTAATTTTTTTTTGGCTTGATTGACCTGGTTTAAAAAGGTCTGCATTTTCTGGATATCGAGACGAGTTTCAGAACCTAAACCATTACTCTCCTCTCGAATAAAGACATCTATTCTTCCCCTAGTAAATGTATTGCGAATCAAATTTTGCAAATCGCTGTCATAAACAGAAAGACGAGGGGGTATACGAACATTCACTTCACAAAAACGATGATTGACGGATTTAATTTCAACACGATATTTTCCTTTTCTAACGGCCCCCTGCGCCACCCCAAAACCTGTCATGCTTTTCATAGTCACCTGCGCCTAAAGCAAACAATCTTACTCTGAAATGCTTACACGGATTTTTGTGTTTCCCACCTTGATTAAGTCATCATTTTTAAGACTTGTAGACTCTACCTCAACACCATTGACAAAAGTGCCATTTTTACTCACCAAATCAACAACGCCAGCCCCTGTCTTCTCACAAAACATCATTGAATGAAGACGGGAAACAGAACTATCTGTCAAATGAAAATCCCTAAGACGCCTAAAACCACCTACTTCCTGTTTGCCTTGCGAATCCCCCTGAGGAAGTTTGTTGAAATGACTACTGACATATTGCATCACTACATTTTTTGAAATTTCATCAAGGGAAATATTAGAATCTATCGAAAGCAATTTTGTCTCGGTTTTCTTATCAAGGGAACGACCAATGGCGCAACATTCTCCAGGTTTTAAGGTAAAATCCTTGCCCTTGCTCTTGCCTTCAACAACTTTGAATGCAACCTGATTCATATGATTTACTTGTTCATTTTATTAAACAGCGAAATGACCTCTTGGGTCAAATCGTCTCTTGTTTTGGCATAAAGAACCAAGTCCTGTGATTTTTCGACGATGAGATCATAATTTCTTTTTTCTCCCAAGTCAGCTACCAGATCTCTTAATTTTTTCAAAATTTCCCCCGTTGCCTGGGCCTCTCGTGTGGCCAGTTCTTGCCGAAACTCGTTGATTTTTTGCTGAAGATCCAAAAATTTTGTCTTAAAAATCTCCTCTTTGGACCTTAGAGAACTCTCCGACAACACCACTCGCTGTTTTTCAATATCCTCTTTCATGGTCTGCAACTCTTTTTGCATGAGATCCAACTTTTTCTGCTTTGAATCAAATTCTATCTTGAGGGCGGCCTTTGCTTTTTTCCCCTGTTCAACATTATTTAAAGCCAATTGAAAATCAACGACAGCAACCTTAATGACAGGGTCTCCCGCATAGAGTGTGGAACAAACCCCTCCCATAATAAAGACCCCCGACACAACCAACCCCAATATCGTCATCCTTATCTTCATTATTTCCTCCTAAAAACTAACAGTCTGTTGACAAAGTAGCTTTTCAGGATGTTGACAAAGGTCCCAGATACGAGGCGGGCCGCTGAGGCGCGACGCAGGCGTACTAGAAAGTACGTCGAGGAGCGACCGAAGCGGCCAACGAAGTAGATGGGCCTTTGTCAACATCCTGTTAGTGAAATTAATCGTATATACCGTCCAATCTCCCCTGACAAGTCCTAAATCAATCTGAAACCTTAGAAGAAAGACCCTATTGTGAAATTAAAAACAACCGAGTCTTCTCCGGGTTCCCTCTTTATTGGAATACCCCACTCAAAACGCAGGGGGCCAAAGGGCGAATTCCACCTCAGACCAAAACCATAGTCCGACCGCAACTGCCTCAGTGAATAATTTTCATCCTCAGCAAAGGCATTCCCCGCATCAACAAAGGTAACAAATTTAAATCCTATGGGGTCATAAATGGGAAGTTCCAATTCGCCATTTAATTGAATCATTTTATTGCCGCCAATGACAAAATCGCTATCGCCCCCCGTCGCATCAGCAGGAACACGAACCTTGGGACCCACGGATCTCGGGAAAAAACCTCTCAGCGAATTGATACCCCCCAAGAAAAATCTTTCAAACAAGGGAACAGGCTGATTATTAAGACTCGTAATATAAGCCAGACTTACATTCGTTTTAAAAATAACCTTCCAAAATACCGGTTGATAAAAACGGGAGTTTGCCGAAAATCGATAAAAGTCATTATCACCGCCAACCCCGGCAAACTCATTGGCAACGCTGTGAAAGAAACCTTTTGATGGAAAAAGGCGATTGTCCCTTGTATCACGATTCAATTCCAGGGCAAGAGATGAGGTCAAACCTTCCAGATTATTCTCAAAGAGTGCCGGAACGGTCGTGGAAAAATCAGTCGCATTAACCTTTTCGATTTCATAAATGAGACGAGTGGATGAATAATCAAAGAAACGTCTTCCAAAGCTGACATTGCCGCCAAAGGCTTCACGATCAAAATCCTCAAAGGCATAAACGGTTCGGAAGGCCGAAAGGCCCAAAATCCAATTGGTATCCAAAAAGTAGGGATCCTCCAGAGAAAAAACAAATAATTGGCGGCGAGAAGACAACTCCACTGAGAACTGCCCTTTTAAGCCGTATCCCAAAAAATTGTCCTTGGCAATGGAGGCGTTAAATATAAAATTTTCAACAGATGAAAAACCGGCGCCGATCGTAAACGTCCCCGTCGGTTTCTCTTTGACCGTAATATTTAATACAAGAGTGTCATCTCGAGAACCGCGCGGCGTCGCAAAATTAACCTCTTCGAAGTAACCCAGCTGTTCTAATTTTCTCTTAGCCATTTGCAGGCGCGATTCGTTATAAAGCGCATTCTCCTTGATGGCGAGTTCTCGGCGGATCACCTTGTCCCTTGTCACCATATTACCAATAATATTGATCTTTTCTATATAGACCTTCGATCCCTTGGAAATTCTGTAAATCAAATCCGCCGTGCGCGTCGTATCATCCGGCAGGGTTGCGGGATTAATATTTGTGAAGGCATATCCTTGATCACCGTAAATCTGAGAAAGAAGCTGCATATCTTTCTCGATATTCATTCTTGAGTATATTTGCCCCGGCTTAACAATAAGTTTTGAGATCAGTTCCTGCTTTGTCGTGAGGATATCTCCCTCCATATCGACGGATCTTAGCCGGTATTGAAGACCCTCGGTGACATTAAATGTAATATAAAGCCATTTCTTATCCTTGCTTAAATAGATTTTTGGAGACGATACCTTGACCTTAATGTAGCCATGATTCAGGTAATGAAATGTCAGCATCAAGACATCTCTTTCCACGGCCTCATCGCTAAATTTTCCAGAACTGGAAAGCCATGAAAAATATCCTTTTCCCTTGGTTCGGATCACCTTACGCAACTCTTTGTCGGAAAAGGCTTTATTGCCAATAAAATTGATGCGTTTCACCCGAAGTCCCTGATTCTCTTTGATACGAAAAATCAATTCTTGATCCGACGAATCCGGTATGGGTTTAAGTTCCGTAGTCACTGCGGCCAAATGATAACCTTCCTTGGCATAGTGTTCCTGAATGGCCTGTATCGATGCCTGGATCATGGCAGGATCGGCTGGCTTAAAAACCTTGACGACAATTTTCTCTCTTATTTTTTCTTCCTTGATTTTCTTGTGCCCCTCTATTGTAATCTTGCCGATAGCCCCTTTTTCTTTGATAACAAAAATAAGCTTCATGCCATCAGGGGCTTCGTCTTTGACAACCTGTATGTCCTGAAAAAGCCCCAATCTGTAAAGGGCACGGATATCAGACGAAATTTGCTCTTTATCAAAGACGGAACCCTCATGAGACTTGATAGTCATTAATATGGTTGATTTTTGGATGGATCGATTTCCCTGGACTTCAATGGACTTGATCTTGACGGAAGAAGCGAGAATCTCCTGGATTCCCACAAGGCAAAAAATAATGACAAAAAAAATTAAAACTGTTTTTTTCATGTTTCGCACAACTGGCCATCAAACAACGTCATTTTCCGCGGACATAATGCGGCAATGGCTTCATTATGAGTCACTATCACCAAGGCAAAAGGACACAATTTTCGACATTGATAGATCAGATCCATCAATTGGTCACCGGTTTTTCTATCCAGATTACCCGTAGGTTCATCCGCTAGCAGGATTTCCGGCTGAGTCACCAAGGCGCGCGCCACGGCCGTCCTCTGCTGTTCCCCACCGGACAACGTCGCCGGTTGAGCCTCAAAATGATGGCCCAATCCCAGACTTTCCAACAAAGGAATCGATTGTTCAATAGCCTTCTTTTTACTCACACCTCGTATCATCAGCGGTAAAGCCACATTCTCCAAAACAGTCAGCTCCGGAAGCAAATGATGAAACTGAAAAACAAAACCCAACGTATGATTGCGCCAATAAGACACCTCGTTAGCGTTCATCTTTTGTAAATCTTTATCCTTATATAAAACAGAACCTTGAGAAGGCCTATCCAACCCACCCATAATATGAAGCAAGGTGCTCTTCCCCACACCCGAGGCCCCCAAAATAGCAACACTCTCCCCGTATCCCAGCGTAAAATCGACTCCCTTAAGGACATCCAAAGACGCCTCCCCTCCTGAAAACACCTTTGTAATCCGCTCCAACTTTAGAAGAAAATCACTCATCGATTCTCCTGTAAGACCTTGATAAGATTGATTTGATTAAGGGCTCTGAGTGCCAGAGATGAGGCAAAAAGGCAAATTAAAATTGTAGAGGCCCCCGACAGGATAAAATCACGCCAGTTCAGGTGTACAGGCAAGCGAGAAATAAAATAAATTTCCTCGGGAAGCTTGAAAATGTTGACGTTTTGGAGCCAAAAAAGAACAACAAGCGCCAGAACAAACCCAAGCCCAAGCCCTATCAATGTCAGCAACATCCCTTCCATCAAAAAAATACGGCGGATCTGTTTCCACGTGGCCCCCAGGGCCTGGAGAATAGCTATGGTGCCCCTTTTTTCTAAAATCAATATAATGATTGAAACAATAATATTAAAAGAAGCTACCAAAATAAGAACTGTCATGATGATCGAAAAAATGAGTTTTTCCAATTTCAACGCCTGAAAGATATTTTCGTTCAGCTCCTCCCAGGTCAGCAAGACATAGCTCCAATCAAGATCATCTTTGAGATTTTTTTTAAAAAACTTGGCCCTGTCCGGATTTTTTAACCATACCTCCCACCCTGAAATCCTTCCAGGAAGATTAAACAATTCTTGGGCATGGGATAATTGAAGAAAGACAAAGGACGAATCAAACTCATAAAGACCCGTTGTAAATGTCCCCAAGACCTCAAAGGATTGAAAATCCCGACCCTTGACTGTATCAGGGTCGGCCTTGGGAATCAGAATCTTGATATCTCCCCCATGAAACTTGAGTTTGTGGGCCAATTGAGAACCCAGATACACCCCATGGACCTTTTCATGCCCCTCTTGGTTTGAAAAAGCATGAATCTTAATCCGGGACAACTCCTGATAATGACCCAGATCGATCCCTTTGAGGACAATCCCTTTCACCAATCCCTGATAAACAGCCAATCCCTCCCGATAAATAAAAGGCGTGAGTCCCATAATATCACCAGAGACATCTTTTTTATAAATATACTCTTTGATCTTTTCAGGCTCCGCTATCTCATCGCCTCGCATGAGAATAAGATGGGAATTGAATTGCAAAATGGCCCGTTTATATTCATTTTGAAAACCTGACAAAACGGAAAGGGATACCAAAAGGGCCGTCACACCAAAGGCCACCCCCAAAACTGACACGCATGAGACCACTGTAAACAGTCTTTTCCGGTTCCTATTCAATAGATACCGAAAACTTAAAAAATCTAGAGTCATCTATTTTCCTTCAATGGCTTATTCATATCGAAGCAAATCAATAACACTCCCTTTTGAGGCCCGATAAGAGGGATAGAGGATCGCCAAGAGACACACCAAAGGAGTCATGACGGCCACCGAGAGAATATGCCATACGTTTAATTCAATAGGCAGAAACTCTACATAATATGAAGGGGGCAATGGGATGGGATAGAAATATAAAATCACACCCAAAATAACTGCCACGAGTATACCTAAAAAGGTCCCCAAGACACCTAAAATGCCCCCTTTATATAAAAAGATTCTTAAGACCTTTGAGGCGGTCACCCCGTGGGCCTGCAGGATGGCCATATCTTTTGTCTTTTCCGTCGTCACGATGGAGAGAAGCCCAAACAAGGTCATGGCGGAAAGCAGGATGATCATGGAGAGGAGAATCAACATCCCCATCCTTTCCAATTTTAGGGCCCCAAAAAGTTTTTGATTTTGCTCCTGCCAGGTTTTGACCTCACCTATCTCCGGAGGCAAAAAGGACTGAATGTTTTGAGCCACCTCATCCGCCTTATAAATGTCATTCATTTCGACCGAAAGAAGCGGAGGAATGAAATCTTGAAACAGTTTTCTTGCCTCATCATAATGAATGAGAACCGCCTTGTGATCATATTCATAAAAACCTGTTTTAAAAAGACCGATGACGCGAAAACGTCTCATGCTGGGCACCATCTCTCCAGTAGGACCAATATCTCCCAAGGGAAAAACGAGGGTGACTTCATCAAAAAAATTGGGATGCACCTGTAAGTCAGACGCCAACTCTTCCCCCACAAGGATCCCCGGCAACTCGTCCTTTTCAGAAAAAAGATCTCTTTGGTCCATCTCATCACCATAAAAAAAATCAAACCTTTGAAACAGGGGATGGGTCATGGGATCGATTCCACGTATTCGAACCCCCGCCACCCCTCCTTCCTGAGTTTTCACAACCATTTCACCCTCAATCATGGGATAAACATTGTCCACAAAAGGGAGGGCCTTGATCTTGCCAGTCAGTTCGGGATCCAGCCTTTGGCGGAAAGTCACCGTGAGGGGGGAGGTAAATCCCAAAATCTTTGATTGAAAATCCCTCTGAAACCCCTTCATGATTCCCAAGATAAACACGATGGAAAAAACCCCGAGGGCAATTCCAATAACAGAAATATAGATGAGAAAAGAGACAAAGAAGGGCTTGCGGCGTGTCGTCAAATAACGAAGGGCTATAAATTTTTCGATGGACATGGATCAGTCTACTGTCTTTAAAAGGGGAAATAGGATCACATCACGGATGGAGGGCTGATCCGTGAGGATCATCACCAACCGATCGATGCCTATGCCCTCCCCGGCGGTCGGCGGCATCCCGTATTCCAGGGCACGGATGTAGTCGGCATCAAAGGCCATGGCCTCTTCATCCCCCAAGGACTTGGCCTGGACCTGCTCACGAAAACGACCTTCCTGATCCAGGGGATCATTCAACTCGGAGAAGGCATTGGCAATCTCGCGACCCATGATAAAAAGCTCAAATCGATCAACGATCGAAGGGTCCTTGTCATTTTTTCGGGAAAGCGGAGAGACGACCGTTGGAAAATTATAAATAAATGTCGGCTGTATCAGTTTTGATTCGACCGTGGCCTCAAAAATCTCCGTCAGGATCATGGGAAGTGGGGTCTCTTCATTCGGGATCTTGATTCCTAGTTTTTGTGCCGCCTTTTTGGCCTCATTCCTTGATTCCAAAATAGCCGGTTTTTGGCCCCCGATATCGACGAGCGCCTGATAAAGGGTCATCCGGGAAAATGGCGCCTTAAAAGACAACTCCTGCCCTTGATAGGTCAAGGTCGTTTTTTGAAAGAGTTTTTGACACAAGGACTCCAACAACTCCTCAGTCATTTTCATCAGGTCTTCATACGTCGCATAGGCCTGATAAAATTCGAGCATCGTAAATTCGGGATTGTGCTGTGTCGAAATCCCCTCATTGCGAAAATTGCGATTGAGCTCAAAGACCCGCTCCAATCCCCCAACCACCAGCCTCTTGAGATAAAGCTCCGGCGCAATTCTCAAGAAAAAATCACGGCCAAGGGCATTGTGGTGGGTCACAAAGGGCTTGGCCCGCGCCCCCCCGGGGATGGGGTGCATCATGGGAGTTTCCACCTCCAAAAAATCCCTCCGAACAAAAAAATCGCGGATATGATGAACGATCTGGGACCTCTTGACAAAGACGTCCTTGACCGCCTCATTGGCGATCAGATCGACATAGCGTTGCCGATACCGGATCTCGACATCCGTCAAACCGTGCCATTTTTCAGGAAGGGGTCTCAAGGACTTGGTGACGAGCCGAAGTCTCTCGGCCCTGAGTGTCAATTCATGGGTCTTGGTCCGAAAGAGTCGCCCCGTGACATGGATAAAATCACCGATATCCAGGGCCTGAAAAATCTGAAAGGCCTCTTGGGACAGGCTCTTTTTGTCGATAAAGACCTGGAGTCGTCCCGTCCTATCACGCAACTGGACAAAGGCCGCCTTGCCAAAGGAGCGTAGGGCCATCACGCGCCCGGCAATTTGATAGGTAGCGGTTTTGGCCTCGACCTCTTCTCCTGAGAGGGCATCAAACCCCTTTTGAATCTGATCGATGAAGTGAGAGACCGTGATCCCATTGGGATAAGGTGCAATCCCCTGCCCTTGGAGCTCCTTGAGTTTTTTGAGTCTCTCCTGGATGAGCGGGTTGTCGCGGTCGAGACCTTGTGCCATAACTACCGAATTTCTTTGGAATTATTCACTATTTTGACCGCGGCAGGTTACTCCGTCAAAAGGAAGGGAGTCAAGGGGAAAAGAAAACGTTATTTGCCACCACCCCATTAAAAAGGCGACACCATATCGACGACCTTTTTTCGGGCACCGACGAGCGATCTTCCAAGTGTCCTACCACTACCAGCCAAGGCATTGATATAATTTGTATACAGGGCATCGGCGGGCCCCTTCATGCCCTGCGGCCTATCCTCTTTCCGAAGGATAGGATCACTCCTTAAGGCCTTTCCCTGACATTTTTCTGACCCCTCATCGACGGGGGTCTCATTGGGAAAGTCGGCATTGAAGGGGGAGCAAAAAGTGATACCGTTTTTATTTTGGGCGCAGAGGCGACAACCATAGGCCCGTTCGGGTTTGTAATAGTAGTGATAGATGACCTGGGTC
>MGSF01000044.1 GCA_001798715.1 Deltaproteobacteria bacterium RIFCSPLOWO2_02_FULL_50_16 | reverse complement strand
TGTACCCCCATGTATCGGGGACGTTCCCTTGATAATATCCCCAATACGTTTCTCTTGGATCGCCCTAGAGGTCAGCGAAATTATCGTTGGAGTTGGGAGACCGGATCCACCCAAAGGCGTTCTTTCAAGGAATATTTTCAGAATATCATTGCGGCGGCCACGGAACCCCAGACGCGTTTTGTCATCTCCTTGGGGGCCGGGGGACTGCGTCTTTTTGCCCATGCCTCGTTGATGCGGATCCTCAACAGTCTCGATCTCAAATCGGCTATCGATGAAATTTGGGGATGTAGCGGGGGGGCTATTGCCGGGCTTTTTTATGCGATGGGGGTAGATCCTGAGACGATCGAAAAAGAGGGTTATGATATTTATAACCGTAAATATGAGTTTTCATTACGCCCTTCAAAGAGGGAGCTCATCAAAAATGCCGTCACCAACGCCCTCTTTCCCTCCAACCCCTTTGCCCTCAAGGGACTGATGAATATTCAAGAGGGACTCAATAAGATTATTTCTCGCGTCATTGAAGAAAAGGATCTCAGGCTTCAAATCCCCTTTTTCAGTATTGCCTACAATCTTCACAAGAAAATGAATCAAGTCTTGACCCCTTGGGATATCGATACAGAACCCTATCAAGGATTGATCCAAAAGACGACGGCCATGGATGCCATACTGGCCTCCAGTTCGATCCCCATTCTTTATGTCCCCAAGGTCATTAGGACCCATGGCGATTCTCACATCTATGTGGATGGAGGGACGGCAGAAGAAGTCCCCTTGCTCACCATTCACCGAAAGTGGAAGATAGATCAGAGGAAAAATCTCACGGACAAAAAGAGGATGTTTATATTGGCGGTCAATCTCTTTCCTGAGGTTTCCCACCTGAAAATTTTTCGACACAAATTTTTCAGAAAATTGCCTTTTATGGACATCTTAAAGTGGGGAAGTCACTTGGCCGACCTCGTCCGTCAGGCACGTATCGAGGATCATCTTCATATCTTGCGGGATGACCCCTCGGTGATTGTGAAACAAGTCACCCTGACCTATCCCGCTCCGGGGGTCTTGGAGCCGACATCCATCCCCAACATGATCTCACGGGCTCGGCGGAGCTTTTTCAAACAATTGTTGATGATTGATAAGGAACTGGGCAGTGCCTATCCCTCTCCCTATTATACTTTATGAAGGTAGGGATGGCCCCTTACCTTTATGAATATAATGAGGAGAGGGGCTAATCCTCTTCGATAGAACAGAAAAAAAGACTCAATTTGTTTCTGATGGAGGCCTCTTGAATAATACTGGCAGGACCTCCATATATTTCGCGGACCCTGTCGACAAGGCGATCAAACCTTCCATTAATCCACTGTAGATCGGCATCGGTCAGTTTTGGCCACTCGCGCTTGAGAAAATCCCTTGTGCGGGGCCAATTCTTTTCCATGAAATTGGGGGTTGTGCCCATAGGCGATCAAGGTATTAGTGTTTTTTGCGTGGGGGATCATTGGCCGGTCGCGGATCAACAGGGGCGTTATCCTTCCACAGGGGGGCATACTGGGTGTTCAGTGTTACAGCCTCAGGGGAGGCCTCATCGGCTGAGGAGACAATGGCCTCGATGGGACACTCGGGGAGACAGGCCCCACAATCGATACAGACCTCGGGGTCAATGACCATGTACACCTCTCCCTTATGTTCCCCGGGATAGATACATGTCACAGGACAAACATCCACACAGGTGGCGTAACGTTCTCCTAAGCATTTTTCCGTGATGACGTAGGGCATCTTACATTCCTCCTGAAGCCGTTTTTTTATGGCCCCCATGCCGATTTGTCAAGGGAAGTTTCTATGCCTATTGACTTGACTTTTGGAAGGGGCGCTTTCAAGGTAGGGGAATGAGCACCTTGGTGTTGGCCCTCATTGCAGCCGCCCTTATGGGATTGGCCAGTCTTTTTGAAAAGCTCAGCCTCAAAGAGGCGACCCCCTTGACGGCCTTGACATTAAGAATCGTCATGATGGGGGTGATATTGCTTGGCTTCTCTTTTGTGACGCAGGCCTTTCGTGAATGGACTCAGTTATCGGCAAAGACCTATTTGTGGATTTTTATCCCTGCGGTTTTGGCCATTTTTTTTGTCCTTTCTTATTTTTCGGCCCTCCAAGAAGGTCTCATCTCCCGAGTCGTCCCCATCGTGGCCACGGCCCCCTTGTTTGCCCTCTTATTTTCGGTCCTTTTGCTCAATGAACCCCTCAGTTGGAAGCGAGTTGTGGGGGTTGCACTCGTTGTTGTGGGAATTATTTTTGTGAAATAGGGGACATTTCGTCCGTCACACAACCCTCGCTGGCCGAAGAGACATTTCTGATATATTTATAGAGGGTGCCTCTTTTGGCCTTCAAAGGAGGGGCCTTCCATTTTTTGAGGCGGGCTTGAAGGGTCTTTTCAGAAAGTTTGACATTGAGTTGCCGACGGGCGGCATCGATCGTGATCTCATCCCCATTTTCGATAATGGCCAAGACCCCTCCTTCTTGGGCCTCAGGGGTGATATGTCCTACCACAAAACCATGAGTGCCTCCGGAGAATCGGCCATCCGTAATAAGGGCAACATCTTGTCCCAAACCGGCCCCCATGACGACGGCGGTGACCTTGAGCATTTCACTCATCCCCGGTCCCCCCTTGGGTCCTTCATAGCGAATGACGATGACGTCTCCCTTTTGGACCTCTTTTTTTTCTAAGGCCTTGACGGCCTCTTCCTCGGAATCAAAGACACGGGCCCGACCCGCAAATAGAGTACCTTCTTTTCCGGTGATCTTGGCCACGGCCCCCTGGGGGGCAAGATTGCCTCGAAGGATTTGGATATGACCTGTTTTCTTGATGGGGGAGGAGAGGGGTTTGATGACTTTTTGTCCTGGGGTGAGCGGAGGGCAGTCTTCAAGATTTTCGGCCACTGTCCTGCCTGTCACCGTCAAGCAGTCGCCTTCGAGGAGGCCTTCTTTTAAAAGAAGTTTGAGTACGGCAGGAACACCGCCGACATCACACAGGTCTTCCATGACGTAGATACCACTGGGTTTGAGATCGGCAACGAAGGGGGTCTTGTCACTGATTTTTTGGAAATCATCGATGGTCAGAGAGACATCCACGGATCTGGCCATGGCGATTAAGTGGAGGACGGCGTTGGTGGAGCCGCCCAGGGCCATGACAATCGTCATGGCGTTTTCAAAGGCCTTGCGTGTCATGATATCTCTGGGTTTGATGTCCTTTTCGAGGAGGTTACGGAGGACGCGGCCCGTTTTCAAACACTCCTCTTTCTTGGCCGGGCTCGTGGCGGGATAGGAGGAGCTGTAGGGAAGGGTCATCCCAAGGGTTTCGATGGCCGAGGCCATCGTATTGGCCGTATACATGCCGCCGCAGGCCCCCGCCCCGGGACAGGCATTTTGGAGGACGCCCCTAAATTCTTCTTCACTGATTTTGCCTTGAATGAGCTGTCCCAAACTCTCGAAGGACGAGACGATGTCCAGCTTTTTTTCCTTGTAACAACCGGGACGGATGGTTCCTCCATAAACCATGAGGCTGGGTCGATTGAGACGGCCCATGGCTATGATGGATCCCGGCATGTTTTTGTCGCAGCCGACCACGGAGATATTGGCATCATACCAGTGGGCGCTCATCACGGTTTCAATGGAATCCGCAATGATGTCTCTCGATTGGAGGGAATAATTCATGCCATCGGTCCCCATTGAGATCCCATCACTGACACCAATGGTGTGAAAGATGAGTCCCACCAGGCCGGATTCTTGGACCCCTTGTTTGACGAGTTTGGCCAGGTCATTCAAGTGCATGTTGCAGGTATTGCCCTCATAACCCGTACTGGCGATGCCGACCTGGGGTTTGGTAAGGTCGGCCTCGGTCAGTCCGATACCATAAAGCATGGCCTGTGCGGCGGGTTGATCACGGTCTTCAGTTAAACGGGCACTGTATTTGTTGAGTTTCCTGGCCATGTCTTTCTCCGCACTAAAGTACTGCTTCGCTGAAGGAGAAACCTATGAAGGCTTCTTCCTCCCATCACCCCTCCGGGGTTACAGGGTCCCAGTGCTCTGTCGCTGGGACTCATTGTCCCGCCAAAGGCGGGGCATGGAGGCCTCCTTAATATAAAATTGTCTGCAAGGCAATGAGAGTTTTTGAGTCCTGGATTTTTCCCCTCTGGATAAGCTGTTTGACCTGCGAGAGGGGGGTGGGAATCGTTTCGATGACTTCCGTGGCCTCATGGGCTTTTAGACCAGGATGGAGTTGGGTGGCCTTATAAATGGTGATCTTCTCATTCATACAACCGATGGAGGTGTAGTAGGATATGAGTTTTTTAACATTTTTGGCCTTATAACCAGTTTCTTCTTCAAGCTCGCGTCGAGCACATTGAAGTGGAGATTCTCCCGGATCAATAAGGCCGGCAGGGATTTCCAAAAAATACCTGCCGACGGCGGGACGATATTGACGGATCAGCAAAAGCGTCTTGGCGTCCAGAAAGGGGAGGACCGCTCCTGCGTGCCGATGATGAAGGACCTCGAAAATACCTTTATGGCCTCCCGGAAGTGTGTGTTCCTCTAGGCGGAGATGGACGACGCGACCTTTATAGATATCCCGTTTCACGGAAAATCTTTTCATAAGACAAGGCCTTTCAGTTCAATGGGAAGGCATCCTATGGGGTTCATGGTCTAAAATCAACCCCTCTTTTATATAAAAACTGCTAGACACGGAGAGTGATTTTGATAGGGTGCTTCATCCTATGAGGCAAAAAATCCGCATTGCCCACAGTCCTGACTCCGATGACGCCTTTATGTTTTATGGTTTGGCTGAGGGAAAGATGGATCCTGAAGGTTTTGAGTTTGAGCATATCCTTTCGGACATTCAGACCTTAAATCAAAAGGCCATGGAGGGGATTTATGAAGTCACGGCGATCTCCATCCACGCCTATCCCTATGTGTGCGACAAATATATTCTGCTCAATAGTGGTGCCAGCATGGGAGAGGGTTATGGTCCCATGATTGTGGCCCGTGATACTATGACTCATAGAGATTTTCTCAAAAGAACCATCGCCGTCCCTGGAGAATTGACCACGGCCTTTCTGGCCTTGAAGATCTTTGCCCCCGAAGTCAAAACTCAAGTGGTGCCTTTTGACGAGATTATGCCCGGGGTTAAAGAAGGCCAGTATGAAGCGGGTTTGATTATTCACGAAGGACAGCTCACTTATGGGCAAGAAGGACTCAAGCTCTTTGTGGATCTTGGTCAGTGGTGGCAAGAAAAGACGGGTCTCCCCCTTCCCTTGGGAGGAAATGTGATTCGGAGGGATTTGGGAGGAGTGACCCATCGCCGACTTGACAATCTCCTTAAGCGTTCTGTCCAATACAGTTTGGAGCACAAAAAAGAAGGCGTGGCCTATTCCATGAAATATGCGGGGGGGATGAGCGAGGTCCTGACGGACAAATTTGTCGGCATGTATGTCAATCACTGGACAGTGGATTATGGAGACAGGGGCCGGGAGGCGGTGGCCCGTATTTTACATGAAGGCAATAGGTGTGGTCTGATTCCTAGGCGCGTCCAGCCTGAATTTGTCTCTTAGGGGATTCCAATTTTTCTTCTAATTTACCGAAAAGTTTTTCTGAAACTCGCTCCATGATATTTTGCAGGACAGGAGTTGTGGGGCCTTTGATGAGTTCTAAAGCCGTTTCTTTCAGGAAAGGGTTCCAGTGGCTGGGGTCCAGGGCATAGATGCGATCCAAAATGACGTAGGGCAAGATATTGCCGCTGTAATCAGCAGCTGTGAGATGGCGACGTACATTAAGGATGTCTTTGCTGTCGATCAATTTTTTATTCCTCAAATCATCCATGAAACGGACGAGTATTTTTTCATGGAGATTCATGGCCTTGATGAGTCCTTCATTGATCTTGATTTGAAGGTCATTGGCATATTGGAGATAATTTTTCTCGGCCTCATTTTTGGGATCCTTGTCTTGCGGTTTTTCGAGGCCGGTAACCGATGAAGGATAAAGAGTCAGGGGATCTCCGACATTAAAATGAACAAGGCTTTCAAGCTGGACCTTGATTCCTTTTTTGGGGACGAGATCGGCTGTGCCATCAATCCCCACAAAGACGAGATGGATGGGGGTGTCTGTATTTTTCAGGGCAAGGGCCGTGTCGATGGCGAGAAAGGCGAGTCCCTTTTTGAGGTGGCCGTAGGGATTCAGCATGGAGTGAGGAGAGACCGTGGTATAAAAACCGGCATCCCGGCGCTCACGAAAGGGCCCCACATTTCCATAAGCCCGTGTGCCCTGTGGGAACATGCATATTTCAATGTCTTTGTTGACAAGAAAATCGGCCGCCTGCGAAATCGAGTCCTTTCCCTTGCCCTTGCGATCGACAAAGACCATGTCATTGACCTCGATGAGTTTGCCGACGGCCAATCCCTGATAAATAAACTTGTTGTCGACAAAGTGATCCTTGGCGGCCATATAGCGAGGACGCAGGTGACGGCCATTTTTGAGATGGGTTTGGCACAGGGCAAAGAAATTGAGGACAAAATCCAAATGACTTTTATGGTTAAAGACGAGGATGATCTTGCCGTCCAGTTCATGAAATTTTTCCAAACCGGTGACCGTAAGCTCTGAGTGAAAAAGCTGCATCATGCGAGAGCCCCAGAGACTCGCCATCACATCAAAGACATCGCGACCATAGACAGCCCCTATTTTGATATAGGCCTTGTAGGCACTACGCGCAAAAATAGCCGTGTCATAGAGACCATGGAGTAGCGGTCCCAAGACGTGTTTGGGAGAACGTCCTTGTTTGTAATTGACATGGGCGGGATCAACGGTCCTTGTGGCAAAAGTGGGGATGGGTGTTTGTAAAGGTCCCAGGGCGCGGTAATAATGATCAAAAAATTCCTGGGGATGGACCAATCGATTGACACGCATAAACTCCGTCATCCGGAGTCCGATAGCGACATGACGACGATAGGTGAAAATGGACAGGAGGGCAAAGGTAGAAAAATAAAGAAAGGCCCCAAAGTGATCGCTCATCAATTCCCTCTTGGCAAAAGTGGTGAGGAAAAAATAACCGATAGCCGTAAAGAGCATGACGGTTCCCACGATGAAGTCCCGTAAATGGCCGAAGGCGTATTCGGTGATGCCGGCGAGGGCGTTTATTTTTTGGATTTTTAAATAACGAGTGAGGGGATATCGTTTTTCTTTTTCTGCAAACCAATTTTTTAGAGAGTCTTTAAGATGAGAAATGCGTTGATGGGGGATGCGTTTGCGAAGCCCCTCACCGATGGTCCAAAGGGACCTGATTTTACGCCCTGTGGCTATCAGGGTCCCCGTGATGGGAACGATATAGATCAGGACAAGAAACCAAGGGGTCAGGCTCATAAGGGGATCTATTTATATAATTCTTGAGAGGAATGCAATGGTTTTGACTTTTTGAGGGGAAACCCTTAGAATTTTCAATTATGTTGCGGCTCCCAGCCTCCCTTTTCATCCCCTCTTTATTTCTGTGTTTTTTCGTGGGTCCTTATGGGGTTTTTGCGGAGGATCCCCCTACGACGGCGGCCACGGATCAGGCCGCTCAAAAAAAAGAGACATCCCAAGAGGTCTCGCCAGTAGAAAAGCCGGTAGAAAAGAAGGAAGAGACCCCCGCCCCCGCACAAAAGACGAGCCAGCGTTCAGAAGGGCATCTTCGCGAGGTCGATCCCTCCAAGATCAAGGAGGATCCCTATACGGAGACAGAAAAGAGGCGGTATTTTTTGGAGCTACAGGAAAAGGCAAAAAAGTCGAAATACACCCCTTAAACGGGGCTGTCTTGAGAAAGGGTGTAGACCTTGATGCGAGTGGCTCGTTGGCCCCTGGCTGTTCGGCTGATGTCAAAGCCGACTAAGAGTCCTTCTTTAATATTTTTTCTGTGAAAGTGGTTGAGGAGCCTCACCTCATCCAGGTGAAAGTAGACCTCCTTCCCCTTGGTATCACGAATAAATCCATAATTGGCATGGGGAAAAAATTTGATAATTTTCCCGTGAATATAATGATCCTCCGGATATTCTTCAGGAAAAGTGGGGCGGGCTTCTTGAGGCAGATGATTCATCGCACTCTTGAGTCTGCCCTTTTTTTGGATTTTGTCAACAGGCGGACAGCTGCTGGGAAATAAAACGTTTATTACAGAGGTGATTCCCGGCCAGTTCGATACCGGTTTCCTCGGTATGTTGAAAGTAATCCATGAGGGAGATTTCCATGTCTTGGATTTGCCCCTTGAGGGCCTGTTGACAGGCTTGATGGAGAGAATCATGAATGGGTCGTTTCCAGTGGGGTGGTGTCTTTTGAGGATCTTGCGATTTTCGAAGACGACGGACAGTACGATCATCGGGGTGGTTTTCCAAGATATCCAAGAAAACGAGAAATCGCTTGAAGAGAGGACTGCCCATGGGACCTCCTGAAGTCAGGTGATTGTCTTATCGGAGGGGGGCGTGTCTAAAGTTGCGAAGTTATTATCTATAATTTTTCATTTTTTTTCAACAAAATTATAACAACTTGAAAATAAAGCAAAATTTCATTTAAAAAAATACGAATAAAATGAAAATCATCATCAATGCCGGAGTCAGAGACTCCGGCACCTGATGTGTCGGAGACACTGATCCGAAAAAGGCCTTATTGATTTAATTATGCATATTGGGTTCGATGAGCCCGTATTTTTTAAGGCGGTGATACAGTGTTGAAATGGGAAGTTTCATCCGTCGGGCGGCCTCTGAAATATTTCCACGAGCCTCTTTGATCTGTTTTTTTAGCGATTCGACCTCGGCATAACGGACCTCGCTCATTAAATTGGGGGCCATGGCAGAGGGGTCTCCCTCGGGGGCTGCGGCATTAAAGGAAAAGTCTTGTGGGTGGAGCGTAGTGCCCTGACAGAGGGCCACAGCACGTTCCAGGATATCCTTCAGTTCACGCACATTACCCTTCCAATCATATTTGAGGAGATAGCGAACTACCTCTTCAGAAAGGGTCAGATTTTTGTGAAACTCTTTGTTAAATTCAACGAGAAAGTGTTCTATGAGATGGGGGATGTCCTCTTTTCTCTCTCGAAGAGGGGGAATGGTAAGGGGGAAGACACTCAAACGGTAGAACAAATCTCTCCTAAATTCACCTTTTTCTAGGACGCGCTCAATGGGACGGTTGGTGGCGGCAATAATCCGGACGTCAATGGGACGGGTCTGGGGTGTTCCCGCGAGGGGAATTTCCTTTTCCAAAATCATTGTGAGCAGCTTTTTTTGCAGATTGAGGGGAAGCTCTGTAATTTCGTCAAAAAAGAAGGTCCCTCCTTGAGCCATCTCAATCAGCCCCTTTTGCTCTGTCGTGCCAAAGATCTCGCGGTCTAGATCGGATTCACCGATCAAAGAAACTCGGAGTTTGATAAATGGTTTATTGTGGCGATCACTCTTGTTGTGGATAGTACGGGCAATAAGCTCTTTTCCTGTCCCACTCTCCCCTCGGATAAAAATAGGGGAACTACTTTTTGCGATTGAAGGAATTTTGTCCATGATAGGCTGTAAACCGCGGTGGGCGCCAATGATACCATCAACATTGTAGACTTTTTTAATCTCTCGGCGAAGATAGTCCCTTTCATCCTGGAGGGTTTCGAGATTTTTGACCTTTTCAACACGATTTTCATGGGCGCGTAGTCCCTTTTCTAAAATTTCTTTTAGGTCAGTTCTTTTCCAGGGTTTCAAGACATAATCAAAGACCTCGCCGAGATTGAGGGCCTTCAAAAGGATTTCTTTATCTGAATAGGCGCTCAAAACAACCCTTGTGGCATGGGGAGAAAGGGGAATGGATTGTCGCAGGAAATCGATTCCCGTCATTTCCGGCATGCTGTGATCAGAGACAATCAAAGAAACGGGGTGTTTTTTGAGAATTTCTAAACCTTCTTTTCCTGATGAGGCCGTGACGACCTGAAAATCTTGGTAAAAGGCCTTGCGGAATAGCTCCAGGTGGCTAGGTTCATCATCGACGTACAAAATGACGTGTTTTGGCTGATGGCTGTTTTCCATGGTATTCCTCTCTTTCAAGTCCCCTTCTCGGCGAGAAAAATCAAAAGTTGTGATAAATTTTAAAAAATATCGAAAAAAACAGGAAACGATTGATATCTTTTAAGATTTTCCCGTATTTCACGAAAAGGGGGTGAGAGTCAAGAAAAATCCCAAGAATCTAGAAATCACTAGAAAGATTAATACCTTAAATCAGCCGATCCGGGGGGAGAGGAATATGGGATTCCCTATTGACGGGGTAGGGTCTTCCTGGTGTATAGTTCGCCCCTTCAATTCATCGAAACTTTTTTCAAAGGGGGTTTTTTCATGTCCATTCGTGTCGGTATCAATGGTTTTGGTCGGATTGGCCAAGGGATCCTCCGGGCCTGGCTTAAGGCTAAAGGTGCCGGAAGTATTGACATTGTCATGATCAATGACTTGGTGGATCACGCATCCTTTGCCACCTTTCTCAAATATGATTCTGTTCATGGGGTCCTCAATGAAGAGGTGACGGTGGAGGATGATGTCTTGCGTGTGGGGAAAAAAGGTCTCCATCTTTCAGCCTGCCCTCATCCGGCAGAGATTCCGTGGAAAAAACACAATGTCGATGTCGTCTTTGAATGCACGGGCCGGTTTACGGATGGAGATAAGGCCCGGGAGCACATGAAGCAGGGGGTGAAAAAGGTTATTATCTCGGCGCCGGCCAAAGGGAATGTGGATGGCACCTTTGTCATGGGCGTCAATGATCATTCCTACGACCCCAAAAAACACCATGTCATTTCAAATGCCTCATGCACCACCAATTGTCTGGCCCCCGTGACCAAGGTTCTTCATGAGAATTATCAGATTATCAATGGATTTATGACGACCATTCATTCTTATACAAATGATCAGCGTATTTTAGATAGTTTTCACAGTGATCTGCGTCGTGCTCGTGCCGGGGCTCTTTCTCAAATTCCCACAACAACAGGTGCGGCCCGAGCCATTGGTTTGGTGATCCCCGAGCTTAAAGGAAAGTTTGATGGATTTGCCATGCGAGTTCCGACTCCCAATGTTTCAGTGGTGGATCTGGTTGTTAATATTGAAAAATCCACAACGAAAGAGGCCGTCAATGCGGCCATTCAATCAGCGGCCGAAGGGACTCTTAAGGGAATTTTGTCTTATACAGAAGAACCCTTGGTTTCTATCGATTTTAACGGACGACCTGAATCCTCCATTGCCGATTTGCTCATGACAAATGTCATTGGGGGTAAATTGGTGAAGGTCCTTTCTTGGTATGATAATGAAACGGGTTTTTCCAACCGCATGTTGGATCTGGCCAAGAAGATTGTGTCATAGTCCTCTATGCAATATATTGATGAAATAAATTTGGCAGGAAAGCGCGTCTTTATCCGTGTGGACTTTAATGTGGATCGGGATAAGGAGGGCAATATCACCGATGACTCTCGTATTCGCGCCAGTCTCCCCACTCTACAATATGCCTTGGATCGCAAATCCAAGGTCATCCTGGCCTCTCATTTGGGTCGTCCCAAAGGGCAAAGAGATGTACAATTCAGTCTTGTCAAAGTCGCCGAACGCCTCTCGGAAATTTTAAAAAAAGATGTGATTTTACCTGAGGATTGTATAGGTGATGCAGTTCGAAAACTAGCCTACGATCTTAAGGAAGGCGGTGTCATGCTCTTGGAAAATCTCCGTTTTCATCAGGAAGAGTCGGATAATGAAAAGGCGTTTTCAAAAGAGCTGGCCGATCTTGCAGAGGTCTACATCAATGATTCCTTTGGGACGCTTCACCGGGCTCATGCGTCGGTTTCAGGAATGGTGAATTATTTTCGAGAAAAGGCGGCTGGATTTTTGGTTAAAAACGAACTCGAACATTTAAATCGACTCCTTAAAAACCCGGAAAGGCCTTTTTTTGCCATCCTGGGCGGTGCCAAGGTCTCGGACAAAATAGGTGTGATCGAAAACTTGTTGAATAAGGTTCAGGGACTCATCTTGGGGGGAGGGTTGGCGTTTACTTTTCTTCGAGTACAGGGTTTTTCCATTGGCAATTCTCGTTTTGAGGAGGAGAAAATTTTTATTGCCAAAAAGATTTTGGAAAAGGCGCGAGAGCGCAATATTCCTGTCTTTCTTCCCCTGGATCATGCTATGGCCCAATCGACGGATTTGGGAGTCGCCGTTCGTCAAAGTGATGGAGCGGATGTCCTTGAAGGATGGATGGGCCTTGATATTGGTCCAAAAACAATAGAGAAGTATCAAGAAGTAATTCGAAAGGCTAAAACTATCTTTTGGAATGGCCCCATGGGTTATTTTGAAAATCCAGATTTTATAAAAGGATCAAAGGCTGTTGCTGAGGCCGTCATTGATTCTGGAGCCACTTCGATTGTGGGAGGGGGACAGAGCGTTTCTGTTCTTCAGCAATTGGGTCTGTCGGGAAAGATCACCCACGTTTCAACGGGAGGTGGGGCCAGTTTGCAGTACATTGAAGGAAAGGAATTGCCTGGGCTTGTTGCCTTAGAGAATTGATATGGAAAGAACACCCTTAATTGTCGGCAATTGGAAGATGAATGGCACGATTACACAGACTCTGCTGCTCATCAATGAGTTGCTGCAGATGGCGCAAAATTTAAAGGATATCGATATTGTTGTCGCCCCCCCTTTCACTTCACTGTATTCGGCCTCGATAGCCTTGCAGGATTCCGCAATCGGATTGGCGGCTCAAAATATGTTTTGGGAGCATGAAGGGGCTTACACTGGAGAAATTTCTGGGGATTTTCTCAAGGATATTGGGTGTACCTATGTTCTGATTGGCCACTCTGAAAGACGCCAGTACTTTGGAGAAACCGATGAATCGGTGAATAAAAAAATTCAGATGGCCTTAGGATTGGAACTCATTCCCATCTTTTGTTTAGGTGAAACAGAGGCGCAGAGGGAAAAAAAACAAACATTTGATGTCATTCAAGAACAATTAAAAATCGGGTTGAAAAATCTGCATATGAACGACTTTAAAAACTTTGTTATCGCCTACGAACCGATTTGGGCCATAGGGACGGGAAAAAATGCCACCTCTGAGCAAGTGGAAGAGGTCCATAGTTTTATCAGGAATACATTGGAAAAATCATTTGATGCCCCCATGGCGAATGGCATTCGCATTCTTTATGGTGGGAGTGTGAAGCCGAAAAATGCGAGGGAATTAAAACAGACTAAAAATGTTGACGGTTTGTTGGTGGGCGGGGCCAGCCTCAAGGCCGATCAGTTTATAGAGATTATCAAGTGTTAAGGAGCTAGAGTATGGAAACATTATTGGTGACGGTTCATTATATTATATGTGTGGTGTTGATTATTTTGGTTCTTTTACAGGCAGGAAAGGGGGCCAGCATTGGAGCCACATTTGGAGGGGGGAGTTCTCAAACCCTCTTTGGAGCTCGTGGGGCGGCAACTTTTTTGACAAAGGTGACGACGGTATTGGCGCTAGCATTTTTGTGCACCTCGATTTGGTTGGCTCAAATATCTAGGGATAAAACAATAGGATCCGTTCTCGATAAGGTTCCTGTAGAGATGCCCGCAGAAATGCCTGTGGAAGATGTTGCTGTGCCGGAGGAAAAAGGACCTCCCACAGAAGACAATAAGAAAGAGTAATTTTTTTCCTGCCCAGGTGGTGGAATTGGTAGACACGTACGTTTGAGGGGCGTATGGGGCAACCCGTGCGAGTTCGAGTCTCGCCCTGGGCACCTCGAAAATCAGGAGTACAGCCTGTTTTTGCAGGCTGTACGACTAGATTTTCGTGGCACCGTTTCGCACAGAGAAACGGTGTAAAAAATAATTTGCGGCGGCCATGAAAAATAAAGTAAAGTTGTCTTCCTCCTTCGAATCCACCCTCTTTTATTTTTTAAAGACCCGCTATTATCCCCACACGCGTTTTCATCAAGCCGCTTACAAAAAATGGAATTCAAAAGATCTCAAGTTTTTTTCAAGCGGAGTTTCCGAACTTCACAGAATTTTTACACACGACAGACAAGATCGCCCCAAAAATTATTTTAATAGAAAGGATCTTCGCTCGGGATATTTTCTCTATTTCCTTCCCGTCAACGCCCTGAAGACAATGTCCTTGTTGAACAATATTTCTCACGATTTTTGGAGAAAAAGGACGGAGAGGCCCATCAGGATCTTGGATGTGGGTATGGGTCCTGGAAGTGGGATTTTTGGGGTTCTTTTTTATTTTCAAAAATTATTAGAACAACAGATCATAAAAAAGTGTACTCTTGAATTTTGCGGCCTCGATCAAAATAAGATGGTATTGAATGAGTCCTCTAGACTTTTTGAATTGTATCAAGAAGGTCAGAAAGACAGCGCCCTTTCTTTTTCATTGACGACAAGACTTTGCGACATTTCTTACAAGCACCTATCGCCCTCTTTATTTTCAGGATCTTTTGATCTTGTCTTGTTTTCTAATGTTTTGAGCGAGATAGGGGATATCCCGCGGCGCTTAAGGGCTTTAAAATATTTTTCCCACCATTTCTTGAAGGAAGACGGACTTATCTTGATTATTGAACCCGCTCTTCAAAGAGAAACGCGCCAACTCATGGAACTCCATGACAGCTTGATTGAGGAAACCTCACTGAAAGTATTGTCACCTTGCCTTCATCAGTTTTCATGTCCCATGCTTCTTCATAACAGAAGGGATTGGTGCCATACTTACCTTGAGTGGGAGCCAACCCCTTTATTGGCGGCTATTGACAGGATGGTGGGGATCAGAAAAGATTATTTAAAATGTTCTTATTTGGTCTTGGCTCAAAGAGATTTGGAAGAATTCAGTTTTTTTCACAAAAGGGATTTTTGGCGGGTGGTTTCTAGTTTGTTGCCGTCAAAGGGAAAGAGCGAATGTCTTTTTTGTGGTTCAAAGTCCCTGCCTCACTTGTTGCGCGTGACGCGTTTTGATCGCGACATCTCTCCTTCCAATAAGGTGTGGGATCAATTGAGTCGGGGGGATGTTGTCCAATATTCCGGGAGAGAAAAACTGCTTAAAGATGAGAAAATGATTAAGGTATCTCCTTCGCTCACCCTCTTAAGAGGAGTCTGAGTAATCCCAAGGGTGTTGGTTTTAGTCTTCCGAAAAATCCCCTCTCTTGGGAACCCCCTCCCAGAATCGGTTGATCCATGAGGGGATCTCGGGCCATACTCCCCAAGGCCCGGCGGACATCTCCATTCATTATGAGTCTGGCTCCGATCCCCATCATTCTGGGAGATCCAAGGAATCCAAGTTCATATTCCTTTCTACTTAAAAAATCTGTCCCGACGCGCCCTGTAAAAGGATGGGTCTCAAGGGCCCCGAGAAAGGCCTGGAGGACGGCGGGATTTGGATTATGAACAATATGTTCCGCCACGGCGTGGGCAATGGCCAGATTTTGTATCATGGGAGATTGCCCTTCTTCGGCGACATATCTTTGAAGAGGTGCCCTGTCACCGCTGACTATGGTCCTGGCCATAACAGTCCCGATCTCTCCCCCCTCAAGGGCCTCAGCGATGCCTCCCCCCGTCAGGGGATTGGCCACACCGGCCGCATCACCGCGCAGGACCACGACCCCTTGCCCCGTGATCTTGGCAGGAGGGAGGTGGCCCGGGACGTAGATGGGAAGGGCGGCCCCATGGATGTCCCTGGGATTTTGAAATTCGGGAAACAGGGTCTCCGCCGCCAATCTGTGGGAGTATTCCATGGGGACACGATCCCGATGTTCGGCGCGCAGAAAGACGGAACCGGCGTTGATCCCGCCTCCCGGGGCATCGTAGTGCCAGAGGAAGGAGGTCCCGGTCTGGGGTTCTCCTCTCAAGGGAAAGTGAAAGAATGTGAGGTGAATACCTCCATCGGGAACCAGGGCCGTCTCCGTTCTATCGGCCAGGAGACGAAAGGCCGTCCCCGTTCTGTTGGCACTTTCGGGTAATTGTGTGCCCATCAGATCAAGAAAAGCGCTTCTCATGGCCGCATTGGCCCCAAAGGCCCCGACAAGCATGGAGGTTGTCGCCTGAAATTCGCCTTCGGGTCCGGTTCCTTCAACGACAAAATCGTCACCTATGGAATGAATGCGTTGAACGGTGGTTCCCGTCATGACCCGCGCCCCTTCATCACGGGCATGATTGAGGAGTAATGGATCAAGGTCATGGCGGTGAACGGTGATGCCCCAACCAGGGGCCTCGAGCCGAACGGACCGGCTTAATAAATGCTCATAGGGGACGCGACGTTGTCCGTGGACATAGTGTCCCATATTACTCACGGTCAGGTGATTGATGGGGACATGGGGAATGGCAGATAGATCGATTCCTAACTGTTCTCTCAGGTAGTCGACGCCCGATCCCATCACAAAACCGCCGCAGGGTTTGGCGGTTTCGTGTGTGGCGGTAATGGGGCGCCCTACGGAATCTCCATAGCGACTTTCTAGGACGAGGACCCTTTCATGTTGTTGACCGACTGGGCGAGGGGTGCGAAGATCGGCGTGTAGTCGCCCTGACCCCATTTGCCGTAGTGTCCTTACAGCACGGATGGCGGTAGAGGCCCCCGCGGGTCCACCGCCGATCACCACCATGTCCGCCCTATAATTGCGGGATCTGCCTGGTTCTATGAGTGCCATAACGCAACGAGTCATCGTCAGGAGGGGAAAATTGTTGCTATATTTTTTGTGATATTTCCTAAAAAAAACGGAATCAAGGGGGATCTGTTAATAAAATTAAATAAATTTAGATACTTAGAATAAACAGAAAGGTAAGGTCAGTTATTAATAAAGATCAATATTTAACCATATCTTTCAATTATTTTTAAAAAATCCTTATGAGGGGCGTTGTCCTCCATCGAAGGAATTAAAAGAAATTAAGTAGAAGGAGGCCCTTGACACATCCCCCCGCCTAAGATACCCTATAGGGGTATATGGTAAATGAAACGACCAAAAAGAATACCCTTCCCCGCCTCAAAAAGATTGAAGGTCAGATCCGCGGGATCCAAACCATGATCGAGAAAGAAAAATATTGTATTGATATTATCAATCAGATCAATGCTTCCAGGCGGGCCCTCGATGGTGTAGCTATGATCTTGATGAAACGTCACATGGAGTCTTGCCTCACATCGGCGATCAAGACCCAAGGGGGGCCTGCAAAGATAGAGGAATTTATCGATTCCATTAATCGGTTTGTGAAGTAGGATATGAAAAATTATTTTTTTCAAAAAAGAGGTTGGATGATTGTCATTTTGACACTCTTGCCCTTTATGGCGGCCTCTCTTCCTTCGCAGGCTTGTGCCCACAAGTCTTGCAAGTCCGATGTCTGTGGTTCTCAAATTCCTCCTTGTCACGAAGCTCATAAGGTTTCTAGCCAAAAATCATCAAAGGAGTCTTGTCAAATTTGTCTCTGTTGTGTGGCAAGAGATTATGTGAATGATACGGGACAGATGATAGGAGGCCCCTCTGTTGCTGATCAAATCAAAAAACAGTCAAACACCTTGGCCCATGTGAGATCTGCATTTTTTGATGGTTGGACTCTTGTCAGTTCTCTTCGGCCTCCGGGAGAAATTCAAGGGATGATTCATGCGACTTCTCCTTTTTATATCTCTCATCAGTCCTTTCTTATCTAAGAACCGACTTCTCCATTTTTGGCAAGAATGAATTCGTGTTGATTCACGAAGAGGTGGTCTATGAAGTGGTCAAATGTTGCAAAATTATTTTCCGTCATGATAGTGGTGATTATAAGTTTTTTGTCCCAAAGAGGTTTTGGGAGTGATGTCTCTCCTGAATTGCGGGATCTTCTCGAAGAAGCGGAGGCCAACAATCCGGAGATACAATCTTTGCGATACCAGGTGGACGTCTTCCAGGCACGGATCCCCCAGGTCAGTTTTCTGGAAGATCCCGAGGTCGGGTTTCAGGCGACTAACGTGCCCTGGAGTGATTTTAGTTTTAACGCCTCTTCCATGAGCAGTAAGGATTGGAGTATTAGTCAAAAAATCCCTTTTCCGAGCAAGTTGCACTTTCGCAGAAAAGCAACGCAAGCCGCGGCCCATGGGACAAAAAACTATCTTGAAGAGAACATCAACCAGATTCGGTTTCAGGTGAAGAAGGCCTACTTTGATCTTTATAAGATTGATAAGGGGCTTTCGATCGTCAAAAAGAATAGGGCCCTCCTTTCCAACCTGTCTAAGATAGCAGAAGCCCGTTATGCCACCTCTCAGGCCAGTGGCCCTGATGTTTTTCGTGCCCAAACTTTTTATGCCAGTCTTGAAAATGTCTTGCTGTCCTTGGAACAAGAAAGGGACTCCATAGGTTTAAGGCTGAATGCCTTACTCAACCGTCCTCAAGGGACTCCTCTGATATTTAAGTATCATTTAACACAAGACACACCCCCTCCACCTCTTGATAAGGAAGTTTATACCAATAGGCCCTTACTTCGGGCCATGGCCGATAAAGTCACGGAATCGGATTATCAAGTTCGCTTGGCGCGAAGCGATTATTTTCCGGATTTTGATTTTGAATTTTCGTATATGCAGCGAGATTTTGTGGCCGGTGATCCGATGGCGGGATCTGATTTTGTCACCGGATCTGTCAAGATGAATATCCCCCTTTGGGCCTATTGGCGGCAAAGTCGTGCTGTTCAGGAAAGGAAGGCCGAAAAAAAGGCGGCAGAATATCAATATCAGGCCTTGCGCAATGAAACAGTCTCTTCGGTAGAAGAGAGTTATCAAAGGGGTGTGAGGCAATCGCGCCAGATCAAGATCTACCAGAACTCATTACTGCCCCAGGCTCGGGCCACCTATGAATCCTCCTATGCCGCCTATCAGTTGCAAAAAGAAGATTTCTTTTCCACTATCGAGGCCTTAAAGGATCTCTATGAAATGGAAATGGCTTATTATGATTTGCAATCCGACTATCATACCACCCTTGCCTTTTTGGAATGGGTTTTGGGTCGGCCGGCACAATCAACCACTGTAAAAAAGGAGAAATAACATGAAATACAAATCACACATTATTTGGGGCGTGAGTGCCTTATGTCTTTTTATATCCATGCCTCTTATGGCCCATTGTGGGCATTGTGGTTCAGACAATCAAGCAGACAGCAAAGAAGTAAAGAAGGCTTCTGTGTATACCTGTCCCATGCATCCTGACATCAAATCATCTCAAGTGGGCACTTGTCCTGTTTGTGGCATGGATTTGGTCCCTTTCAAGGAGGGAGAAAAGGATCATGAGGGAGGCGATCAACACGATCACTCAAAACATTAGGAGAGGCCAATAAAAAGCCCTTTTAAGGGAGCGAGGCAAAATCATGAAGACAAAAACGATCCTTTTTCTTTCTGTTCTTGTTTTGGGTGTTGTGACTTACGGTGTGTTTCAAGTCATTCACCCATCACACGAACAAGAAATGAGCCAACAATATACCTGTCCCATGCACCCACAGATTCGGAAGTCCGCACCCGGAAGTTGTCCTATTTGTGGGATGGATTTGGTTTTAATGACGGCCATGGAGGATTTACCTCCTTCCAAGGTGGCCGGTTTTGCCACTCTTCAAATCACGCCGGAACAGCAGTGGCAGATCGGTGTCAAAAAAGGGACAGTGATTCGAAGGGAATTGACTCGCCATTTGAGGACATTTGGTTCTGTGGCCTATGATCCCGGACTCTATGTGGCTCAAAGGGAATATCTGGAGGCCCTCAAAACGGGGAAGGCCTCCGGTATGACAACATTTATTGAGGCGATCAAACGAAAACTCAAACTCTTGGGCATGACAGAGACGCAGATTCAGGTTTTGGGTCAAAAAAAAGAGGTGGATGAATCCCTTTTTCTGACGGAAGGCACAGGCAGAGCCTGGATTTATGCGGTGATTTACGAATCAGAACGGCCTTTAATCCAAGAAGGACTCAATGTTGAGGTGAGAACGGTGGGATATCCCCAAAAAAAATATAAGGGGACAGTGGATGCGATTTTACCCATCGTGGATCCCATGAAACGGAGTCTCACGGTTCGTACGGAGGTTGAAGATAAGGAAGGGCTTTTAAAACCAGACATGTTGATGGATGTTTATATTGAGATTCCATTGGGTGAGGCCCTGACTGTCCCCAAAAGTGCCGTCCTTCAGACGGGGCTGAGAAATATTGTCATGGTGGATAAGGGGGAGGGCGTCTTTGAACCCCGTGAAGTGGAGCTCGGTCGCCCCTCGGAGGAATTCTTTCAGATTTTATCTGGATTGGAAGAGGGAGAAACGGTGGTGACCAGTGCCAACTTTTTGATTGATTCAGAGAGTCAGATCCGGGGGGCCTTCTCATCATCGGGTGGCTCCGACCAAGGAGGACATTCGCATGGTCAATAAGCTCATAGAATTTTGTTCTCGAAATAAATTTTTTACGTTTTTATTCACCTCTTTTGCGATTTTATGGGGTTTTTATTCCATTCATAATCTCCCGCTGGATGCCATCCCCGATTTGTCGGACGTTCAGGTTATTGTTTTTACCGAATGGGCTGGTCGTTCACCGGATCTTGTTGAGGATCAGATCACCTATCCTATTGTGAGCTCCATGATCGCTGCCCCAAAGGTTAAAGTGGTGAGGGGGTATTCCTTTTTTGAGTTTTCATTTGTCTATATCATTTTCGAGGACGGGACCGACATCTACTGGGCCAGGAGTCGCGTCTTGGAATACATGAACGAGATTCGGGGTAATCTTCCCCCCGGGGTCAATCCCTCTTTGGGGCCGGATGCGACGGGGGTGGGGTGGATATTTGAATACGCCCTTGTGGATGAGACGGGACAAAATAGCCTTGCCGATCTCAGGACGTTTCAAGACTGGTATTTGCGGTATTGGTTGGAGTCTGTTCCCGGCGTGGCTGAGGTAGCCTCGGTGGGTGGATTTGTGAAACAATATCAGGTCGAGGTCGATCCCAATAAACTTCTCGCCTACAATATTCCCCTAAAAGATGTCATCGAGGCCATCCAGAAATCCAATAATGACGTGGGCGGACGTGTCCTCGAAATGGCGGGTACGGAGTATATGATCCGTGGAAGGGGATATATTCGATCCCTCAAAGATGTCGAAGAGGTGGGAATTGGGGTGGATATGAAGGGCAATCCGATCCGTGTCCGCGACGTTGCCAATGTACAATTTGGTCCTGACATCAGGCGTGGTGCGGCGGAGCTGGATGGAAGGGGTGAAGTCGTGGGTGCGATCGTTGTCATGCGTTATGGGGAAAACGCCCTTGATGTCATCGATCGCATCAAGACAAAGCTTAATG
>MGSF01000043.1 GCA_001798715.1 Deltaproteobacteria bacterium RIFCSPLOWO2_02_FULL_50_16 | reverse complement strand
TAAAGCGGTACGCGAGCTGGGTTCAGAACGTCGTGAGACAGTTCGGTCCCTATCTTCCGTGGGCGCAGGAAATTTGAGAGGATCTGTCCTTAGTACGAGAGGACCGGGATGGACGAACCTCTAGTGCACCAGTTATCCCTCCAGGGGTATGGCTGGGTAGCCATGTTCGGATCAGATAACCGCTGAAAGCATATAAGCGGGAAACTGACCTCAAGATAAGATTTCCCTCCCGTGTAAACGGGGTAAGACTCCTTCGAGACTAGGAGGTTGATAGGCGGCAGGTAGAAGCGTTGTAAGACGTTTAGCCGAGCCGTACTAATCAGTCGAGCGGCTTGACCATATTTTCTTTTACCTGCCCTTGCACTTGTGACTGCAAGCGCAAGGGCGGGTTTTGTGTTCTCATAAGTTAATCGTGCGTGCGTTTTTTGATATTAAAACTAATAGGATGTCTAGAAAGAGCCAGATACGAGGCGGGTCGCTTAAGGCGCGGCGCAGGCGTACTAGCAAGTACGTCGAAGAGCTGCCGATCCCTAAAGGGACGTGTATACACGTACATGAGCGGCCAGCGCAGCAGCCCCTCTTTATGGGGCAACGAAGTAGATGGGTCTTTATAACATCCGGTACAAATTTCCGGTGACTTTACCGAGGGGGTCACACCCGTTCCCATTCCGAACACGGCAGTTAAGCCCCTCAGGGCCGATGGTACTAGGCTTTTGTGGTCTGGGAGAGTAGGACGTTGCCGGATTTAAATTGAAGGGCCCGTCTCTTTATGGAGACGGGCCTTTTTTTATCCCGGCAGCCATTGAAACACCGGACGCACCGTAAGTTCGCTTTGCGACCTTACGGTACTGCTCGGCTACCCCATTTGCCTGCAAGACAAATGGGGGCCCCTTGCCTCGCTGTTGCCGGATTTAAATTAGCCCCGCTTTCTTTAGAAAGCGGGGCTTTTTTATGTAACCCGTCGGCACTAAAAAAAACCCCGTCCCAGGCGAATGGGACGGGGCGTTGAGGGAACCCATCGCGATAAAGCGACAGGCGTATCAAACCGCTATTTAACCCTTATTTTCTATCCCAACAGGGATAGTGGTGTCAAGCTCCCGATCATGCTTTGTCAAAAAGAGGGACAGCCCTTTTAATTCATTGATTTTATTAGCAAATCTCATCTTAGTTTGTGATCCTCATGGCGTAAAAAGACCTCCAAATAAAGACAAGGGCCACCGCAAAACACAGGCCGGCAATGATGCCACTCGTCATTCGAGGCAATGTAATCGCCAACTCGACGGCCAGGAGACCAAAAAGTGTGGTAAATTTGATGATCGGGTTCATGGCCACCGAGGAGGTGTCTTTAAAAGGATCACCGACGGTATCTCCGATAACAGTGGCGGCATGGAGCTCCGTCCCTTTTTCTTTCAATTCTGTCTCCACGATCTTTTTGGTGTTGTCCCAGGCCCCGCCGGCATCCGCCATAAATATCGCCTGAAAGAGACCAAAAATGGCAATGCCGACAAGGTATCCGATGAAGAAAAAGGGCTCCAAACAGGCAAAGGCCAGCGTGCTAAAAAAGACGGTTAAAAAGATATTAAACATTCCTTTCTGCGCATAATGCGTACAGATCTCGACGACACGTTTGCTGTCCGTGATCGAGGCCTTTTTGGCGGATTGGTCGAGTTTGATATTGGATTTGATGAATTCTGTCGCTCGATAAGCACCCGTCACCACCGCTTGGATAGAAGCACCTGTAAACCAGTAAATCACCGCGCCTCCTGTGATCAGACCGAGGAGAAAGGGCGGATGGAGCAGGGAGAGGTTGGCGATGAGGTCGGGTTGAAGGCCGTGGGTGAGGAGAACGATGATGGAGAAGATGAGGGTCGTTGCTCCTACCACAGCGGTACCGATGAGTACCGGTTTGGCCGTGGCCTTGAAGGTGTTTCCGGCCCCATCGCTCTCCTCCAAGAGATCCTTGGCCTTTCTAAAATCCAGATCAAATCCGTGATCCTTTTTGATCTCGGCCTTGATACCGGGAAGGGTTTCAATGAGGGAGAGTTCGTAAATCGATTGGGCATTGTCGGCCACGGGGCCGTAAGAGTCGACGGCGATGGTGACGGGTCCCATTCCCAAAAATCCAAAGGCCACGAGTCCAAAGGCAAAGACGGACGGGACGATCATGAGGGCGCCCAATCCTGTTGTGCTGACGAGATAGCCAATTCCCATGAGGGCGATGATGGCCAGCCCCATCCAATAGGCACTAAAATTTCCGGCGGTGAGCCCCGAAAGGATGTTCAAAGAGGGGCCTCCGACCCTCGATGAATTGAGGATCTCGCGGACATGGCCGGATCGAGTCGAAGTGAAGACCTTTACCAACTCAGGAATAAGGGCCCCGGCAATGGTGCCGCAACTGATGATGGTGGAGAGTTTCCACCAAAGCGAACCATCACCGAGTTTGGAAATCAGGATATAGGAAATGACATAGGTCATGGCGATAGAGATAATGGATGTCAGCCAGACAAGGGATGTCAGGGGGGATTCAAAGTGCATGGTATCGCTTTTTCCGTATCTTAAAAAAGCCACCGTTTCATTCAGGGCATAGGAGACCACACTGGTCACGATCATCATGACACGCATGATAAAAATCCACACCAGCAGTTGAATCTGCACGGCAGGATCGTTGACGGCCAAAAGAATAAAGGTGATCAGAGCGACACCCGTTACGCCATAAGTCTCAAATCCATCCGCTGTGGGGCCCACCGAATCACCGGCATTGTCTCCCGTACAATCGGCGATGACCCCTGGATTGCGGGCATCGTCTTCTTTAATTTTGAAGAGGATTTTCATGAGATCTGAACCGATATCCGCAATCTTGGTAAAAATACCTCCAGCGACGCGCAAGGCAGCGGCCCCCAGTGATTCTCCGATGGCAAACCCAATGAAACAGGGGCCGGCGTAATCCCCAGGAATATAAAGGAGGATGGCCAGCATGATGATCAGTTCAACGCTGATCAGAAGCGTGCCCACGCTCATCCCGGCCTTTATGGGAATGGCATAGACGGGATAGGGCTTACTTTTAAGGCTGGCAAACGCCGTTCGAGAATTGGCGAGGGTATTGATCCTCATGCCGAACCAGGCCACACCATAACTACCGAGGATACCGACAACGCTAAAACATAATATGATAGCTACTTTGAGGACTGTAAAATGGGAGAGATAGCCAAAGTAGACGACAATAATAATCCCTATAAAAAACTCGAGGATCAGAAGGAATTTTCCCTGGGTGATGAGATAGGTCTTGCAGGTCTCATAAATGAGCCCTGAGATTTCCGCCATGCTCTTGTGAACGGGCAGATTTTTGATTTTTACGTACATGACCAGTCCAAAGAGCATCCCTAAGACACAAACGGCGATCCCCCAGGTTAAGAGGGTGTGACCGCTGATGCCCAAAAACTGGACAGAGGCGATGTCCGGCAGGACCAACTCCGCTTCACTGGCCCATAAAATGGGGGAGATCATCAAGAAAAAAAGGGCCAGCGTTGGGGTTGTTATTTTCTTTATACACCTTCTCATGCGTCCTCCTTACTTATGACTGTGACAATTTAAGGCTTGTTGACAAACTCCATGTAATCTTTGTGATTTTACCCTGCTTTATTCAAGGGGGCCTCTATATAAAAGGTTTTGAAATAAAAGACAACTTTAATTTTTATACGGAACGTCATAAATGACGTGATCCTGCGTTCCCCCATAAAGAGGGGCTACTTCGTTGCCCTCCTTACGAGACCCTCGACGTACAATCCAGTACGCCTCGGGCCTCGCTCGTCGGGCGCCTTGGCTAACGTCATTTCTGACGTTCCGTGACATATGACGCTATGTATAGTATTACAGGATTGGTTTCATATGAAAATCGTCCTCTTTCAACCCGACATCCCCCAAAATACGGGAAACATCGGTCGACTCTGTGTGGCGACTCAAACCCCTCTTTTTTTGGTCAAACCCCTGGGTTTTTCACTGAATGACTCTCATCTCAAACGAGCCGGGCTCGATTATTGGAAGGATCTGGAGCTTATCCTTCTTGAGGATCGAAAGGCCTTTGAGACGCATTTTCAAGGTAATAGGATCTGGTATTTCACCACCAAGGGGCAACGTTCCTACACTGAAATTTCGTATGAGTCGGAGGATGTCCTTGTCTTTGGGTCGGAGACGCGAGGTTTCCCCCCGGATATTTATCAAACCAAGGCCCAGGGGCTTTATACCATTCCCATGACGGGACCGGTCAGGAGTCTGAATCTGGCAACGGCGGTCGGGATTGTCCTTTATGAGGGTCTAAGGCAGCTTCAGTTTGGGGAAATGGATGTAACTAATTGAAATAATTAAAAATATGGATAATCATTTTCCATAGCCTGAGACGCGAAACGAAGCAACTTTTTTCAAAAGAAATCGATAATAGCTAAGAGAGAGGTAGAAGTGTCCCCCCTTATTGTGAATAAGATATCCTGTCGTCATTTTTTTGTCATTCTCCTCATGGGTGTCTTGATGATGGCCCTTGTGAGTCTGGTGGCTTGTAGTGAGGGCAATTTTGATCCCAACTTCAAGGGGGCTGAAGATGGGGCCCCACCCGTTGCCGGGGAGATAGAAAATCCCTGTGCGGAGGTCACCTGCAAGGAGGGAGAGGTGTGTGAGGCGACAACGGGGGAATGCAAGGTGGATCTCTGTGCCGGTGTGACGTGTGAAGAGGGAAAATCCTGCGAGGCCGCGACAGGAGAATGCAAGGCCCCTGATATGGGAGCGGGCGGATCAGAGTCGGGAGGTGGGGAACCCGTGGAGACACCGGTGGATACAGGATGTCAAACCGAGATGCTGACCCGTCTTGGAAATGTGGGTTGTTGGAGAAATGGAATAGTCGTGTCTGGGGCGATGGCCCAATTTATTTTTGATCCGGCCGCCAATTTTACAGGGGGAAATTATTCCCACGCCATCGTGCCCTATGATGGCAGTGCGGCCACCACGGAGACGGGGACGTTTTCAGTGGTGAGCTGTGATCAGGGCAATAAGACGATTGTCCTCTCTTTTGTGAACACTACCGGACCTACGGGGATTGATCTTTCTGTTGCCATGGCCAATGCCTTGGGGACAAAGGTGACAATAACCGGTAGTGCGACGGAGCCCGATGCGGTTTTCGCTCCGGAAGTTCCCGTCCTCTTTAGCGCCAGCAGTCTCTGTTTTTGATCACGAAAAATAATCTAAAAAATCAGACCTCAGTGCATGATGCAGGGGTTTTTCCACTCTTGAAGTCGTCGCAAGGCATGGTCTTGACCTCACTTAAGCACTGATTCATCTTTTCCTTGCTGAATTGGAGCCCTTTCCATTCTTCATTGTTGGAAAGGATTTGTGTGATGCGACCGACACAATCCTCGCGATCCTTAAAGCCGGGGATCTTACATTCGTCATACTTACCGCAAACAAGGGCAACGTAGGCCTCTGTCAATTCGGCACCCGTTGTCAGGGCCGCCCCTTTTTCAAGAGAA
>MGSF01000042.1:6721-7779 GCA_001798715.1 Deltaproteobacteria bacterium RIFCSPLOWO2_02_FULL_50_16 | reverse complement strand
GATGCTCCTGTCGATTGCCGTCTTTCCCCTATTCTGGAATCACTTCTGGGAAAAGAATAAGAATAAGCTCTTCATCGCCCTCATTTTGAGTCTGCCCGTCGTCGTCTATCTCTTAGCCGGCGGTTTGAGCCACGAGCTCCTCCACACCATGGTTTTTGATTATGTTCCTTTTATCATCTTGCTGGGGGCCCTGTTTGCCATTACGGGCGGCATCCTTTTGACTGGGGACATCGAGGCCACGCCCTCCGTCAATACCCTGTTTTTGGGAATCGGGGCCGTGTTGGCCTCTTTTATGGGAACCACGGGGGCGGCGATGCTTTTGGTTCGCCCCGTCATTCAAACCAATGAAGAGAGGACGTTCAAGGTTCACACCCTCTTGTTTTTTATTGGGATCGTCGCCAACTGCGGCGGATTATTGACGCCACTGGGGGATCCACCCTTGTTTATGATGTACCTGCGCGGGGCCCCCTTTGAATGGTTCTTTAAACTGACTCCGGAGTGGCTTGTGACAAACGCCTTGCTTCTCATTATTTATTTTTTCGTGGATACCTATTATCACAAAAAGGAACCGGCGGCAGCCCTCCAAAGAGACAAGACGCAAATCCGTCCCATCAGGGTCCAGGGAAGGAGAAATTTTATATTTTTGATGGGGGTGATTTTGGCAGTGGCGTTCTTAAACGAACAGTATCTCACCTTCATCGCCTCCAATCCGTATTATAAATTTGTCAGAGAGGCGGCCATTATCTTGATGGCTGGGTTGGCCTATCTCTCCACTCCAAGGTCCTTCAGGGCCTCCAACAATTTCACTTGGCGCCCCATCGAGGAGGTAGCCTATCTGTTCCTTGGGATATTTATCACGATGGTTCCCTGCCTGCTCTACCTGGAGTCCAATGCCAAAGAGCTGGGCGTTACCTCCACCAGTCAGTTTTATTATTTCGCGGGCCTCCTCAGCGGTTTTTTGGATAACACACCCACGGCAGTCACATTCCATTCCCTGGCACTGGGCCTGGGGGAGACGGCAGGATCCATGATTGCAGGGATCCCCGAGATGATTCTCA
>MGSF01000042.1:4013-6694 GCA_001798715.1 Deltaproteobacteria bacterium RIFCSPLOWO2_02_FULL_50_16 | reverse complement strand
TTGGCGGCATGACCTATATTGGTAATGGTCCAAACTTTATGGTCAAGGCGGTGGCCGAGGAAAATAATATCAAAATGCCTGATTTCTTTAGCTACATGTTTAAGTTTTCACTCATTGTGTTGTTGCCTATTTTTATTATTGTTGAACGTTTATTGATGTAGGAATTGATGAACTTTATTTTTATAGCGGCCAATGTCTTATTGGCGTCGATTTTTGTCTATCTTCTTTTTAAGAAGAATCTCTTGAGTTTCTTCCACAATGGCAGGTGGTGGTTGACGTGGGTGGCCATAGGAACCATCACACTGATGGATGAGCTCACCTCCATTTTTTATGCCCCTTATGAGGCCTACAGATTCATCGGTATCAAGGCCATCATTTATATCGCAGTGACTTCTATTCTCATCAGGTTTGTGTCGACGAGGATGGTGGAAATCGCCAACATTCTTGAAGTGAATGGGATAAAAGGCGGGGGTGTCTACTCTTTCTCCTATTTGGTTTTGGGCCCCAATATCTCCTTTATTGCCATTGCCTCAATTTTAAACGTTTATATTTTAACTGCGGTCATTTCAACGGTGAGTGCGATAGAAAACGGGACATCCTTTTTGGGATTAGATCCATCCATCAAGTATTTTCTCTTTTTCGGACCCGTATGGTTCATCACCTATCTTAACATTAATGGAATCAAGGAAAATG
Organism: Deltaproteobacteria bacterium RIFCSPLOWO2_02_FULL_50_16; assembly: GCA_001798715.1. Classification (GTDB taxonomy): domain Bacteria; phylum UBA10199; class UBA10199; order 2-02-FULL-50-16; family 2-02-FULL-50-16; genus 2-02-FULL-50-16. The sequence goes on along the minus strand of MGSF01000042.1, from coordinate 6,001 downwards.
CAAAATTTACATTCGGAATATTGATTTTTGCGGCCTTCATACTTTTAAATCTCATACTCGGGGGGATTTCAAACTTTGATTCTCATTCACTCCATACCTTGTCAGAAAGTTTTAGGGATTTTAGGCTTGATTTAACGGGCGGATCCATCTTTCACTCCTATTCAAACTTAATCATCGGGATGGGCGCCTGCATTTTGGCCTATTCAGGAATAGAATCTGTTTTGCAAACGGCATCGTTGACGAAAAGTTGGCAGGAAATCCGCAAGGCCTACGTCTTTTTGGCGTTAACCGTTGGTATCGTGACCCCTCTCTTGGGGCTGTTTGCCTTGTCCTCCAATTTTGACTTGTCCACACATGCAACAGATTTGATCCCCGCCTTTGCAAGTCTGACCATGGGGGAATTTTATGGAATCACTGTTTCAATTCTTGCCGCCTTAACATTAATGCTGGCTGTCAATACGGCGATGGTGGCGTCGGGGGAACTGATTGAGAAGGTGGCCGAGAGATACAACTACTCATGGCTGATTAAAGAGAATAAAAGCCAGTCGCTGTATAGAATTCACATCATCAACGGAATTCTTTATTCTATCATTATCATTGTGACCAGTGGAAGTCAGGCTGTCTTGGCCGAGATGTATGCCATTGGACTTGTGGCCAGTTTTTGCATTAATATTTTTTCGGTCCTTATCTATCGTTACAATAAGGGTTCGAAAGAGCTCACTTACAAGACCTCAAGAATAGGCACGCTCATCATTTTCATCATTCTTGTGAGTATATTTTTCTATATCGTATCGCACAGATTGTACGGCACCCTCCTCTGGTTTGCCCTGACCCTCTTTTTCGTCATCGTCGGATGGCGCATTTCCAAGAAGAGATCGCCGGAAATCCCATCAAGAATGAAGACAAACACACCCATGGATATTATTTTCGCCATGATTGAAAGAGGGAGTCCTGAAGTGCATCTTTACTTTAAAAGATGGAGGGAAAAATACAATCCTGCCGATTATCCGGAAAATCACTTTATTGTCAGCTTCTACTCGCCGGTGGTTGAGATGCCGGGCAATATCATCCCCAATCACTTCCTGGTGGCCTTGCCGGCCCGCACAAGCCCGATGAGAATGATTGAGGGAATTTTGAAAACCATCGATTATGAGATACCGCCCGAGGTTAAGGTGGTCTTGCATTTTGGATGGCCCTCCTCTTCATGGGCTGATAGATTTTCAACCGGGGTTTTGGTATACTCCATCATGAAATTGCCTCAGAAATTTCCACGATTTGAGTATCACTTGGAAAACGTCAGGGGGAAATGACCATGTTATTACGGAAACAAGTCCTCATTCTCATCTTTTTTGTTTTTTTGAGTGCCTGCGGTTCTTCTAATACAGATGACGACTCAGAGGCTTCTGGAGATACCTTTACGCTCGACTGCAGTTTGAGCAGTACGTATTTGGCCCCGAGCGGCACTTCATGGGCCTATTGGCTCCAGGATATCAATCTCGTCCCGTTGGGTGAGAGCGCCTTTGATGTGGTTGTCATCGATTATTCATCCGACGGGTCTTCCGACAATGAATTCAGCGCCGCGCAGATTGCGGCCCTCAAGAACTCGTCCGGGGGTTCAAAAACCGTTCTGGCCTACATGAGCATCGGAGAGGCGGAGGTGGATCGTTTTTATTGGGAGGCCAGTTGGATTGATGGGAGTGGCGCTGTGACCGGCAATGCCCCCTCATGGATGGCGGAGAGTAATCCCGATTTTCCCGACAATTATAAGGTCCGGTATTGGGAAGAGGCCTGGCAAAATATTATTTTCGGCACGACCTCCGGCAGTAACAAGAGTTATCTGGACCGCATTATCGATGCCGGATTTGACGGGGTCTATCTCGACATTATCGATGCCTTTGAATACTTCGGTCCTGGGGGGGAGCAGGAGGAGAGGAGCTCGGCGGGTGAGGACATGATCAGTTTTGTCCTGGGTATCGCCAATTATGCCC
>MGSF01000042.1:1032-3953 GCA_001798715.1 Deltaproteobacteria bacterium RIFCSPLOWO2_02_FULL_50_16 | reverse complement strand
CTGAAAGTTCGGCCTGTAATTATCTAGAGGCCATCAATGGGATCGGCGCTGAGGACACCTTTTATTATGGGGGTGAGGACAATAACAATGACCTGGATCTCACCCATGCCGCCGCCACGACACCGTATCTGGATGTCATTCGAGAAAATGGAAAAATGATTTTGTCGATTGATTATGTGCAGGAGGCGAGCAAGGTGGATGATTTTTATAGCCGGGCCCAGGATCGAAATTATATCCCCTATGCCTCCGTCAGGGATCTCAATGTCCTGACGATCAATGCCGATCATCCACCTGACTAGGATCCTATCTCCTCCCCCGGGGAGGGCGGGGGCGTTGTCCCTTAGCATGATCCCTGGTCGCAACGACGGGATCGGCATTTCTTAGTGCCCGCACCTCTCTCAAACGTTGCCATGTCCTGATCCCATGATCCACCGTCAAGGCCCTGGCGCGAGAACTTTTTCGGCACATATCCTGCACTTGGGTCTCACTCAAGTGCAGGAGGGTGACATTGGTAAAGGCGCGGGCTGCATATCGAGAGAGCGACCTTCCCATGAGGGGAATATCGCCTATGAGATCACCGCGCCGCATATTTTCTAGGGCGTCTTCTCCCCAATAATGATCCGCTCCCCCCCTGATGAGGACATCCAGGCCCCTGGGGGCATTGTGCCCGGCAATCAACTGCCCCGCCTTGAGTGTTCGCACCATGCCGTGGACCAAGATAAAATCCTGTGACCTGGAATCCAGATTTCGAAACCACTCGGAGTGTTCGTATAAGGCAATGCCTATTCTGTGGTGGTGGCGCTCATGCCCCCTTTGGAAAAGGGTCTCGGCGCTCGGCTCGCCCCCGTAAGAAGTCTGCAGGAGACGACGCACCGTGGGGTCCGTTAAGGGAAAGGCAAAGACATCCATGACGGTGTCCGCACGCACGGTATGGGGAGAGACACGGTCTGGGTCCCAGAGGGCCTCGTACCCCATGGTTTCGGCGGGCCGGGCATCAAGGCGTTGGCCATCCTTGTAAATGTCGACTCGTCCCCCCGTGGGCAGAAGCAGGGAATCCATGGGGCGTCCCTCGTGGACAAGGACCTCACCGGGTTGATAGGTGGTCAGGCCCCTCCAGCGCTGGGCCAAGGCGGCCCGTTCCGTATCCGGCAAAGAGCCCAGTATGGCGTGATGGGCCAGGGTCCTTGCCACCATTTGTTCTAGAACTGCCTCCTGTGTTTTATGACTCCCCGACAGGCCTGTGGGAAAGCCCTGTTGGGCCCTAAGCATCACGGCCCCATCCAGGCCTAAACCGATGCGGCGCAAATCGGGGTGAATATCCAGGGGGCTATTGTGATATGCCAAGAGGACCCCCCCTGACCCTAGGGCCCTTGCCGCCTCCTGTTCTGCTATTAAGGGTCCATTGGGTGTGTGGAGGGGAAAGGCCCCTCGGTCCACCACGGAGATCCCCCCCTGCCTCAGGGCCTCAAAAGGGCGGAGGGCGACTTCCTGCATGCGCGCCTCGGACATGATGGGACGCCCCGCACGGTCATCACCCAGACCCTTGACGAGATCACGATTGGCATTTGTGTCTCCTGAAAAACTAAAGACCACCCTCCCTCCCTCGCGGATCTCCAACCCTAGGGCCGCGTTGCTGTGAAAGGTGGGGTAGAAGGCGACATCCAGGCCGAGGAGGGACTGAGTTTCTTGGAGTCTCAATTCCTGAAAATTCCACAAACGGGAAATGGCCTGTCGAGGCCAGCGGCCCTGAAATTTGTGATAGAGTTTTTCAATGAGCTGGAGGCGTACGGGTTCTGTGGCGTAGAGACGTAAATGCCGTCCTCGGGAAAGCTGTTCCAGAAGACCTTGATCATGATCCTCATGCGTATGCGTGATCAATACCCCTTCAATCGCACTTTCAGGGATCCCATAACGTTCCAAAAATTGTATTGTCCCTACAGGAGGGTCTATCAATATCGCCCGACCTTCATTGAAAAGGATAAAACCACTCGTCCCTTCCTTGGGATCAAAGCCTGAACTCGCACTAATAGCCACCCAACCTGGCTCGCCTGAATGGAGGAGTCGTTCTCTAATCTCTAAGACTCTCTTATCCAAAATTTGAGGTTTTCTCTCTTGAACAGGACTCTCTGCATACAGCCCTGGCAAATCAATTTGCCCCAAACTTCGATTTTCTTCAAAAATTTCATAACGGCCTGGGCCCACACTTTGCACTCGTAGTGCCCCAAGAACCATGGTTCCAGACGCATCCATGGGAATAGCATTGAATAAATCTGAAGCCATTATTAAACGTGACAATGGATCCCGAGGATCTGTGCGCCTCCAATACTCGAGCTCTCCCGCCATATTCATATCTAGATAATAGGTTTCAGAATCAAAATCAGGATGGGCTTCACGAAAAGTTGATGAATCAAGGCTCTGATATGAAATGTCATATAAGGCAGCAACATGAGCCGCCATCTCAGGAGTAGAGGTCAGATTATAGGCCAATGAGGGGCCTGGGGCAAAACCTGTTTCTGTCACTTGGCCTGTAACCAAATATGGATATCCATATCGTCCCCAATAACCTGGGAATTCAGGAAATAGACGATCCTGTCCTGTGCGAATATTTAAAGCTGTATGAGGATCCAAGACAAAAAGATCGGGAAATCGGCCTGGGCCCTGAAACTTCCCATCCCCTCCTTGAGGAGGCATGGTGTCTTTGACGGTGTTGGCACTCAAGCCAAATTGGATCCGATGTCCCTGAGGCGTGGTGACGAGGATGTCCCCACGGGACAGGTATTCTATTTGCCCCTCAAAGCCGGTCACAACTTCCCCTCCCTCGGTCTTGGCTATCGTCTCTTCCGGGAAAGAGTTGCTTCCTTCATTGTGAGAGGGGGTGTTGGGATTATTTTATAATAAAAACAGTATGTTATAAAGGTTAT
>MGSF01000042.1:0-833 GCA_001798715.1 Deltaproteobacteria bacterium RIFCSPLOWO2_02_FULL_50_16 | reverse complement strand
CTGAAAATTGTTTTCCATGGCCTTGTCCAGCATCTGAACGGCCTTTTTCTTGTCCCCTTTTTTGAGATAGGCCAGTCCCATGGTGGTGATGGCCTGGTGTTCGAAGGAGGGGATTCCCTTGGCCAGTTTGAGGATCTTTTTTGTTTTTTTGATGGCGGTGTCGTATTGGGCAAAGGCATCAATCAAGAGCCTGGCCGAGATGATCTTGAGGGCAGGGTCATCGGGCAGGAGTTTTTCGGCCTTCTCATAATGGCGCCACGCGGCCTTCTGGTCTCCACGATATTTTTCCATGACACCCAGGGTTGAAAAAAGGAGGGCGAGCTCGGTCTTGTCACCGCCATCTCCCAATGTATCGAGTTTAGTCTTCAAAATCGATTCGGCCTCAGTAAAGTTTTTTTGCTTCATGAGCTGAAAGGCCCGATAAATGTAGCCCTGGATTTCCTGAAAACTCTCACCCACAAGAACTCCCTTCTAGGACACGATGCTAGATTACACCAGGTTTCATAAGGATTCAACCGTATCTCATAGGGAGGGATTTAGAAAAAAATTAGGCGAGGGGGTAATCTAACCCAAAATTGTCATCATAAGGAAAATCGTCATCCTCATCGGCGCTGGGGTATTCGTCTCCATTCTCGTCATCCTGTCCGGCAAGGTCATAACCGGCCTCTCCTCCCGTGTCTTGGAGAAAACCCCCGTGCCCGTCCACAGGACGCAGGACGCGGGCCAAGGTCCCATCAGGGAGGCTTAAGTGAAGGGCAGAGGAGGCATATCCGCTCCTTGCCATGGCCCCCGCACAGGCAATAGCCGACCATTCACAAATCTGGGCCTGTGGG
>MGSF01000041.1:965-21533 GCA_001798715.1 Deltaproteobacteria bacterium RIFCSPLOWO2_02_FULL_50_16 | reverse complement strand
TTCTAGGTCCTTTTTTCCCTCCTGTGGCATTGGGGGTTGTGGCTGTGAGTCCAGGGGAGCGACCTTTTTCATTTGAACCCCCAGGGCCCCTTCGCAGATGTTGCCGTCAGGTCCCAAGATCCAGATGTCAAAAAAAAGGGAGTCCGACTCTTTTTTGATAAAAATCGTTTTACAAAGATAAGTTTTTCCAAAAACGGTGGGTTGGAGTATCAGGCGCTTTTTAATCGCCACGGGAAAGGTGATGAGACCCATGAAGTGTTGCCCCCATACCGAGGCCGCATGAAAGGAGGCGTCCAGAGGAAAGGGTGAGCCCAGGGGTCCTGCAGGGAGGGTGTCGACCCCCCCTGATACGGAGCACAGGCCTCCCTCTCCGGTCATCAGGAGGGGACTTGTGATGTTTTGGTAGGCCGGGCCAAAGGGGACGAGATCTTGATAGATTTTTTGGGCCGGTACCTCAAGGCCTATGCCCTCAAGGCCTAAGAGACTGTCGTAGGGGGGGAGGGGGGTTGTCTCGGGATTTCGGGTCCACAGCAATTGGGCATGTTCCTGTGGACGGGTGATGGAGTTTTTTTTTGATTTGAATGTGGTCAAGAGCCTTGAACGGACCGTTCCATCGTCAAAGACCCGGACCTCATGGACGGCGTCCACCGTTTTTGTGTCCGCATCCATAAAGAGAAATTTTGTAAAGCGGATATCCTGGATGAGGCTCGTGTGGATATCGGGCACACGACTCTTTGTCGCATGCGCTAATAGCTGCATGGTTTCAACAGCGGGGAGAACGATCCTGCCTTGAAAGGTGTGATCCCGGAGGGGATCATGAATTTTTATCTCGAGGGGCCATTGCGTCTCGTCGATTATTTTGGGAAGGTTTTCCATAGCTGAACCGTTTTTTCATCGATGGCCACGGGTATCCCGGAGGTATTGATGGCGCAGTGGCGCGTAAAGCCCGTACAGACGATCTTTCCCGTCTCACCGTGAGTGATCATGTAATCAAACCTGAGCTTGACGCGTTCCAGCTTTAAAAGCCTTGTGTGGATCCAGAAGGGATCATCATAGTAGAGCGGTGAATAGAAATCGATTCCCAGCTCGATGACGGGATAGACATAGCCGCTTCTTTCGATCTCGCGGTAGGGATGGGCAATATCCCTCATGAGTGTCGTCCTCCCCAGCTCAAAATATCGGAAATAATTGGCGTGGTAGACCACTTCCGATCGATCCGTGTCGGCGTAAAGGGTACGATGCCCGCACCGGTGCCATACAAGGCCGGTTGTTTTATCTTTTACATAGTAGTCTTTGTCGTTATATTTTTCAAAAATGGGTGGTTTTGGTTTCATGAGACACCTTTAAAGACGACGCAACAGTTTGTGCCGCCGAACCCAAAGGCATTGGAGAGGGTGAACTCCGTACGCGCCTTTCGGGATTCGTTGGGGACGACGTCAATACCCGCCAATTCGGGATCGGGGATGTGGTTGATCGTGGGGAGGATGATGTCTTGTTGCATCCCTTCGATGGCGAGGGCCGCTTCGATGGCGGCGGCGGCCCCAATCGTGTGACCGATCTGCGACTTGTTGGATGAGATCGGTATCTTTTCCAGTTTTTTTCCAAAGACGGTTTTGAGGCAGTTAATCTCTGTGATGTCACCCTTGGGGGTCGATGTGCCGTGGGCACTGATGTAGTGGATATCTTCGGGTTGTAATCCGGCATCCTCGATGGCCTGCCGGATGGCGATGATAATGGTGTCCTGATTGGGTCTTGTGATGTGATAGGCGTCTGAGTTCCAGCCGATTCCCAAGACTTGGGCCTTGGGTTTCAGACCGTTGGAGATCAGCATCTCTTCACTGGCGAGGACAAGGGCGGCGGCCCCTTCTGAGAGGACAAATCCCTTTCGGTCCACGCTAAAGGGTCGTGAGGCCTGACGGGGATCCTCATAGGCCCTGTCACCGGGTTTTATCTTGATCGTGGCGTTCATGTTTTCAAAACCGTGGATGATCTCCGGGATGAGGCAGGTGTCCACACCTCCGGCCAGGGCAAAATCCACGTCGCCGTCCCGTATCATCCTGGCGCCGATGCCGATGGCATGATTTCCCGAGGCACAGGCCCCCTGTGGTGAAAAGATGGGTCCGGTAAATCCAAGGACCATCCCGGCCTTGCCCGAGGGAAGGTTGGCGCAGAGATTGGGCAAAAGATAGGGGCTGATCATCAGGGGCCCCTTGTTGAGATAATTGTCCATGGCGATGCGGTAGGCGTCGGAACCATTGAGGGCCGAGCCTATGAGGCAGGCCGTGCGCGGGCCGGTTTCTTGATTGATTTCCAGACCGGATTTTTTCAGGGCCTCCTGGCAGACCGCCATGGTGAGGAGGACAAAGGCGGCGTTCCAGTTGTAGATTTCTTTTTCATCTGCAAAATCGAGGTGGTGAGGGTCCCAGTCCGGGATTTCTCCGACGACACAGCTTGCAGTATTGATGTCACATCGCGTAATCCTGCGAAAACCGGCCTCTCCCTTAACGGCCCGGGACCATGTTTGATCAAAGGTAGGACCCAGGGGCGTCGCCGCGCCGTATCCGATGACAAAGACTCTTCTGTTTTTCGGGGCTCTCATAAATTTTCCACTGTATATTGCTTCCTATTCACTGACAAGTCCTCAAAATTTTCTTCTTGTCACTTCACCCTTTTAAAGACGATGCATGAGTTGCACCCGCCAAATCCGAAGGCGTTTTTCAAGACGAATTCCTGCTCTATTTTCCTTGCGCCTTCGGGGACACAGTCTATCGGGATCTCCGGGTCCTGGGTGTAGTTGATCGTCGGCAGCAGGGTGTCCTTCAGCATTCCTTCCATGGCAAAAATCGACTCAATGGCGCTGGCCGCCCCCATGGGATGACCGATTTGTGACTTGTTGGCCGAAAGGGGAGGAATTTGGTTCCCAAAGATATTTTTCAGGGCCTCCACTTCGATCTTGTCCCCGATTTTTGTCGATGTCCCGTGTCCATTGACCGCATCAATATCGGCCGGCTGGATACCGGCACTCTCGATGCTTTGCAAAAGACACCTGGAAACCGTCTCGAGATTGGGGGCCACAAAGTGTTGGGCGTCCGAGGTCATGCCCCAACCGGCAATTTCAATATTATGATTCAGGCCATGGGCCTTGGCAAAATCCCCTGAGGCGATGAGGATGCATCCCGCCCCTTCGGAAACGACAAATCCCCTCCGGTTGATGGAATAGGGCCGGCTGGCCTTTTCCGGGGGTTCTTCTTGACCCTTCTTGTGCTTGTAGGCGCCGTTCATGGAGGCAAAACCGGCCACGATCGATTCTATCAGCGCAAAATCGGCGGCGCCGCAGATCACGACATCGGCGATGTCCTGCTGGATAAACATGGAACCGATGATCATGGAGGTGGTCCCTGTGGCACAGGCCGTGATGGTTGAGGAGATGGGACCGGTCGCCTTTGTCATGATCGAGACCTTGCCCCCGACCATGTTGACGCAGGAGTTGGGATTGGTAAAGGGGTGGGGAGGTTTCTTGTCGGCGACCATTTTTCGATCGGCGTTCATGAGGACATCCAATCCTCCCAGGGCCGAACTAAAGGTGATCCCCACGCGGGGGGAAATCTTGGGTGTTATCTCAAGACCGCTTTTTTTAAGCGCCCGATGAACGACTAAGAGGGAGTATTTGAAAATGGGGGATGTCCAGTAGGCCAGTTCTTGGGCGCTCAAAAAAGGATAGGGGCTGGTGTCGATCTCACTGACTTGCCCCGCAATCCGTACCGGAAAATCCTCGTTGACGGGGAAACGCGTGAGACGTCCGATGCCACTTTCTGCGTTGGCCGCCCTTCTCCACTGTGTGTCGGTATCCACACCCAGCGGGGAAACGGTATCATAACCGACGATGACGATCTTTTTTTTATCCATCGATTTCACCACGTTACCAGGGAATGAATTGATAGAGCTTGGCAAACATCTCATACACCTCGATCCAATTTTTGAGGTCCTTGGCCGATTGCATATGGGCCCTCTTGTTCACCATGACCCAGCTCATGTGGGCGGCCCCGTCCTTGCAGGTTGAGCAGTCCCTTGTCTCCGATGTGCAGCACCGGTGCATGGTCTTGAGATCGGCGGCCCATCGGATAAATTCGATGAGGCGCTTGGGTTGCGGGCTTCTCTTGTCCAGGGGCCTTGTGACGGAGGGGCATTCCATCCAGCCGAATTTTCGGTTAAGCATTGTGCCGGTTGTGAGCACCTCGTGATAATATTTCGAGGAGATGACGGTGTCGGGATATTTTTCAAAAACTTCATCCATCTCCTGTCTCAAATCGGAGAGCTCCTTCGTGGTCCATGAAAACCCATCCACATTTTCATCGTTGGAAAGGATTTGCATTTGAACCTTCAGCCCTATATCCCTAATTTTCTTTATAATGTGTTCGATCTTTCCCATCTGCCGCGGGGTGATCGTGTAAAGGTAGTAGGCGTACTTGTCACCATCATAGTTTCTCCTTGAGATTGAAAAGGTGTCCTTTCCCCTCAGTGTCTTTTCGTCCTCTTCATCTCCCCAGAGGGAGATGCCCACGATCATGTCGGGAAATCTCTCTCGGGGGACCTTGATGAGGCCGTTGCTGGCGCAGAAGGTATGAAGCTGTTTGTAAAAGGACTCTATGCGGTCGAGGTAGAGCGTGGGTTCTCCTCCTATGAGGATTGCAAGATTGACGCCCCTCTCTTTTTCTCTCTTCACAAAGGCGTCCCACTTTGCGATATCCATTTCATCAGGGGACTTTTTGTGTTCATCGGATGAAAAAAAGAAACAGCCCTTGCATCTTAGGTTGCAGCGATTGGTGACGTCGTATATTGAGCTTCGTATATTGAGCCGGGATATTCTCTTGTATCGCTCATGCCATTCTGGATCGAGCAAGGTACTGACGGTCTTCATTCTTCTTCCTCTGTATTGTGCGCCTTTTACAAGTCAAAACCGGGAGGGGCCTTCATGTATTTTACAAGATTAGGTCCCTTTTCATAACCCATCACCCATACGGCCAGATAGGTGTCCGCGTAGTCCAGCCATGATTTGAAGGTCTCAGGATCGGTGGCATGCCTGTACAACCTGGCCGTTACCACCGCACTGCCGGCCGCGTAATGCCGGCAGTCGGCGCAATCGGTATCGGGGACACAGCAGGAGGCGTCTCTCTCCCACCTCAGATCCGTTCTATACTGTCTAAAAGACCGGCCCAGTCCTATGTCGGTTAAGGGATTTCTTCGGGGATAGGAACATCCATAAAGATCGTGAAGCCCGTAGATATGGGTATGCGCCACGACACTATAGGGCGAAAATAAAACATTTCCAGGATATTGGGTCATGATGTCCATCATCGTTTTTCTGGTGCGGGCCAGTGATTCTGTATTGTGTCGGAGATCTCCCTTGTATTGGAGGGGCGCCGAAAAGGTGTTAAAGGTGGCCTTGCAGTCGTGTCCTGCCAGCATCTCCATGACATCATGGATTTCATCGATATTATTTTTGGTAAAGGTAAAGACAAAGACGGCCCTGGGGTCATTTTGGTAGTTTTCAATTTGCTTCAGGAGAAGTCCTTTTGCCCCGCGGACCTTCCGGCTGGTTTCATCATTGCCCCAAACGGAGATATGGATCTTGTATCCTACGGATTCCGGTATTTTCTTATAACCGTTTGAGGCGATGCAGCCTGCGGGAATTTCTTCATAGCAGACTCGACAGAGTTCGGGGGTGAGCGATGGTTCGGCCCCGGCGAGCACGACATAAGTGATCCCTCTGGCCTTTTCCTCCTTCATGAGACGGCGCCAATCCTCCGGATTGTCGTTTTCCTTTGCAAACTGTTTTTCTCCGGCATAGTAGTAGCAACCATCACATTTCATGTTGCATCTGTTTGTCATGTCATAGGTGGATTCCCGCAGATAAAAATACTTTTTGACCTTTTCCCAACGGTCGCGGACCACGGGATCGGCAATAATGTCGGAGAATTTCCATTTTTTTTTGAAAGAGTTGGCGCTGATTTTTTCTGCGATATTCATAATTACTCTATAGGAGGCTGTGAAAAATAACTTTTCTTTCGCTTTTGTCCCAAGCCTTCCACTGCCAGGCTTGGGACAGCTAGAAAAATCAATGACATAGAGGCAGTAAGGAGATTGATTTTTCTAAAGCCGCCCATCGCATCTCTGATGCTTCGGGGTCTCAAGCCTCTGGCTTGAGGCTCAAGAAAAATTATTTTTCACAGCCTCCATTAGGATCATCTCATTTTTCCTTTAATTTATTTTCAATATATTCGGCGATCAGTCGTATCTTTGAGAGTTTTGGATAATCCTCCTCATTGATGGTGATGTTATACTCGTCCTGAAGGACGAGGACAACGGCGGTTAAGTCCATGCTGTCGATCCCCAGTTCGTCAATGAGGTCGGTGTCCGGATCAAAGGTCTCCGGGGTCACATCTTCAAGCTTCAATTCATTGATAAGGATTTCTGCGACACGCAGTATAATTTTTTTGTCAGCTGCCATACACTATCCTCCTTTAAAAAATTTGGTGGAACCTCTAAAAACCGCCCATCTGCGGCGTTGCCCCATAAAGAGGGGCTACTTCGTTGCCCTTCTCGCGCGGCCCTCAACGTACTGTCTAGTACGCCTCGGACCCCGCTCGGCGGGCGCCTTGCATCTGGGCGGTTTTTAGAGGTTCCATTAGATCATGCCTCCATTCACACCGATGACCTGTCCTGTGATATAAGAGGAGTCTTCGGAGCAGAGAAATCTCACGACCTTGGCCACCTCTTCAGGCCGACCGATGCGCCCCATAGGGATGGTGCCCTTGATCGTTTCAATGGGGGCCTTTTTAATCATTTCAGTTTCTATCAGTCCCGGGGCCACGATGTTGACGCGTATTCCCATCTTGGCCACTTCCAGGGCCACGGAGCGACTGGCCCCGATAAGGCCCGCCTTGGCCGCAGAGTAATTGGCCTGACCTTTGTTGCCGGTCAGTCCGGCTACGGATGCGATGGACACGATGGCCCCTTTTTTTTGGCGGAGCATCTTCTTTAAGACGGGTTTGGTCAAGTTGTAAAACCCTTTAAGGGTGGTATCGATGACCAGATCCCAATCTCGCTCCGGCATTGTCAGAAAAAGATTGTCAGCGGTGACTCCGGCATTATTGATCAGGGCCTCAATGGAAGTGAAACGCGACATGATGTCACTCATGGCCTCTTCTGTCTTGGCCGAGTCAGAGACATCGAAGGGCATGATTTCTGCCTCCCCCCCCTCTTTTTTTATCGTCTTGAGGGTCTCTACGGCCGCCTCTTTGTTGGATTTGTAGTTGATGATGACATAAAAACCGGCCCGGGCCATCTCAAACGAAATGGCGCGACCGATGCCCCTGCCGCCGCCCGTGATGATGGCGATCTTTTTATTTATAGGATCCATCGATCTTTTCCTCGTGTCGGGGGCTTATCTTACTAGGGCGTGTGCAGAACTGCCAACTTTTTTCTTGTCCCTGTTTTGAAGGAAATCTTTTTTGTCTATGAATTTAGGAGGTTAGGAAGGACGGAAACGAATTTATGGGACACAACACTAGGCGAGTGCATTGGAGAGTTGGGTCCATGTCGGGAGTGAGAGTTCCTCGGGGCGTGTGTTGGGAGAGATACCTTGGAGTTCTAAAAAGGTCTGGCCCTCTTTTTTTGAGGGGAAAAAAGGAGTCAGAGAATTGACCAGGGTCTTCCGGCGTTGCTGAAAGGCGGTACGAACGACTTGTTTGAAGAGTTTGAGGTCTTTTACGGGCCAGCGGGGATCTTGGTGGATTTTGAGGTGTACGAGACTGGAGTCCACCTTGGGTGGCGGGACAAAGGCGCCTGGAGGGATGTGAAAGAGGGTTTTGACCTCGCAAAAAAGCTGGACCATGAGGGACGGCACCCCATAATCCTTGCCTCCCTCACTGGCCTTCAGGCGGTTGGCCACCTCTTTTTGGATGAGAAAAAAGAAATCGGAAAACAAATGCCGGTTCTCCAAAAGGTGAAAGATAATTTCAGTGGCGATATTGTAGGGCAGATTTCCCAAGGCCTTGTAAGGGGGAAGGGCATAAAGGCGCAGACAGGAGGGGTCGAACTCTAAAATGTCACCTTCGATCAGTTGAAAGTTTTCTCCGTGAATCTCAGTTTTTAATATCTCACACCATCGCGTGTCTTTTTCCAGGGCGATCAGTTGGGCCCCCGTGGCCACCAGGAGCCTTGTCAGGTTTCCGGAGCCGGGTCCGATTTCAAAGACACGGCTGTCTTTGTTCAATGAGGCGGCGTCCACGATTTTTTGGAGATAGCTCTCGTTGGCCAAAAAATGCTGCCCCAGATTTTTGTTCAACGACAGGCGGTATTTTTTCAATAAAGAGGGCATTGCCTACTCCACCGGTAAGGGTTCGGTCAAAGGGCGATGGGCCACGGCGTTTAGGGTCATGGAGGAGCGCTTCCCCTCCGCCAGGTGCCGGGCCCCCACAGAGGCAATCATGGCGGCATTGTCCGTGCATAGAAGAAGAGAGGGATAATAAACAGCCATCTCATTTTCTTGCCCCCATTGATTGAAGACCTTCCTTAAATACTGATTGCAAGCGACTCCTCCTGTGACGACGAGGGTCTGACATTTTTTTGTGGCCCTTGCCGATTCACATCGTGCCAAGAGGGCCTGGACAATTGCCTCTTGAACGGAGGCACAAAGATCGTCGATAACGGGGCCTTGACTGTCCTCATAGAGGGCCTGGTTTTTTTGAACGTGTTGCAGGACGGCCGTCTTGAGTCCACTAAAACTAAAGTCCATCGGGGATCCCCGAACCTTTCCCTGGGGAAATTTTATCTTGTGAGGATCCCCCTTCCTGGCCCTTTGGTCGACCACGGGTCCACCGGGGTAGCCCAGGTGGACCAGTTTGGCAATCTTGTCAAAGGCCTCCCCCGCGGCATCGTCGCGCGTGGCACCTAAAAATTGGTAATGTCCAAATCCGGTAATATAAAACAGGGCCGTATGTCCTCCGGAGACCATGAGACCCAGATGGGGATAGGGAATGTCGGGATATTCCAGAAAAGGGGCATTGAGGTGCCCTTCAAGATGATTGACTCCAATGAAGGGAATATCGTGGGCGTAACTGATGGCCTTGGCCACAGAGAGGCCCACGAGAAGGGAGCCTATGAGACCCGGGGTGGTGGTGACGGCAATACCGGTTAAGTCTTTAAATCCCGTCCGGGTCTCCTTGAGGGCCTTATCGATCAAGGGAAGGATGACTTCGATATGACATCGGGAGGCGATCTCTGGGACGATTCCCCCGTAAGGGGAGTGAATTTTTTCCTGGGATTGAATGAGATTGATGAGGACCTTTCTTGGTCCCTCAAGGAGGGCCACGGCCGTTTCATCACAGGAGGATTCGATACCAAGAGTCAATGACACAAGAGTATCCTTTCGAGGTTCTCCTTGAAATAGGTATAATGCCACTCGAGAGATTGAAAGGGAAATTTTTAGGGGAGTCTTGTTTATCGGTTGAGGCTTAGGGCTGTTGACAAAGGATGTCGTTCGAGGGGAGAGCCGGCAAAGAATCCAGGGATTTTAACGATGTATTGAGGTTCAGTATATCTTCCAAAATAGTCATACACTTCTCCTGAAGAGACATCAAAAACAAAGGCATGAAAGGGATTTTCTATCGATGTCTGTGGGGGATTTTTTGCCAAAAAATGTTCCATGATGATGGGGATTCCCTCGCTGGTCAGACGATTTTTTATGGTCATGACAGTTCTCTGTGAAGATTCAAAATCAATATTGACACCTATGATTCGGGCTTGAATATCTTGCAGATCTATTCCCGCCTCTCGTAGATCCTGCAAAATGATGTCAAAAGAATCATCAATACTCGAGTTGCTGTCAAAATGGGTCATCACGCCGACTCCTGTACTGGGGTCATAGAGGGTGCATACGATACAGGAGGCCACATCAAAGGTGGCAATGTAGGGTTGATTATAAGGATCGCTGATGGCGTACCCCCGCATGGGAATCACCATGGTTTTTTCGCGGGGGAATTCACTGATAATGGGAAGGGGGGCACACTCATTGGGAGGGGTATAGAGAGAAGGGTTTTCTACAGAGGGTTCTTCCCAGCCTGGTTCTTTGCTGGTGACTAAAATATCCAAGGCCTTGCCAGGATCTTCATTATATATTTTTTCAAAAAGCCTGTGGCGGAAATGACCGTCAAGTTCTGGAAGGAGACGGGAGAGCTTGTGGGCGGAGAGTTGAATGAGATGGTCAGAGGCCAGATCTTCTGGAAAATTTTTGTCTTTAAGCCCCATATGTAGATAATAAGAAAGGGCCCCTAAGGGGATACGTTCTAGTTCATCGCAGGAAAGGCCTTGGGAGTGATTGAGATCGTAGTCTTCTTGCTGAATGGGTTGATGTCCTTCTCCCTTGAGGACGATGGGAAGTTCTCGAATGGGGGCCATGGTCTTGTTCCTATTATCGGTCATTTTGCGCAAGAGTTGTGTGGGAAGGTAACGATTTAAAAACCCCTGAAACAAGGAGGTCTTTTGTCCAAAAAGGCACTGATCCCTTCATCAAAATCCCTCGTCTCGCTTGTCCAGGCAATGGCCCGGCGTTCCCCTTCGAGTTGTTTTTTAAGGTTTTGATTCCAGGAGTTCAAGAGGAGTTCTTTGATTTTGGTTTGGGCGAGCGGGGCCCCTTGAGCCATCTTTTGGGCAAAAGACAGGGTCTCGTTCAACAATTTTTCGTGGGGAAAGGCCTGATGGATGAGTCCTATGGCTTGGGCCTCTTTGGCGGGGATCTTTCGGCCGGTCAAGAGGATTTCTATGGCCCTCGTCATTCCCACGAGACGAGGCAGAAAATAAGTGGCACTCCCGTTGGGGGCCAGACCCAGGAGTGTGGTGCCGGCATGAAAGGTGGCCGGAGTGGAGGCAAAACGGATGTCGGTACTCAAAACAAGACCAAAGGCGATGCCGCTGACAGGTCCGTTGATGGCGGCGATCACGATTTTGTGCGTCTGTCTGAAGATTTTTACAATCGCATAAATAATTTCAGAGATTTTTAGAAAAAACCTCCCCCTTTTTCCCATTTTTATTGCCGCCATTTGTTTGATATTGCCGCCCGAGGAGAAGGCCGGATCGGTCCCTGTCAAGATGATGCAGCGGATATTGGGGTCCTTGTCCGCCTTGCGGACCGCCCTTAAAAGCTGTTGGGCCATTTCCAGTGAAAAGGCATTGCGTGTTGCGGGATCATGAAGGGTAAGGGTGAGGATTTTATCCCTTGTCTCTGTCAAAACGAGGGGGGAGCTCATGGGCGGTACTCCTTGGGGTGGGGGATATCATTATAACCTTTGAGACTCAAGGCATTGATGGGGAGGGTTTCTTTATCCTTAAAGTGAAATCCGATGATGATGCCATTCACAAAGACAATGATGGACAGTAGTACATTGGCCAAGACGAGAAAAGGCGTTTCCCAAGACGGGAGAAAACCGAGCATCGTCACCGTTATGATGTAGCTTGTCGGGACGAGACACTTCTTGAAATGGACCTCGATCCCGATATCGCGTCCTTGATCGGGATACCAGCGAATCAGATAACAGATGCGGATAAAGAGATAGAAGAAAAGCATGATTCCAAAAAGGAGGACCTTGATATTCCAAGAAGGGTCTTGAAACCAAGAGACAATGGCCGTGATCATTCCCGTAAGACCTAAGAGTTCTAAGATCGAGACAATAGGACTGGCGCGGTTAAAAAAAAGCCTCAGCATGGAAAATCACTAACAGCCTTCGCCCATGCCGTCAATGGCACGTCTTCACATTTCTCTTGCTTTCTTGGGCGGGGTCTTGTACTGCCTATTTTTTAGGCATTACGATGAAGCGACCCGTCCTTTCCTTTTTAAGACAGCTGATTCCTTCCAATGACAGGCCGCGCTCGGATCAGTCAGAGATTATTGAAGCCATCTTCTCCAGCATGAGCGAGGGTTTTTTGATCCTGGATGCCGAACAGAGGGTTCTTCAGCTCAATGCCTCTGCGGAGCGCATTTTGGGGGTTTCCCTTGAGGCGGCAGTGGGAAAAAAACTGGAAGACTTTCTTCCTCATTGCCTCCAGTGGTTTGAATATTTTCGGGGGAGTGATGAAGGGGAGAGGAGCCTTTTTATTCGGGATCTTTCCTGGAAAAATCGCTTAGGACAAAATTACGTCACCGATTTTTCTGTTTCCCCTCTATTGGATGCGGCAAGGAAGACGCGGGGCTGGCTTATTTTGATCCGTGATGTCTCCAGGCTCCAGCAATTGGAGGAGGAAAAAAGGCAGGGAGAGCGTCTGGCGATGATGGGAACCATCGCCGCAGGACTGGCCCACGAGATCAAAAATCCCCTGGGGGGCATAAAAGGGGGGGCACAACTCTTGTCCCGCCAGATCAAGGATCCGCGTCAGCAGGAATGTCTTGAGATCATCATCAAGGAAACCGATCGCGTCAACACACTCATCTCCAGCCTCTTGACATTTTCCAAACCCCGCAAGATGGCAAAAAAGCCGGTGAATATTAACCAGATATTAGATACGGTTCTCAAACTGCAGGAGCAGAAGGAAAAGTTTCATCACATCAGGATTAAAAAAGCCTTTGATCCGAGTCTCCCAAAAATAGAGGGTGACCCGGAGCAGCTGACGCAGGCCTTTCTCAATCTCATTAAAAATGCCATGGAGGCCATGTCCGGGGGTGGAGATCTGACGGTGGGTAATAAGATATTGATGGGATACAAAATTCATGGCGTGAAAAATCAGAAATGGCAGATGATAGAGATATCCGTTCAGGATACGGGTGGTGGCATGGCTAAAACAGAACAGGAATCCTTGTTCACCCCTTTTTTTACCACAAAAAAAAGCGGGACAGGTCTGGGGCTTTCAATAACACAGCAAATTATTCATGAACATAAGGGGATGATAAAGTATAAGAGTCAGAAGGGAAAGGGAACGACATTTCAGGTCTATTTGCCGGTGGGAAGGAAGAGAAAGTGAGGTATCCTTATGAATAAAAAGACGATCCTTGTCGCTGATGATGAAGAGAGCTTGAGGACGATTATTAAAAATTCTCTGGAGGCCAAGGACTATGATGTTTTATTGGCACACGATGGAAGTGAAGCGGCCAAACTCATGTCCCATCACGAAGTCGACGTCGCTTTGCTGGATATTCGCATGCCTTCCCCGACGGGCCTGGAATTGTTGGAATCTATTCAAAAGAAGGGGCAGGGGCCCCTTGTGATTATTATGACGGCCGTTGATACGATGAATAGTGCCATTGAGGCCATGAAGCGAGGGGCCTTTGATTATCTGTCCAAACCCTTTGATCTTGATGAAATGGAAATCCTTGTGGAAAAGGCCCTGGAATCCCGCGCCCTGGAGCAGGAGGTCCTGCATTTGCGGCAGGAAGTCAAAAACAAGTATGCCTCGCCTCAAATCCTTGTGGGAAAGACCCGTGCCATACAGGAGATTTACAAGATGATCGGGAAGGTGGCGATTAACAATACCACGGTCCTCATTCAGGGGGAATCTGGGACGGGCAAGGAGCTTATCGCCCGAGCTGTCCATCATAACAGTCTGCGAAACCAGTATCCCTTTGTCCCCGTCAATGTCGCTGCGATTCCCAAGGATTTGTTGGAGAGTGAACTATTTGGTTTTATGAAGGGCTCCTTTACGGGGGCGGTTCAGGATCATGCCGGCTATTTTGAAAAGGCCAATCGAGGGACATTGTTTCTGGATGAGATTGGGGATTTGCCGCTGGAATTACAGGCGAAGCTTTTGAGGGTTTTGCAGGATGGAGAGGTAGAGCGGCTCGGCGCCCCTAAGAGCATCAAGGTGGATGTGAGGATTGTTGCGGCAACGCACCGCAATTTAGAACATTTGGTCAAGGCGGAAAAATTTCGTGTCGATTTATATTATCGTCTTAATGTCGTTCCCATCAATGTTCCTCCCTTGAGGGCCCGTATTGAAGATATCCCCGTCTTGACGGATCACTTCATCGCCCTTTTCTGTGAGGAAATGGGGGTTCCGGCCAAAAAACTGCCATTAGCCACCCGGCGTCTCTTGCAAAAATACAAGTGGCCGGGAAACGTCAGGGAATTGGAAAACATTATTAAACGCGCCATTGTTTTGTCGCCGGGGCCGGCTATTTCTCCTGAAACGGTGAATTCCTTCCTTGAGGGGTCCTTCGAAGGTATGGATGTGACGGATCTTTCCTTGGAGGACATTATACGCAAGAAATTGTCCGTTTTTATTGCACAATGCAAAAATTATGACATGGAAGACATTTATGACTCCGTCATTCAAAGGGTCGAGAGGCCGCTCATTGAACTTATTCTGGATAAGACCCGGTGGAATCAGATTCAGGCGGCAAAAATCCTGGGGATCAACCGCAATACCTTGAGAAAGAAAATTGCCCAATTGAAGATCTCGAGACACCTAGCAAGGGGAGAGGGATGAATACAGAAATTCTTTATGGAGCCCTGGCGCTTATTCTACTAGCGGTTCTTGTCGGCGGGGTGGGTCCCCTTTATTCACGGTGGCTGGAGAAATCTCTTTTTTTGGGGCTCTCTTTTTCTGCAGGGATTATGTTGGGGGCAGCCTTTCTTCATTTGATCCCCGAGGGTTTTGAGCTGGCGGGTTCTGCAGCGGGTTTATGGATCCTTTTGGGTTTTTTGTTTTTATATGTCTTGGAAAAATTTGTGATCATTCACGCCTGTCACGATCTGGAGGATGACTGCGAGGTGCATCAACTCGGGTTTCCGGCCTTTATCGGTTTGTCTTTACATGCCTTGACGGATGGGATTGCCCTGGGGGCCGGATTTATCCTGCCGCGTCTGGGTTGGGTGATCGCCCTGTCCATATTGCTTCATAAACTGCCCTCCGCCTTTGCCCTGACGACGATGCTTTTGTCGGCCCAGTACTCGCGGGTGAAGATATTGGTTTTGCAAGGAGTTTTCTTTATGATGGTTCCCCTGGGGGTCTTATTTGTTTATTGGGGAGCGGGTATTTTTCTTCAAAAACAGATGGGGCTTTTGATTGCCTTTTCAGCGGGGACATTTCTGCATGTGGCCTACTCGGATATCTTGCCGGAGCTCCATAGCCGTCGTTATCAACGCTATCGGTTTCTGATCATTTTTCTTTTAGGAATTTTATTCATGTATGGATCCAGCAAATTCTTTGATTAAAGGCCCCTATGCCATTGTGGACAATACCTATTGTCCGCAGACAGATCACGTTGCCCTGGCCCATCTGTTTTTGAAGGGGGGCGCTCGCCTCCTTCAGCTCAGGATGAAGGGGGAAAGGGACTTGAAAAAGATAACAAGGACCGTGTCGGCCATTATGGAGTTTAAAAAGGCTTATGATTTTACCTTTATCGTCAATGATCATGCGGCTGTGGCAAGGGAGATCGGAGCGGATGGAGAACATGGGGGGGCCGATGATCTGCCGATACAAGAGGCGCGTGTCTTACTCGGAAAGGGTTTTTTGATAGGTTACTCGGCCCATTCGATCGAAGAGGCCTTGGAGGCCGAAAGGCGGGGGGCGGATTATGTGGCCTTTGGGGCCATTTTTCCGACACGGACAAAGCCTGTGGGCCACCCCGTTCAGGGCCTGGAGAAGTTGCGAGAGCTGGTAAAAAAAACCGCCATTCCCGTGGTGGCCATCGGGGGCATCCATCGAAAAAATCTTCATCAGGTCTTGGAAACGGGGGTGGCCTCTGTGGCGATGATCGGGGCCCTGACCCAGGCTCAAGATGTGACAGAAGAGGTGAAGTGGTATTGTCAGGCGATAAAGAGTTTTTCCTTGCCCAGGGGGACGTAATTTCCCCCTCGCTTTTTGCCCAACACTCTCCGGCCGTGTTGGGCAAGCAATTTTTCTCAAGGCTTTGTAGGCCGTAAGGTGTTGAGAAAAATAAAGCCGCTCGGAGGAAATTATGTCCCCCTGTGGAGGGTAAGTTTGGCTTGTATTAATATGAAAACAGTTCTTACCATCGCCGGCTCCGATCCTTCTGGGGGAGCGGGGATTCAAAAGGATTTGGTGGTTTTTAGGGATCTTAAGGTGCAGGGTTTGTCTGTGATCACGGCCCTGACGGCCCAGACACCTGACCGCTTTTTCTCTTTAAATGCCGTTTCTACGGTTGTTTTTACGGAACAATTGCGTGCCATGAGCCAGTCGTTTTCTATTGACGGAATCAAGATTGGTTCGTTAGCGAGCCGCGAGTTGGCTTATCAGACCTTTCGTTTTCTTGAGCGGGGAAAACCGTCCGTTGTCGTTGTGGATCCTGTTTTGAAGTCTTCCAGTGGTGGAGTTCTGCTGGAATCGGGGGGTGTTCCGATTTTGACCCAGTGCATTTTTCCCCTGGCGACCCTCGTTACACCCAACCTGGATGAGGCGGAGAGGCTGACGGATAAGCCCGTGAGGACGGTGGGAGACATGGAGCGCGCCGCAAAAAAAATGGCGGTGCAGTATAAAATTTCCAATGTCTTGATCAAGGGGGGGCATTTGTCCGATGCTCCGATTGACGTCCTCTTTGATGGTCGTCACTACCGGCACTTTGCCCCCTCTAAAAAGGCCTCAAAATCGGTTCGAGGGACGGGATGCATGCTTTCCTCGGCCATTGCGGTCTATCTTGTCAAGGGAAACTCTCTCGTCGAATCCATTCGTAAGGCTAAGATTTATTTGGAAGGTCAGCTCTCATAATTTCTTCATAGGCTTGGATCAGTTTTTGAGTCACAGGCTTGAGGTGATCGTCTCCGATCTTTTTTCCATCCACTGAGTGAATGGGCATGAGGTCTTTGAGGCTGCTGGTCAAAAAGGCCTCATCGGCCTGCATGAGATCCAAAGGGGACAGGACTTTTTCCTTAAAGAGGATATTTGTCTTCTTGGCGCATTCAATGACGAGCTGTCGTGTAATGCCGGGAAGCAATCCAGAAGAAAGCGGTGGGGTATAAAGGACGCCTCCTTTGATCAGGAATAAAGAACTGCTTGTCCCTTCCGAGAGTTCTCCCTGACTGTTGAGCAGGATTCCTTCGTCCGCTTTGTGCCTTGCGACTTCGCGACGGGCAAGGATCTTTGTCAGGTAATGGGTCGTCTTGTACTGAACCAGGGGAAATGAGTCGTTGGTGACGGTGCGGATGAGGATGGTTTTCATCCCCTGTTGATAAATGTTTTTTGGAAAAATATTCAAGGGTTGAGCCCACAAAATCCAATGGAGATCCTTGGGGGCTCTCTTATGGAGGCCCAGAGAGGATTCCCGACGACTGATGTTGATTCGGAGATGGGCGTCTTCCAGGTCGTTTTTTTGAAGAAGCTTATAAAGGGACGAGGAGAGGAGGGCGGTGGAGGGAAGACCCTTGAAATCGAGTTGTTGGGCCGTATGGCGCAGTCTCTTCAGATGTTGATCCAGAAAAAAGATATGACCCTGTTTGGCCTTGAGGGTCTCGAAGATCCCTTCACCGTACAAAAGGGCGGAGTCAAAGACAGAAATCTTGGCGGTCTCTGAGGTCAAAAATTTTCCGTTGATGCAGATATATTTTGCCATGGAAGCTATGTAACCGGGATTAAGAAAATTGTCTATGTAAGTTTTTTTCCGGCCTGATGACGTTCCCGTCTTACGGCCCTTGCGTCACGGATGAGTCTTTCGGCACGTGCGGTGCGGACATCGCGGACTCTTCTTAAGCGGTCCAAGTGTCTTTGGGCAAAGCGATCGATGGCGCCGAAACTCTTTATGACGGGCGGGGCCTCAAGAGCCACGGGCCGATCGGGATCATAGACCTCCATCCCGCGGGAGGGATCGGAGGGTTCTCCCCTGACAAAGGCCAAGATATCATCGACAAGGCTTCTGTCCTGTTCGATGGAGGCGTGGGGGAGGAGTCGAAGGACCGTGTCGGCATGGGCGTGTTCGATGAGAAAGGCCAGTTGCACAAAGGGGCCCATGTTTTTTGGATGGACGAGTTCTTGGGCGCTCACCCCCATCATGAAGGGAGGCAGGTCCGCCTGCCCCCTCGTTTGGTAAGGATGGAGGATTGGATTGAGCAAAATCATGCGTTCAAAATGACGGGTGCCTTCCATACTCCTTAATGTCTGAAGAAGGAAGCCGGCCTGGTGTCTGGAGGCCAGGGCCAATCGAGGATGTGACGGAAGAGAGGCTTGAGCGATTTCCCCCACTTCTCTTATAAAAGCCTGGTTGGAAAAGACCTGTGTCCTGGTTCCGGGAGGTTGAGCCCGTTCATAGGCCTTGACGATGACAGGTCTCTCATGGGGCTCCTCGGCGGGAGGAGGGAGGAAGGCCGGTGTCTTGACGGCCACTTCAGGTTCATCGGCCCTTTTTTCACGCAGCCCCAGGAGGGGGCCATAGGGAGACTGGACGAGGGCCTCCCAATGGAGGGCCCGTTGCACCGATTTTCTGTGATAGGGAATTGTGAGGAGGTATTGGGGAAGCTCTGACTCTGGAATCAGGCCTTCAGCCTGTCGGGCCAATCTATACTGTTCCCATCCCTCCAAATGAACTCCCGACGAGAGGGTGAGCGGGGGGCCCTTTTCATTGGCCATCCTAAAACCCTCGGGCAAGGGTCTTAAGCGGAGTTCAAAGGCATACGGAGAGGAGGCGAGGGCCTCCCAGTCTACTGCCCGGCTGGTCACCCTGTTTTGAGAGGGGGCCTGGAGTACAAAATGATGACGTTCTGGAAGGGGAATCAGTTCCTCAGCCGCCCTTGCGATGCGAGATTGTTGGGCGCCGGAGAGGGTCATTCCTGTTGAAAGGGTTATGGGGTCTCCCTCCCAGTGGGCCAGGCGGTAATTTTCAGGAAGGGGTCTCAGGCCATATCTTATTCCATAAGGGGAGTGGGCGAGGGCCTCCCAATCCATTGCGTACTGCGGTGGACCCCGGCGTCTCGGGACCTTGGCAAGATAGTGAAGCCTCTCCGAAGTGGAGAGAGATCTTCCGAGCCTTCGGGCCAGGCTGAATTGTTGGGGGGCGGACAATGTAACACCGGTACTTAAGGTGATGTCACCGCCGCCGAGATTTAGTGGTGTAAAATAATCGGGGAGGGATCTTAATCCTAGTTCAACCCCGTAAGGTGAATCGGTCAGGGTCTCCCAATGGATGGCATAACCTTCACCCTTCCTGCCGGGAAATTTTAAAAGATATTGATCACGCTCTTCTTCGGGGATTATTTTATAAATCTTTCTGGCCATTAAGTATTGCACTTGTCCTGAGAGGGTGACTCCAGTCGAAAAACTCCTTGAAGAATCCCGCTGATTGATAAAGGTAAATCCTTCGGGGAGGGGTCTTAAGCCGACCTTGAAACCGTAAGGGGATTGGGCCAGGGCCTCCCAATGGATGGCCCGATGTACGGCATCGTCCCGAAAGGGCATTCTGATGAGGAAGGGGGAGCGTTTTTGGGGAGGGATCCTTTGTTCGGCCCTTCGAGCTATTTTATGTTGTTCCAGGCCGGAGAGGGTCACCTCTCGTCCATCGATTGTCAAGGTCAGGGGCGCTCCACGTTGATCCACCATCCTAAAACCCTCGGGCAAGGGTCTGAGTTCCAGTTCGACCCCATATTGAGAATGAGTCAGGGTTTCAAAATTGACGAGACGGGTATTGCCTTTTGTGCGCAGCAAAAAATCTTGTTGAGGCCTGACAAAAACAGGAAAACCATTTCTTACCAAATCCTCTAGGCTGGGACCAAATTCCTCCACTCCACCCACCTCGCCCCCAAAAAGCAGAAAAGTGCCATGAATGGGGTCATAGGCTGGGGGATAAAGACCCGCAATGACTGGAATCCAGGATTCGGCGCGAAGGGCCGTTTCGTATTGTGCCAGACCGGTTAAGTTGGTTCCTGTTGAAAGGACCCTGGGATCATTCGTTGTACTGGCCATATCAAAACCCGGTGGTCGGTGGAGACCGAGGGCTATCGCGTATTCCGAATGAAGCAGGGCCTGGACATTGAGGGCCCGCCTAGGTCTCGGCCTCAGAAAATAGGTGGGGACCTCATGGAGGGGGATATTTTCCTCAATCCAGTCGGCGATATAGTCTTGGGTGCCGGGGGCGAGGACGAGATCGTCGGAGACGTGCAGCGGTTGATCCCCCAAAAACACAAACCCTTCAGGGGGTGAGGGTGGTTCCATGGCCATGGTGGTGTCTTCCTTTAATCAGGTCTTTATCGGGAGGGGGGGAAAGGGGTTGCGGATTTTATTCTCATCAAAAATATTAGTATTTTCAATAGGTTATGAATTTCAAAAGGACGAGGCCTTAGAAAGGCCGTGTTGGGTCAGGGCGAGTTGTAGGCCGCGGGCCTTGATGAGGGTCTCTTCATACTCCTCTTCGGGGTCGGAATCCGCCACGATCCCCCCACCGGCGTGAAAAATAGCTTGATGGTCTTCAACCGTCAGGGTGCGGATGGCGATATTGAATTGGGATTTTTGATGATAGCTAAAATAACCGATACTGCCGGTGTAGATGTGACGGGGGTCCTTTTCGAGCTCCTGGATGATTTGCATCGCCCGAATCTTGGGGGCCCCCGTGATAGACCCCCCGGGGAAAGACTGGCATAA
>MGSF01000041.1:0-893 GCA_001798715.1 Deltaproteobacteria bacterium RIFCSPLOWO2_02_FULL_50_16 | reverse complement strand
GGACTCGATTCTCCGAAGCTCCTTCACCCTCACCGTCCCGGCCTGGCACACCCTCCCTAGATCGTTTCTTTCGAGATCGGTGATCATCAAAAGCTCGGCCTGATCCTTTTCGCTCAACCATAATTCCTCTTTGAGTTGTTCATCTTCCAAAAAATCGAGACTGCGGCGCCGGGTCCCTTTGATGGGATGGGTTTGGATTTCTTGGCCGTCGATTTTTAAAAAACATTCCGGAGAGGAGGAGAGGATTTGATAGGCGCCACAATCAAGAGAGGCAGAGTAGGGAGAGGGACTCACTTGGCGCAATTTTTGATAAATTAAAACGGGAGTTTGATGGATCGGTAAAGTCCATCGTTGGGACATGTTGACTTGATAGCAATCACCCGCATGGATGTATCTTTTGATCTTCTTGACGGCCTGGATGTAATCTTCCTTGGAAAAATTGGTACTCAAAGGAGGTAACACAAGTAGAGGCGATGGAGGGTGGATGGATGCAACGAGATTTTTTTTGGCAAACAGGGCCTCTTGAAGGTTGTCCACCCTTTGTTGGGCAAGGGTCTTGTTGAATTTTCTTTCTTTGAAGGTCCATCCCCAGGAGAGGAGATGGAGACGCCTTTGTTCGTGGTCATGAATGATGCATGTATCAAAGAGCCCAAAGAGGGCATCGGGCCTTTGAGATCGGAGACGGGGACGGGGGAGTCCCAAGTCCCTCTTGGCCCTCCATTCGTATCCCAAAAATCCGATCCACCCCCCTAAAAAGGGGAGGGACTCCCTTTCAGGGTCTTGGAGTGAATGATTTTTTAGATCCTTTTGAATAAAATCTAGAAGTGTTTGACGGATCCTCTTTTTTTTATCGAAGGTATTTAAGTAAGTGTGGGGGCCGTGGTCTTCAAGGA
>MGSF01000040.1 GCA_001798715.1 Deltaproteobacteria bacterium RIFCSPLOWO2_02_FULL_50_16 | reverse complement strand
CATTCTTCTTTATGATATAAGAGACATAACTAGCCATCAACAACCCTTTTCTTGATAAAATAAATCGCTCAGCAAAAGTTAAGATGTTATAAAATAAATATCCTAAGGGTTTAAACCTAAACAAAATCTCAGAGACGGTCTTAGAACACATTCGTAGTGGTTTTACAGTTATATGAAGATTATTAGAAGTAGATAAAAATATTTTTACCATAGATTTAATTGTATGTGCATAATAATAGAAATTGTTATGATTTTCACTTTTTCTTTTTGCGACATTACTTTTCAGTAAGCCTTTAACTAAACTGATGATTTTTTGTTCAAAGGATTTTGGATTGGCATAAAAAATAAGCATTAGTTTTTCGGGACCTAAAACTCTAAGCAACTCTGATATGGCCTTGTGTTGCAAATCTTTGTCAATATGGTAAATGCAATGTGAGGCGATAATCCCGTCACACATTGAGCTTTTGATAGGCAAATTTAATAAGGAACCCAAGACACAAATAGCCCTATCACCCAGTATTTTTTTTGATTCCATGAGTCCCTCTAAACAAAAGTCTACACAAATGTGATAGGAAAATTTTTGACCAAATTCTACTCTAGGCTGTGCCCCTGTTGCTGCATCTAAAAAAAATGTGCCCTTTTGATTTGTAAATAAAGGCAGAAAGCGTTTTTCATTCATTTGTATATAATTTTGGCCAAGATTGCTCATGTCTTCATGTGCAATCTTGCCTTTCAGTTGGCCACCGGAGTCTCTTTTCCATGCAGTGTTATAGAAGTTTTTAATAATTTGACTAACCTTGTCGTCTGATTCATCGAGCATCATGAAAATGTTATTAACAATCGGATATTTTGATTTGCAGCCTGTACAAGTCAATTCATTTTCAGAACTTTCTATGACATCAGATTTGCATTTTGGGCAGCAAATTACTTCAAAAAAGTGATTTGAAATCATAACTCAACACCTTTTATTTTTAATGCCTGTGATGTATTGGGCCAATGCCGGGGCAGCGGTTAGGCCCGGGGATTCGATGCCTAAGAAATGGATCGAGTCGTCTTTTTGGATGATGGTAAAGTCGTCGCAGGGTTCCCCCTTAAAAAAAAGTTTGGGGCGATTGCCGGAATAGGCCTTGGCCAGACGGGGGTGAGCGACCGTCGGAAGGTCATTGCCCACCGCCTCCCTAAAGGGTGTCATGTCATCCGTGTGGTGATGATAGTCCTCTTTTTCTTCAATAAAAAAGGCATTGGGGCCGATCAAGGTCTGGTGATCCAATGTCGGGGTTAAATGCACCCCCAGTCCCTGGCCCTGCGGAGGGGGCAGATGATAAACCGGATGTCTTAAAAATTCGCCTTGTAAGAGATAATAATCCCCCCGGCACGGACGGATTTCATAGCCGGTGATGCCGAACATGTGGGCGATCTTATCAGAAAAGAGACCGGCACAGTTGATGGCGATGTCGTAGTGGATGTCTCCCTTGGTTGTCTTTAAGGCCCCATGGTCCTGTCCTGTCACCTGGCAATCAAGGATGATCTGGACGCCCCGGCCTTCTAGATACGATGAAAGGTGATTGAGATAGCTGGCGGCATCCATCACGCCCGTGGAAGGGATAAAAAGGGCCTGAGTTTTGCGAAGACGGGGTTCCTCTCTTTTTACCTCATCGGCGGATTTGAGGAGGGGGGTGGGGATGGGAAGCCTTGAGATCTTCTCAAAAAAGGGTTCGAGATCCCCTTCTTGCCCCAATCCCGATGGGATTGGGACGACCCACTTACCGCAGGCCACATGAGGGACCTTTAAACGCCCCAGCCATTCATAAGTGAGGCGGTTTCCTTCGATACAAGTTTTTTCCTTCAGACTTCCCGGTTTGTAAAAAATGCCGGCGTGAATGACCCCTGTATTGCGACCGCTTGTGTGCTCGCCAAGAAAACGCTCTTTTTCCAGGACCCAGACGTCGTGTCCGCCCTCACGGGCCACACGGGCGGCATGGAGGCCTACGATCCCGGCACCAATAATCACCACTTGCATAGTATCGGGTCCTGATTTGGGAGTAGGGTGACACTCATCGCCTTTGGCGATGAGTGCGATTCGCTTATTATAGATATACTTGAGGAGCTCATCGTGTCTACCATCAAATTTCGCTGGATGTAGAAAAATAAGAACGTCTCTTTTTTGGGCCGAAATCTCTATAAATGTATTAAAATCATTGGGTTATGATTCTCAACTCATAAACTTCATGTGTGAAAATATTTCAAAAAAATAGCAACGTTTTGTGAGGGGGGGACGACATACAAGCGCATTAATGAATGGAGGGATCATGGGAGTTACTATCGGTCGCGGTGGTCGTGTTGAGGTGGATCCTCGGCGCGTTGAAGAGGCCTATCGGGCCCCGGGGATGCGCCCGGGTCGCGGACCGCGTCAGGTCAGGCAGGTGCGCGGTATCGGTCTCCCTGAAGGGGTCGACAATCCCCGTGAGGCCTTGAGGGTCGAGATGTTCCGTGCCGTGCTCCGGCATGGGGATGTCTTTGTTCCCAGTCCCATCCCTGAAAGTGCCAAGGACTTCCGGGACAATTGGTGGGACCCTGTCCTTGGCTTTGAGATGATGCGCCAGACCTCTCCCCGACGCGTAATTGTCGCCGATGAGATCTTGGACAACGGCCTGGATTTTTATCGCTATGGGGATGTGTACGGTCGGGTCATGACGGTGCGAGAGGCCCTGGAACTCCCTGTCGGGCCGCTTCCCCACGAATCTCTGACGCACCCCCAGGCGAGGCAGGCCCGCGGTTACAGGGCGGGGGTGACTTATGAAGGCCGCCGGTATGAGACGAGGGAGGATCTGCATGCGTTGGCCGATCAATTGTTGGAGGGGAACCTCATCTCGAAGGGGGCGGCGGAGGCCTTAAAATGGATCGCCGATTATGCCCATGATCGTGGCGGCTTTATCAATGTCCGGGACTTAAATTTACATAACACCCATCTTTTTTACGAGAGCGGCGGGACGGCCGAGCTCGCCACCCCGGATCTCGCCCTCCAGGCGGGATTTGACGTCTTCACGACCCATTTGACCCCCGCCGACCTTGAACCGGTCCTGGCGCGTGTGGTCGAGAGTCACGTCCCCTTCGCGGGGCGCCTCGTTTGGGCCCGCAACGGGACCAATGTGTTGACACAACTCCCGGAGACTGTCGCCACGGTCCAGGCCGTCGCCTCCGGCAGGAGGCTGATGGTGAGTCATTCCCTCTATGCGGGAGGGGGAGGGCGTGAGACCCTCTTGGGGGTGGCCGCCGATGCCCAAAATTATGCCCTGGGGCCAGTGATGGATGCCCTTTTTTATAAGCAGTCGCCCTCGACGGGGGCCCATGAGATCCCGGCCGGTCTAGCCCGTCGTATTATTGAGACCCAGGGGGATGGCAATATCACTGTCCGTTCCGACGGTCGCGCCTTTGTCCACAATATCTGGCACGATCAGGGTCCGAGCTATCAGAATCAAAATCAGCGCAAGCGATGGTCCGCTGAAGTGGCCCTGACGCGGGGCCTGGGGCCTTCCCGAAGGCGGCATCCCATGATCAGCTCGATCAATGTCGGCCCCATTGCCAATACGGCCTCGATGGATACCCCTTTTATCCAAAATGCCTTTACACAGGCGGCCCGTTATGGGGTTCGTGTCGCGGAGCCCCAGACCTTTAGGGAAGTCATGTGGCTTCTCCAACTTCATGACCTTATTAATACACAGGCCCCCAGTCATCCCCAGCGGCAGAGCGCTGGGACCCCGGAGCCCCAGAGGGGCGATGGGCCCCAACGAGGTTCGTGGGAACATGCGGACGCCGGACGCCTTTCGGGACAGCATGTCGACTTTGGAGCCTATCGGGTAGGGGGTGATTTTAATGCCGTGGTGACGAGGGCCGGTGTCCAAGGGGCCATCCGTCACCCCATTGCGGCGGCCCGGGATCGACTCCCCGTGGTGGGAAGGGTCTTTGACGCCGTCGATGTGGCACGGGCCCCGCGGCGATTTGAAGAGGCGGTTCGCCATATGGAAGGACCGCTGGCCAGGGCCTTTACCGGGGGTGGGGAGGCCCAGCCCGTCCGTCATATTTTTCTGGGAGATGCCGATGTCATCCCCCCCAATGGACCACGGGCCATGGCCTTTTTTGCAGGGGCCAATCGGGCCCCCTTTGTGGGGGCGACGGCCCAACTCCTGGCCGGACAGAGAATGCATCCCAGTGTTTACGGTGACGCCTTGACGTCGGATGTCTTTGGTCAACTTATGGGCCATCGCACAGGGCCCCGGGATAGGGTTGAGTTTTTAACCCCTCCTGATTCTCCCAATGTCCTCGCCGGTGTCAGGGTCTCTCGTTCCAACGGTCAGCATGTGGAGTGGCGTGATTCAGGGCGTACCACACCGGAGGGACAGCCCATTCTCCAACAAGTCGTTTATTTTGGTCGATCCCTCCCCGATATGAGGGATCCTCGTGAAGAGGTGAGTGAGATGGCCGTCGATTTTGCCTATGATACGGCACGGGGGGAGATGCGCTCCTTGGGTCCCCGCGCCGTCAATCCTGAGATCGTGGGTCGGAGAGTCGATGCGGGATCCCATGTCATGACCCCGGAACAGGTGGCGCTCTTTGGCCGGCTCGTGGCCCCGGGTCAGAGTCCGGAAGAGATCGCCTACGGCCTGACCTTTGCCCCCAATTCAGGGGTCTTGGGTCCGGTCTTGAGAGGTGTTGTCCTGGATCCCCGCTCGGGGATCGACTTTAACCGTGTGATGGTGCATGCCCTGGAGTTTAGGCGGGGGGTAGGGGATCAGAGCCCTCTTGTGGGGAGGGAGATCCACACGACCGTTTTACCTAACGTTATTCAGCGTACAGAGAGGGGGGAGATCGTCCAGGCCGAAATCATGATGAGTCCCACACCGGGAGGGAGGCCTTTTCGAACGGTTGAGGCCTCGTTGATTGTCCGTGGCAATTTTCCTCAAGGGCGCAGAGGCCCTGATATTGAGCCCGATTCCCATGTGACGGATCATCATTTGGGAGATCGGGGGGAGGCCCCCTTGACCTTTAGGGCGATGAGTGCGGATCAACTCCCTCTCTTTGCCAGACTCAATGGTGACTGGAACCCCCTCCATCAGGCGGATGGGGTGGGATGGACGGCGGGCCTCCCGGGGGTCGTCAATCCGGGATTTGGAACAATGGCCCAGGTCGAGGCCGCCCTTCGGGGCCGGCTGGGTCCGAGGACTGTTTGGGTGCTTCACGGACGCCTGGTGCGACCCGTTCTTCCAGGCCGCGAATATCAGGTCGAATTGGGATCCCTTCCTCAAGAAGGCAGCTCTCAACTCTCCTGGGCCCATTTTCAGGTGGTCGATCCCTCTCGAAGAAATAAGGAGGGAGACCTCCCCGTGGTGGTGAATGGACGCCTGATGTTATAGTGGGTGGCGTTTCTCTCCCGGTTCGCCTTACCGTAAGAGCCCGATGACCTTGGCGTTGTTTTTTGTGGCCAGGACGACAAGGGCCTCATTCCCTGCAGCAGAGGCATAGCAGTATTCAACATCCACGCCGGCCTCAGCAAGCCTCACGGCCCCTTCCGCGAGCGTACCGACCTTATTGCTCAGTGTGGTGATGATGACTTCCTTTTCTTGGGTCTTGAATCCGGCCTTTTTGAGGGCCTC
>MGSF01000039.1 GCA_001798715.1 Deltaproteobacteria bacterium RIFCSPLOWO2_02_FULL_50_16 | reverse complement strand
CCCGATCATCACACAAAAGCCGGGGATCCCCTTGGCATAGGCCTTGGTGCCGTCGAGGGGATCGACGACCCAGGTGTAGGGGGAGTGTGGGTTTCCCGACAGGCCGGATTCTTCGGTCAAGATCGCATGATCGGGAAAATTTTTTTGCAGGCCCTTGAGAATGTATTGATTGGACTGAAGATCGGCATCGGTGATCCACGAGCCGTCCTTTTTTTTCGCCTTCATCATGGGATCGTGGAGCCTATCGAGAATGGCTTGCCCGGCCTCTTTTCCAAGATTTTTGGCAATGGTTGCCGCGGAAATCCAATCCAGGTCTTCCATTATATTCCCTCACCATCGCCTTGAAGGGGGTGGATGCCGCATTCCTTGACACTATCGTCTTGAAACCACCGCCAGCGACCGGCGCGGCGAGACTCGGTAGGACCAATCGGGGTTGTGCAGATCACACAGCCCAGAGACTCGTAGTACCAGCCATCTTTGTTCCAGTTCAGGAGCTTGTGGGTGGGGACCTTGTTTTTCTTTATATAGGTGCGGAGTTTCTCCTCCGTCCAGTCGACTAAGGGGGCCACCTTTAAAATCGATCTTTTGTCCGGGCCGTGTTGAATGATCTCCAACCGCGAGACCCTCGCCCGTGCGGCGGACTGATCGGCCCTTAATCCAGTGAACCAGACATCCAGGGTGTCGAGAATGCGGTTGTTGGGCTCGACCTTGCGGATATGACAACACATCTCTTGTTTTTCCTTGCTGTCGAAAAAAAGAAATGTGCCGTGTTCGGAGATCATCTTTTGCAGTTTTTGGGGATCGGGCTTGATGCGTTCGATTTTGAGATGGTAGTGTTTTTCGATCTCATCCAAGAGCTCATAGGTCTCTTGAAAGAGGCGCAAGGTGTCGATGGTGACAACCCGTGGCTTGAAGCCCGCTTGAACGGCCATGTCAATCGTGACCATACCGGTCAACTGGCCGCTGGTCACAATGGCGGCACGGTTTCCAAAATGTTGCATGAGCTCTCGGATGAGCCCTTCTGGCGTAGGAATCTTCTCAAGTTTCTCAAGGAGGGCCTTGTTGATGGAGGGGGCTGACATACTTTAGATAATATTGTTTTTTGCCAGGAGGTCAAGGACCCGGCGCGTGCTTTCCTCCACGGTCTCCTGGTCGCTTTTGAGGACGAGCTCGGCATTTTCCGGGGCCTCATAAGGGGCGGAAATGCCTGTAAACTCAGGGATTTGACCGGCCCTGGCCTTTTTGTAAAGGCCCTTGGTATCCCGCTGTTCACAGACCTCAAGACTGGCGTTACAGAAGACCTCAAAAAATTGCCCCTTGGGGACAAGACTTCGGGCGAGGTCCCGGTCGGCCCTGTAAGGGGAAATGAAGGCCGTGAGGGTGACGATATTGGTCTCGCAAAAAAGCCTGGCGACTTCTCCAATACGACGGATGTTTTCTTTCCGGTCGTCCGGTGAAAATCCGAGGTTAGAGTTGAGTCCATGGCGGATGTTATCTCCATCGAGGACATAAGAATTTATTTTATTCTCAATGAGGGCGTGTTCGATTTCACGGGCGACAGTGGATTTTCCACAACCGGACAAACCCGTCAACCAGACGACGGCCCCTCTTTGACCAAGATGCCTCACGCGATCTTCAGCAGTGAGTTTGCCATGATGCCAAACGATGTTTTTACTTTTTGGACTGTTCGTACTCATACCGTTTTAACTCCTTCTTTACAGATTAAAATGAAAGACGCTTTTTCATTTCTTGAATGGTGGCGGCATAATTTTTTGTCTTAAAAATCCCTGAGCCGGAGACGAAAATTGTGGTGCCCGCCTCCGCCACCTCTTTAATGTTATCGATTTTGACCCCGCCATCGACTTCAATCTCCAGAGAGAGTTTTCTTTTTTGAACGAGAAGGGCGAGTTCACGGACCTTATTTAAGGCCTGAGAGATAAAAGGCTGTCCCCCAAAACCGGGAGGAACGGTCATGATGACGACCAAATCGCAGTCTTCCAAGACAGGGTGGATGGATTCGAGGGGAGTCGCCGGATTGATGGCCACGCCTGATTGGGCCCCCAAATCCCGGATGAGATTCAATGTCCGTTGTAGATGGGGACAGGCCTCGGCATGGACCGAGACCCAATGGGCCCCGGCCTTGATATATTCAGGAATTGAGGCCTCAGGATTTTCGATCATCAAATGGACGTCTTGAGGGAGGCGGGTGGCCCGTTGGACGGCCTCGACAATCATGGGACCAACGGTCAAGTTGGGGACAAAATGCCCATCCATGACATCCACATGGATCATGTCAGCCCCCGCGGCCTCAACGGCCCTGATTTCATCTCCCAGCCGCGTAAAATCAGCTGATAAAATAGAAGGGGCAATCATCGATTTCACTACTCAAACCTCATTCCTATCGTGACGGGATGACCGTTGAGGAAATCCCTGGCGTCCATCCGTCTTTTTCCTTCAGGTTGAACCTCTGTCAGGATGATGGCCCCTTGACCAGAGGCGACCTCGATCCCGTGGGGAAGTAAATTGAGGATCTGTCCCGGCGTGTTAGAAGACTTGTGTCCAACGGCCTGGGTCCCTTCGCGGGGCTTGGGCACCTCTGAAGCCCCGGAGACGCGGAAGGCACTGTAGATCTTCAGCCGAATCTTGTCAACGCCCTCCCGACCCGCAAGGAAGCTAAAGGCCCCCGGCCAGGGGGTCATTCCATAGATGTGTTTTATGATGAGAGGGGCACTCTTTTTCCAGTCGATGTGCCCGTCTTCTTTTTTGAGTGGGGGGGCCAAGATGACTTGACTCTCATCCTGGGGGGTTGGGTGGAGGCGCCCGGCACTCAGCTCATCCAAGGTCTCGATCAGGAGTTCGGCCCCGATATTGGCCAGGCGGTTGCCCAGGATCTCGGTGGTGTCCTCCGGAAGGATGGGGGTCTTTCTTTGTTTGAGGAGGGGTCCCGCGTCCATCTTGGGCGTCACGATCATCGTGGTGACCCCTGTTTCGGAGTCATTATTGATAATGGCCCAATTGATGGGGGCGGCCCCCCTGTATTTGGGAAGGAGGGAGGGATGGACATTGATGCATCCCTTGGGGGGCAGATCGAGGATCACTTGCGGAATAAATTTTCCGTATGCCGCTACCACAATCACATCGGGGGCCATGGTCCTTAAGGTTTGGAGAAAAAGGGGGTCCTTGAGATTTTCGGGTTGGAAGGTAGGGAGACCGTGTTTTTTGGCCAACTGGATGGTGGGTGGGGACTGGATTTTCATTCCCCGCCCCCCCGGCCGATCGGGTTGCGCCACGACCCCCAACACAGAATGGGAGGAGTCGAGAAGCGCCTTAAGGGTGGAGACGGCCAACGAAGGAGTCCCCATAAAAAGACATTTGTGGGGCATAAGATTTATCCCATCAGGGCTGGATGGTGTTCGTCCTCGGATTCGATCCTCAAGATTTCACCGCGTTCCATCTTCTTTTTAAAGAGAGTGAGTTCTTCCTTAGTGAGCTTGTCTGTCAGGAGGACACCATTTAAGTGATCGAGTTCGTGCTGAATGCAGACGGCCTTAAGATCCTCGGCCTGAATTTCTATAAAACTTCCCTCGAGATCCTGGGCCTTGAGGATGATTTTTTTGGATCGCTTCACGGGGATCAGCAAACCCGGAAGGGAAAGACAGCCTTCTTCCCAAATAATGTCTTCCTCTTTTTTGATGATCTCGGGGTTGATAAAAACCATGGGATCCTTATTGATGAGCTCATTTTCCTCGGGACGATAATGGATATCGATGACAAAAAACCGGCGGGAATCTGCTACCTGGGGAGCGGCCAAGCCAATGCCATAGCTGGCATACATTGTTTCATACATTGCATCGACGATTTTTTTGAGGGCCTCATCGAAAATCCGAACAGGCTCAGCCACTTTCTTGAGAATGGGGTTGGGATATTTGATGACTTTTAGCATGTCTCTATTACAACATATGAATCGGATCGACGTCTACGATTAATTTTATTTTTGAGGGAATAGTGTTGGCAACAAGGGTGGCGAGCGTCTCTTTCAGGAGGGGTTTTAGTTGTGTATAGTTTTGTGTCTTCATCAGGATTTGCCAGCGGGTCTGTCCTCTCAGTTTTTCCAGGGGACAGGGGGCGGGACCCAAAAGCGTCATGAGGTGATGGGGACCGTGAGTGCGGAGGTGAAGGGCGATTTGCTCGGCTGTTTTGGAGACGATCGAAGGTTCATGTCCCACGATCTTGAGATGGATGAGTCGACTAAAGGGGGGGTAATTCAATTCCTTTCGAAAGGCGATTTCTTGTTGGTAAAATTGGAGATAGTTCTGATCCTGGGCCCACCGGATGCTGTAATGATCGGGCTGAAAAGTCTGCATGAGGACGCTGCCGCTATGTTGAGCCCTCCCCGCACGACCCGCGACCTGCATCAGCATTTGAAAATTGTGTTCTGCGGCGCGAAAATCAGGCAGGGATAATAGAAGATCAGAGGCCAATACCCCCACCAGTGTAATGCCTGGATAATCATGCCCCTTCGCGATCATTTGGGTCCCAATGAGAATATCGATTTCTTTTTTCTTCATCTGACTGAGCAAGGTATGTGCCGCATCCTTTTTGGCCATGGTATCCCGATCCATGCGAGTGATACGCGCTTGAGGAAAGATTTTTTTAAGTTCGGTCTCGACGCGTTCGGTTCCAAAGCCCAATTGTTGTATGGGGATGTGGCAATCAGGACAGTCCGTATGAATAGGCTGCTGATGATCACAGTAGTGGCATTTGAGAATCTTCATTTTTTTGTGAAGAGTGAGGGCAATAGAACAATGAGGACACAGGGCCCTGCGCCCGCAAGCCGGGCAGAGGCTCAAGGTTGAAAAACCTCGCCGATTGAGAAAAATCAGACTTTGATGTTTTTCTTTCAGATTTTTTTCTAGTGCTTCAATAAGTGGTGGGGAAAAAAAGGTGTCAGAATGATGACCCATTTGAATCAGCTTGACCTTTGAATGAAGGGCGCCCAGAACCCGTTCGGGCAGGGAAAGGTAGATATATTTCTTTCGTTGGGCATTATAAAAGGATTCCAGTGAAGGGGTCGCGGAACCCAGGACAACAGGGATATTTTCCTGATGTCCCCGAACGATAGCCAGATCTCTTGCATGATATCGAAATCTTTCTTCTTGCTTGTAGGAACCGTCGTGTTCTTCATCGACAATAATCAGACCCAGGTTTGAAAAGGGGGCAAACAGGGCAGAACGGGTTCCTAAGACAATCGTCACTTCCCTTCGTTTCATCTTCAGCCACTGGCTATAGCGTTCGGCAGGGCTTAAGCGGCTGTGATAAAGGGCTATTTGATTGGGAAAGAGACCGTTTAACCGACCGATCAATTGTGGTGTGAGGCCAATCTCGGGG
The DNA here is from genome assembly GCA_001798715.1 of Deltaproteobacteria bacterium RIFCSPLOWO2_02_FULL_50_16. Taxonomy (GTDB): domain Bacteria; phylum UBA10199; class UBA10199; order 2-02-FULL-50-16; family 2-02-FULL-50-16; genus 2-02-FULL-50-16. Next base: position 16,677 of record MGSF01000039.1, on the reverse strand, counting down.
ACAAGATAGAGACTTTCCCTGTTTTCCGAGAGGGCCTTTGCGATGAGGGCGGTATAGACTTCGGTCTTGCCGCTCCCGGTGACCCCATGGAGGAGAAAGACGTCTTTTTTGGGTTTTAAAAGGCTAGGAGATATTTTTTCAAGGACTTCTCTTTGTTGGGAAGTGAGCAAGAGTTTTTCTGAACGATGAAAGGGATCCTCTTGTTTTTTTCGATGACGAGGTTTTGGTTCTCTGAGCGATCCTTGCAACAAGGGTGCAGGAAGGATGGCACGCAGGACCTCTCCGATGGGAGTGAGATAATAGTCGGCGCTCCAGACAAGAAGTTGAAGAAGGGAAGGGATGAGGAGGGGCTCTTTATCGATCTGCTCCTCGATAGATTTGAGATCTTTCGTGTCTCCTTTTTGAAGGGAAACGACCCAGCCAATAAGACGACGATGACCAAAGGAAACCCTGACCCGATGACCCGGTTTCAGTGTGGCTTGTATTGTTTCCGGGACTTGGTAGGTATAGGTTTGAGAGAGGGGCAAGGGGACAACGATTTCAGCCGTCAAGGACATGCCGTGTCTATATCACATGTGAGGCCACAGTAAATACCGTTACATTTTTATGGTATGGGTCAGTCGGGAAGACAAAAAATTATAAGCCCAGGCAAAAAGGAGCCCTGTCAGACACCCATCGACAAACCCGTAAACAGTTCCCGTTATCAATCCTAGGGGTGTGGCCGAATAACCGGGGTAGAAGGATGCCATCATTGCAAGAAAGCTCCCCCCCCAGCCACCGGAAAGCTGAAAATATTCCACATGACGCGTGAAGAGATTGATGAGGGTCATAAGAAACAGAGACACACCCCAGAGAACGCCTCCTGCCAAGGCGAAGGCCTTCAGATTGAATTTCATGAGGACTCCTTTGTTTAAATAACTTTAAACACCTTGTCGTGGACACGGACCTTATCAGAAACCTGCATGCCGATCGAGTCCCCTTTTTTGGCCTTGGCGACTTCCTTGTGTTCGATTTGCATGGAGGTGATGGTTTGTTCAAAGTCAGTTGTGTGTCCTTTAAAATGGAGCACATCCCCGACTTGAATGGACTCTTTTGTGACATCAATGCCCGCGACATTTAAGTGTGAGAAATAATGAACAACAAACCCCACTTCTTTTTCGGTACTCACGGCCCCCCCTTTTTTATGAAGTTTTATAGCATATTGTGGTTCAAGACTTATAGTGCATAATACCAAAAAAATGTATCGATGACAAAATTTGTTGATATTGTCTGAAAAAAGGGGACATAGGGGTGGCCTCTTTTTGTAAATCTTCTTCAAAAAAAGGAAGGGGGGTGCTAAACTAAAAGGTTCACACTTTTTAGAGGTCTATCATCGATGGAACCTGACTTTTTGCATGTGAAAGGGGCCCGCCAACACAATCTCAAAAATATAGACGTCACCCTTCCTCGCAATCAATTGGTGGTCATTACGGGCCTTTCGGGTTCCGGGAAGTCTTCTTTGGCCTTTGATACCATCTATGCCGAGGGGCAGAGGCGCTATGTGGAGTCCCTGTCCTCCTATGCCCGGCAGTTTCTTGATCAAATGGGTAAGCCCGATGTGGATACAATTGAAGGCTTGTCTCCTGCCATTTCGATTGAACAAAAATCGGCCGGTCGAAATCCCCGCTCTATTGTGGCGACCGTGACGGAGATCTATGATTATTTAAGGATCCTTTTTGCCAGGGTTGGCCGACCTCATTGTTATCAATGTGGTCAGCCTATCACGACCCAGACCATCTCCCAGATGGTGGATCAGATCATGAGGTTAAAAGAGGGTTTAAAACTTCATGTCTTGGCCCCCATCGTCCGCAATCGCAAGGGGGAATACTCCCAACTTTTGAAGAAAATGAGGGAGGAGGGTTTTGTACGTATAAAAATGGACGGTCAGGTTTATGATCTGGATGACAACATTCCTGTCGATAAAAAGATCAAACATAATATCGATCTCTTTATCGATCGTCTTATATTAAAGCCCAAGGTTCAGCAGCGTTTGGCGGATTCCTTGGAAACAGCCCTCAAACATGCCGATGGAATTGTCAAGGTCGAGGTCCTGGGCGGGGAGACGCTGTTATTTTCTGAAAAATTTTCCTGTATTCACTGTGGTCTGAGTTATCAAGACATTACGCCGCAGATATTTTCATTCAATAGCCCCTTAGGAGCCTGTACCCAGTGCAATGGTTTGGGGAGTAAGATGCATCTTGATCCGGATCTCGTCGTTCCTAACAAGAATATTTCTTTGAGGGAAGGGGCGGTAATTCCCTGGCAGAATCGCTCTTCTGAGTATTATTGGGGTGTTATCGAATCGCTGGCCAAACACTATAAGTTTGATGTCACAACGCACTATAAAAATTTGCCGAAAAAGGTTCAGGAAGTCCTTCTTTCTGGTTCGGGCGATGAGGAGATTGAGTTTGCGTATTATTCGGGGGAGTGTCGCAAGTTTTATCACGCCCCCTTTGAGGGACTGATCCCCAATCTTATGCGTCGTTACAAAGAGACGGACTCCGATTGGGTGCGTGAGGATATTGAGCGTTACATGACGATTCGCCCCTGTGAGGGTTGTCACGGGTCACGTCTCAAGCCTGAGAGCCTCTCCGTCAAGATTGGAGACAAATCCATTTATGAAATCACACAATTTTCTGTAAAAAAAGGCCTCCAATGGTTTGAGGCATTAAAGTTGACGGCAAAAGAGACCCAGATTGCCCAGCGTATTCTTAAGGAAATCAACGAGCGTCTTTCGTTTATGGCCAATGTGGGGCTTGATTATTTGACGCTCGATCGCTCTTCGGCCACCCTTTCCGGGGGAGAGGCCCAGCGCATTCGTCTGGCCACACAAATAGGCTCCAGCCTGGTGGGAGTCCTTTATATACTGGATGAGCCCTCCATTGGTCTTCACCAAAGGGATAATTATCGTTTGATGAAGACCCTGAAGCAACTGAGGGATCTTGGCAACACGGTTTTGATTGTGGAACACGATGAGGAAACCATCCGTGCCTCGGATTATATTGTCGATATGGGACCGGGTGCCGGGATTCACGGGGGGGAGGTGGTGGCGCAGGGAACCCCCAAGGAAATCGAAGACAATAAAAAATCCGTCACAGGGCAGTTTCTTGCAGGGACTCGTTCCATCCAGGTCCCCTCCAAAAGACGCCCCTTAAATTCCAGGAAAATTTCGATCGTCAAGGCCGAGGAAAATAATCTGAAAAAAATTGATGTCGATATTCCCTTGAAACTTTTTGTCTGTGTGACGGGAGTTTCCGGTTCCGGGAAAAGTACACTTGTCAATGATACCCTTTATAAGGGATTGGCCCAGAGATTGTATCATTCCAAGGAAGTAGCCGGAAAGGTGCAGGATATTGAGGGATGGCAACAGATCGACAAGGTCATCAACATCAATCAGGAACCCATTGGCCGGACGCCACGCTCTAACCCCGCCACCTATACGGGTGTCTTTACTCCTATACGGGATTTATTCGCCTCTCTTTCTGAGTCAAAGATGAGGGGTTATAGGGCCGGCCGTTTTTCCTTTAATGTCAAGGGAGGGCGTTGCGAGGCCTGTGAAGGAGACGGGATCCTTCGTATTGAGATGCATTTTCTCCCCGATGTTTATGTGGAATGCGAGGTTTGTAAGGGAAGGCGCTTCAACCGCGAGACCTTGGAAATCCATTATAAAGGTCATTCCATCGCAGATGTCCTGCAAATGACGGTCGAGCAGGCCTTTGAGTTTTTTCAAAATATTCCGGTTATTCGCAATAAATTGCAGACATTGGTGGACGTGGGACTGAGTTATATTGAATTGGGGCAGTCGGCGACAACATTGTCAGGCGGAGAGGCCCAGCGCCTGAAGTTATCCAAGGAGCTTTCAAAACGGGCGACGGGATCCACTCTTTATATCCTCGACGAACCGACGACGGGGCTGCATTTTGCCGATATTGAAAAATTGCTTGAGGTTTTGAACCGTCTGACCGATGCCGGAAATACGGTTGTTGTCATTGAACACAATCTTGATGTGATCAAGACGGCAGATTATGTTATTGATTTGGGACCTGAAGGCGGTGATCAGGGGGGGGATGTCGTGGTGACAGGAACCCCGGAAATTGTGGCCGCTTGTCAGGGTTCCTATACGGGGCAGTATCTCAAGAAAGTTTTATGAAAAAACATTTCTGCCTCATCATTTTATTATGGGTCATTTTCTTTGTTGGTTTTTCAGGGTCTCTGGAGGCTGGAAGGCGAAATTATTATCGGGTGAGTTGGGACAAATTTGCCTATTCAAAAAAGATTGGGAAATATTTGGACATGTCTTTGGCCATTGTGGCCCCCGTTTCGGAGAAGCAGGAGGTTGAGGAAACGGTCAAAGAGGTTTTTCGGGAGATCAAGGAGATTTATTTTAAGCTGAGCGAATATGAGAAGGAGAGCGACACCTCACTGGTCAATAGAAATGCAGGGATCCAGCCGACACCCATCGGTTCTGACCTGGCGCGCATCCTCATTGTCGTTCACAAGATTTATGACATGACCGGAGGGCGCTTTGATATTGTGGACAAGTCATTGAAAAAAAAGGTGAATCTCGACGACATCCTCCTCAATCTGCAAGAGATGACCGTTCATATAAAGGATAAGAAGGTTCAGATCCGTGTCTTTGAATTGATGAAGGGTTATCTGGCGGAAAGGGCCGCCCTTTCGCTCATGCAACGGGGGTGGAGGCATTTTCTTATCAATGCAGGGGGAGAGATTCGGGCCTCCGGAAGTGACTTAAATAAGGGATCGTGGGTGGTCCATGTCCAGGATCCGAAAAAACCCAGGGGACGTTCGATCTGCAGTGTGACCTTGCTGGGCAATGCCATTTCAACCGCAGGGATTTATGAACGTTCGGAGGCCTTTTATGACCAAGAAGAGCACCGCTCACGGAGTGATCTCCTGAGTGTGAGCGTCATTTATCCCGATGCCCTGATGGCCTCTGCTCTGGCGGTGGCGGCCTTTCGGGAAGGAAGCTTTGGGGCGTCCCAACTCATCCAGCGTTTTTCCGGGGCCGAGGGGGTCATCATCCATCGTGGAGGTCACTTGGAAACCGTCGGAGGGGCCTCGGCGGCCTGTATCCAAGATTGATAGCGTCTCACAGCCATCCCATGGTCCCTCATGTTGGTTGAAAAGTGGTGGGAGCCGTCATTTTTTGAGACAAAAAAGAGATAGTCACTCTTTGCCGGATAGAGGACGGCCTCTAAGGAGGCCTTTCCGGGATTGGCGATAGGGCCTGAGGGTAAACCGGGAAGGGTGTAGGTATTGTAGGCAGTGGGGGTCTCCAGATCTCTTCGTGTCAGGTTTCCGCTAAAAGAGGGGAGGCCGTAAATAACCGTGGGGTCAGCCTCCAAGGGCATCTTCCTTTGCAAGCGATTATGAAAGACGGAGGCAACGAGGGGTCTTTCTTCAGGAACACCCGTTTCTTTTTCGACGATGGAGGCGAGTGTCACAATGTCTTTAAGGCTCCATCCCATTTCCTGGGTTCGCTGACGCCAGGCGGGAGAATAGATCTCCCCAAAACGATGGACAAATTTGACAATCAGCTCTCTTTCATCCCTTGGAAAATAAATTTCGTAGGTATCTGGAAAAAGATAGCCTTCAAGACTCTTTCCCTCAAATCCAAGTTCGCGAATAAATTCGGGATCGAAACACAAATTTAAAAATTTTTCGGCATTGGCAAATTGGATGTCTTGCAAGTAAGTGGCCATTTGTTTTAAATTCCATCCCTCGATAAGGGTAATTCTATACCTTTTAAAGTCCCCCGTTTGCAGCATGGAGGCGACTTCTAGGGGTGTGTTGGTGGTCGGAAATACATAGTCCCCTGCCCGGATCTTTTTCAGTTTTCGAGCGAGTGTCAAATAGATCTTAAAAAAGGTGGGGTTTGAAATGACATTCTTCTCCACGAGTGTTTGAATGATGGAAGGGGTGGGGGTCCCTTTGGGGATGTGAATTTCCTGAGGAAGGACGCCATAGGGTTGATAGAGATAGACACAGAAGATGCCTGCACATCCAAAGACGATGACGGAAAAGACGATAGAAACAGTGGTGATCAGTTTTTTTATCATTTATTCTTTTTCACAACTGTCCAAATAATTTTGCAAAATCAAGACAGCCGCCATTTTGTCGATGACGGTCTTGCGTTTATTGCGTGACATATCGGCTTCTAGCAAGATCTTTTCGGCCTGTTGAGTACTCAGGCGTTCATCCCAATTTTCGAGGGTCAGATATTTTCCCCATTTTTTTTGCAGGGCATGGGAAAAATTTTCGTTTTTTTCAGCCTGTTGGCTCAAAGAACCATTCATATTTAATGGAAGGCCGACGATGATTTTATAAGGTTTGTATTCATGGACCCAGAGACTTAAGGCCTTGAGATCTTTTTGAATCGACTGACGTTGAATGACTCCTAGACCCTGAGCGGTCCACCCCATGGGGTCACTGACGGCCACCCCTATGGTTTTATCGCCCACATCCAGCCCAATGATCCGGGGTTTTTCCTTCATATAGAGGATACTCATGGAGATCATCCACCATTTCTCTCATTTTGACAACACTCAGGTCGGGATGGTACGGGTGAGAGATGAAAGAGGTTCGTGCCCGTGTGGTGATCTCCGGTTGGGTTCAGGGGGTCTGTTTTCGGGCCTCCACCCAACAACAGGCCCAAAAACGCCATGTTAAAGGGTGGGTTCGCAATTTAAATTCGGGACAGGTGGAGGCCGTCTTCCAGGGGGGGATGTTGGGGGTTGAGGGGATGATTGAGTGGTGCCGCCATGGACCCTCAGGGGCCAGGGTGAGTCAGATTGAGATTTTTTGGGATCAGCCCCTCCCTTCGGAGACCCGCTTTAATATTTTATAGGCATGGATTAGTTTTTATTTGACATTTCATGGGGTTGGCTTAGAATTTCACTTTTCTATCTACGAAGAGGAGGATTTTATGAGTGATTGTATGAAATGGCGGCTCACTGGGATGTTTCTGTTGAGTTTCGTCATTATTATTGGATGTGGAAAAGGGGATGGCAAGACCTTGGTGCGTGTCGGCAATTCGGCCATCACTCAAGGGGATCTGGATCTTCTTGTCACCGTCAATCCCAATCTTAAAGACAGATTGACGACCCCTGTCGGCCGGCAAAAAATTATCGACAATTATGTGGATCAGTCGCTGCTTTATCAGGAAAGCAAACGCCGCGGTCTTCATAAGAAACAGATTGTCAAAGACAAGGTCGATCTTTACACCCGTGTGATTATTTCACAGGCCTTACTTGAGGAAGAGTTGGATAAGAAGATTAAGGAGTATTATGACAATCATCAGGACGAATTTGAACGATTGAAATTGGCTCATATTTATATTCCCTTCAGCACTGAGGACAAGGACAATAAAGTGAAGCGTCCGGAAAAGAAGGCAGAGGAGATTATCAATTCAGTCAAGGAAAGGTTAAACAAAGGAGAGAAATTTTCTGAATTAGCCTCTCAACTGTCGGAAGATGAGCACAGCAATAAATTGGGCGGCGACATTGGTTATGTGACCTTGAACGACCAGCGCTTGGCGCGCCGGGGTTGGGGAGTGCTGGCTGAAAAGGGTTTTGCGATGAAGTCCGGCGAGATGTCGGATGTTGTGAAGACAAGCAACGGTTTTCATGTTCTCCAAGTTATAGAACCCAAGACAACGGAGGATTTTGATCAGGCTGAAAAACGCATTCGCTTCCGTATTCAAAGCCAAGCCAAAGAAGATCTCTTATCCGAATTAAAACAAAAATACAAAGTTGTGTATGCAGAGGAGAATGCTGGAAAGAAAGAGGCCCCAGCCGTTTCGACCTCTCCTGTTCCTCCCGAGCCTCCAGCACCCGCCCCTGATGCCGCCGGCGATAAGAAAGAGGCAGCCCCTTCTACTCCTCCGGAGGAACCGAAGGAGAAGAAATCATAAGGCGCAGTTTATCTTAGATCACTTTCTAAAGCCCCCCATCGTCAGGATGGGGGGCTTTTTTTATGAGGATGGCGAGGAATAACTGACCACGTCCTAGTGATGGGTAGCTTTTTTACTGGGGCAATGGCGGATGAAATTCAGGATGGGTCCCCTTTTTGAGTTTGAGTGATCGGAGGGTCCCCGCCGGGACCTCGATGGCAAATCGAAAGGGGATGGCGGACTCGATATAGTCGAGAGAAAAGGCGGGGGCCTCCGCGCGCCAGTCAACGATGCCCCCTTGATTGTCCAAAAAGATAAAATCAAGACTCTCCGGTGTATTTTTCATCCAAAAGGGGATGAGGGCTTGCCTTTCAAAGATAAAAAGCATTCCTTCCCGAGATTTTAAAGTGGTGTGCATGAGACCCCTTGCCCTTTCAGCGGGGGAACGGGCGACACGGAGAGAGAAGGTATAAGATCCCTTCTCCGTGTGAAAGACGACCTTTTGCGGAGGGTGATCGACACAGGAGAAGAGGAGAAAGGAACACAAGAGTAAGATGTATCGATGCGACACAATCAGCCTCGATGGGATTTTTTAATTCGCTCTGACAGATGCTTGATCTTGGTTTCAATAGCGTCCTTGTTGGGATAAGTGTCTTTGATTTTTTTATATTGTTCCAATGCCTGATTCCAGTCCCCCATTTCTTCCAGACAAAAGGCCCTATTGTAGTAGGCCTCAAATTTTAAGGAACTTTTTGGATAATCCTGGGTCACTTTTTCAAAGGTAGAATAGGCTTCTTTAAAACGCTGCTCAGCAAAGTAGATTTCTCCCAGTCTCATGTAAACTTTGTCGGACAGGACATGACCGGGGAATTGATGGATCCATTTATTAAGCACAAATTCCGCTTGTTTATAGTCCTTCAGATTCCAGTGACTGTCGGCGATGGCGAATAAAATCTCCTCCCGGCCTTTGTCTTCTGGAAAATATTTGAGTCGCTTTTGATAAGAATCAATGGCCATGACCCAATCGCCATTTTTCTGATACACCTCACCCATTTTTTCGTAAGCCGTACGAAGGGAGAAGGGATCCTTTTGCTGTTGGCTGACTTGATTATAGTACTTTAAGGCCATGATTGAATTTTGAAAAATAGTGTCATAGAGATCGGCTGTTTCTAGTAAAACTTTATTGATGTCGTTGTGGTGGGGAAATTTTTTTATCAAAATTGAATATTTGCTTAAGGCCTGTTCATATTTTTTTTGAGAACGGAGAGATTGAGCCTGATACAAAGTGGATTCAAAATTATCAGGGGAACATGAAGCAAGGAAAAATAGAGAGAGGGAAAAGAGAAATAGGCGGGATTTGATAAATTTTATAAGAAGGCTTGCCATTTTATTTAGGCATCAGATTCTTCTTTTTCGGCCAGTTTGGCAAGCCCCACAACCTTTTCACCTGATTCAAGGGAGATAAGGCGTACCCCCTGGGTATTGCGCCCTATGATGGAGATTTGATTGACTTTCATGCGGATTATTTTTCCGCGATTGGTAATAATCATGACGTCATCGGCATCATTCACTTGATTGACACCGATCACAAAACCATTTCGGTCCGTGGTTTTTATGGTAATGACTCCGGAACCGCCGCGTCCTTGTTGCCGGTATTCTTCGACATCCGTCCTCTTGCCAAAACCATTTTCCGTCACTGTTAAAATGGAATTGCCTTCATGAAGGGCTTCAAATCCGATGACACTGTCATTTTTAGCCAAACCGATGCCGCGGACACCCGTTGCCGATCGTCCCATAGAACGGACCTGCGACTCATTGAAGCGAATCGCCTGTCCCTCCCGTGTTCCTATAAAAATGTCGCGTTGTCCATCTGTCAGAGAGACGCCAATCAATAAATCGTCGTCATCAATGGTCAGGGCAATGATTCCTGAGACGCGAGGACGGGAAAAGGCCATCAGATCGGTTTTTTTGATGGTACCATTTTTTGTCATGAGCGTGACGTATTTGCCCTCCTCAAATTGACGGACAGGAAGAACCGCAGCAATCTTTTCTTCGCTGGACATTTGTATGAGATTGGCAATGGGTTTTCCCTTGGCGGTGCGGCCTGCCTGGGGAATTTCATGGACCTTGACCCAGTAGACCCTTCCTTTGGTAGAAAAAATGAGGAGATAATGATGCGTGGAGGCGATAAATAATGAAGAGACAAAGTCTTCATCCCGGATTGTCATCCCTGTTTTTCCGCGGCCTCCACGCCTCTGGGCACGATAAATACTGATGGGATTTCTTTTGATATAGCCCGTATGGGAAAGAGTGACCACCATTTCTTCCTCGGTGATCAAGTCTTCGACAGAAAGATCCTGTGACCTTGCAATAATTTCAGTCCGGCGGACATCGCCATATTTGTCCTTAATTTCTTGGAGTTCCTCGACGATAATGTCCCACACCTTTTGTTCATCCTTGAGAATAGCCTTTAGTTTTTTTATCAAGGTTTGTATCTCTTCGTACTCCTCCAAAATCTTTTCGCGTTCAAGAGCCGTGAGTCTTTGCAATCTCATCTCGAGGATGGCTTGGGCCTGAATCTCAGACATGGAATATTTTTTAATGAGACCGGTTTTGGCTTCTTGAGGACTTTTAGATTTACGAATCAAACTGATAACGGCATCTAAATTGTCTAGGGCGATTTTTAATCCTTCCAAGATATGGGCGCGTTGTTCAGCATTTTTGAGTTCAAAAGCTGTACGACGGATGACCACATTTTTGCGGTGATCCAGAAAAAGTTCGAGGGCCGATTTAATATTGAGAATCTTCGGCTGACCGTCAACGATGGCCAAAAGGATGATGCCAAAGGTGGTTTGCATGGCTGTGTGCTTAAAGAGTTGATTGAGGATGACTCCCGCCACGGTTCCCTTTTTTAATTCGATGACGATACGCAAACCGTCTTTATCAGACTCATCCCGCAGATCGGAGACCCCCTCAATTTTTCCTTCGTGAATGAGTTCGGCGATTTTTTCGATAAGCCTCGCCTTGTTGACTTGAAAGGGGATTTCAGAGACGATGATATTTTCCCGATCCCCCTTGGCCACGGGTTCAATCATGGTACGGGCCCTGAGTTGCAAGATCCCCTTTCCCTTAGAATAGGCCTCTTTGATCCCTTCCATTCCATGAACAAAGGCCCCGGTTGGAAAATCCGGACCGGGGATCAACTTCGTGAGCTCCCCTATGGAGAGGGAGGGCTTTTTGACGAGGGCGATGAGCCCGTTGATGATCTCGCTTAAGTTATGGGGGGGGATCTTGGTGGCCATCCCGACGGCGATGCCATCCGATCCATTGATCAGGAGATTGGGAATGCGGCTGGGAAGGAGGACGGGTTCCTGGGTGGATTCGTCAAAATTCGGAATAAAATCAACTGTATCCTTATCAATATCCGCCAGGATTTCTTCGGCTAGCTGGGTCAGTCGGGCCTCTGTATAGCGATAGGCCGCGGCCGAATCCCCGTCAATGGACCCAAAATTGCCCTGGCCATCAATCAAGGGGTAACGCAGGTTCCACTCTTGGGCCATACGGACAAGGGAGTCATAGACGGCCATATCCCCGTGGGGATGGTATTTTTTCAGCACCTCACCCACAACCCCCGCTGATTTCGAATAGCGTTTGCTAGAAAGGAGTCCTTCACGGTACATGGCATAAAGGATGCGGCGGTGGACGGGTTTGAGCCCATCACGGCCATCGGGAATGGCCCGGCCTATAATGACGCTCATGGCATAATCCAGGTAGGAATCCCTCATTTCATCGGCAATATTTAACGGGACAACCTTGGCGGCATCGGCCATAAAAACCCTTTCATGTCTTTCTCCGCACTAAAGTACTGCTTCGCTGAAGGAGAAACCTATGATGGTTTTCTCCTTGCATAGCCCCGCCGCCACCAAGCCAGTGACTTGGTGCACTGAAGCGCCTGAGGCGCGAAGTGAGGCGGGGCATGGAAGATAAATATTGGGGCGACACTAAGAGAAGTTGGCCTGAAAGTCAAATCAAAATTCGTGCCAAACCATTCCCCTCTGATGCAGAATTAATGGGGGGTAGCGGAGAAATAAAAAAATAAAAAATGTTATTTTCTGACAGGTTTGATCTTGACTTTGCTGGCCGATTCATACAACATACGCCCCATCAAGCTATGCCTTCATCCAACAAAGATGGTTTGTGTGTTAGCGGGGAGAGCTATTTTGGGATTTTCAGATTATTAATAACAATTTAAAGAGGAGGGATAAGCTTATGACGAAAGCAGAACTCATTGCGAGAATCGCAAAGGATTGCAGGATGTCCAAGGCCCTTGCGGAAAAGGCGCTCAATTCCATGACGGACAATGTGACCCGAGCCCTTAAAAAGAAGGACAAGATTACACTCACGGGTTTTGGGACCTTTTGCAGTTCCAAGAGGAGGGCCCGCAAGGGGCGTAATCCACAAACAGGCGCCGTGATTGATATCAAGGCCTGTAATGTGCCAAAGTTCAAGGCAGGCAAGGAATTGCGCGAGTCTTGTAATTAAAATTGTCTTGAATATCACAAAAAACCCCGCTCTAATCCGTTGGGATGAGGGCGGGGTTTTTTATTCGGGATTATTAGAGCTGCCCTAAAGTTATTTCTGGAATACGATATGATATCACAGCCGCTAAAATTTCTTTTCGTCATGGACCCTTATCCGGGATATGATTTTGAGAAGGACACCTCCCATTTGATGATGCTGGAGGCCCATTCTCGAGGGCATCGGATTTTTTATGGGGGGGCCACCGGGATTTTTTTGTCTCTTGAAGGTCCTCATTCTCATTGCCAAGAGGTACGCGTTCTTCGGGGTTCCCCCTATTTTGAGTTTCAAGGGCCCGGAGACATCCCCTTGGGTCTTTTTGACCTTGTCTTTATGAGACGTGATCCCCCCTACGATATGTCGTATCTTTACACCGCCCAGATCCTCCTCTTGAGTCGTCGTCGGGTGGTGAATGATCCCCTTATTTTGGCGACACGCAATGAAAAACTGATCATTTTTGAATGGCCCCAATATATCCCTCGTACCCTCGTGACGTCGGATGTTGCCGCCATAGAACGATTTACCAAAGACAATGGTCATGACCTAATGATAAAGGATCTGGGGAAATTTGCGGCCAAGGGGACCTGGCGAATTCAATGGGGAACGGACATTTTTTATTCCAAGATCCGGGAAATGACCCAAGAGGGGAAAATGCCCGTCATGGTCCAGCCTTTTTTAAATAAGGTCAGTGAGGGAGAAAAAAGGGTCCTCTTTTTAGAAGGAGACGTCTTAAGCGTGATCAATCGAATCCCTCCCAAAGGGGGCTTTGTGACCAGTCCCCATGGGGGGGCCGTGCTGCATCGAGATTCTCTGACCCCCCGAGAACAAGAGATTTGCCAGCAGGTAGGTTCTTTTCTAAAAGAAAAAGGTGTTTTTATAGCAGGGCTTGATTTGATTGGAGAGATGCTGATTGAGGTCAATATCACAAGTCCCGGTTTGGTGTGGGAACACAATGAGATGGAAAAGGCCTCCTTTGAAAAAGAGATCGTGAATAGGATGGAACGGCGATGCATGGCTTCCTAAAAGATTTCAGCAGGATCTTGATAGTGATCGTTGTCTTTTTCTTCTCAAGGTCGGGATTTTCCTGGAATGATGTGGATCACCGCATGGTGCCCCGATTGGCCCTGAAGTCCCTGATTTCCACAGTTTCCCTCGACCCATCGGTTCCTTATGAGTCTTTTTCATCTTTTATTGCCAAACTGGGGCAGGTTTATCCCCGCATTCAGACAGAGGATGATTTCTATCACTGGCTCATAAGCCACCCCGATGTCCCCTTTGAGAAAAAAGAGGCCGTCTTAAAGGAGGGAATTCCCGTTTCTCCTCTGGAGGTTTTAAGTCAGTTGAGTGTGGCCCCTGACGATGGGCGCGATCAAGATCTTGTAAAGATAAGTGATATCGAACAACGCAAGAGGATTTCCCACAAGATTTTTTGGTTTGGGGGAATGACTTCCGGGATCAATTCTCAGGCCTTTCGTCACATTGAAAAACCGCCCTTTAGCCTGATACATCCCTTGGAGACCTTTGGATTTCCCCTGACGGCACTCGGGGAGGCAACGCAGAGGGTCGAGATTTATTATCTCTTGGCCCTTTTGGCGGATCGACTGGATTCTCCCTATTGGGCCTGGCAATTTTTGGCCTGCAGTTTTCACTATCTCCAGGACCTCCACAATCCTTATCATACCACGCAGATTCCCCCCCAACTCCTCTGGGCCGGCCTCTTGGGCTACATTCAATGGGGATATCAGCATGACAAGGGACTCCTGAAGACCATTGGACAGGTGGGGGCCAATGTTCATCACTTTTTTGAGGCATGGGTCTCTAGTTATACAGGACCTTATTACCCTCCCTATCTTCGGGGGGAGAGTCTTACCATCCCCTTAAGGGTGCGTTTATTGCTCAGAAGTCTGGAAGGGGAATCGACACTCAATATCCAGGATATCCATTCTCTTGCCGTGGAGACCCGCGACCAATCCAATCTTCAATCTTTAAAACTCACCAATTACGTCCTGGATCTGACGGGGACACGCTTGTTGGGGCCTCAAAAATTTCCCGAGGGGGCCTCTGCCGAGGCGCTCCGGGATTTTATACTCCTGGAGGCCTTAAAGGACAGGGACCCTTATGAAGCCCCTTTGTGGCCGCTCTTGAGGGAGAGATTTCACGCCATGGGGGAGGCCCTGCGTCAGGAGGTCCTCCTCTTCGACAAGGAGCGCCACGAGAAAAAGGATACCCAGTTGTTGATAGAGGCCTTGAATAGGCTTCTACCTCACTGAGAATGCCGGTAGTTCAGTTCCTCGATGACTTCATTGAGCCGACTATACAGCGGATCTTCGACCTGGTCTCGCCTAGCCTCAAGATAGGGAATGACCTCAGGGCCCAGGGGTTGAAGATCGTCGGCGGCCTGAGCCATTGTATCGTAGTGGCCGGAGGCTAATGACTCCAACACGGCATCCGCCCTCGACTGTGTTTCCCGGTCGAGATTGGTGTCAACGGGTGATTCCGTCGGAAAGGAGTCTGAGGCCCTGTGGTTGTCAGCCTCCTCGTGAAGAGGCTCGTCACTTTCGCTTGGACGGGGAGCTTGGGTACTGGGCTCAGAGGCATTTTCCATATCCTCAATATCCTCAATGAGGAGCTGATAATTGATACCGACTTCTTGGGGTTCATCAGAACCCAAAAATTGAGAAAGATCATCGGGGTCTTGTTCTCGGAGATAGGGGAGAACAGTTTCACTGTTTTGTATGAGTCGTGTGCGAGCGGCGTCTACATCATCTATCGGTTGATCAATGGGATCCGTGAGGACGAGGATGAGGTCATCAATCAATTCAGGGGAAAGGGGAATGGTGTCATCGGCCATTATACGGGCATTGACCTCTCCTTGAGTTCCCGCTGTGTTGTCAATGCCGGCATTTTGGGGGGACGGATCCAGTGGAGAGACATCTGTAGTGGTGTTGGTTGTGTTTTCGCTAATAACCGTCATAAGGACCCTCCTTTTAGGTTTTTACAAGAATTATTCATATTGATTTTTATGAGAGGAGCGGGGGGGCTGAACTTTCATCATCTCCTCTTGCCGTTTCGGGAGTCGTTGCTTCTGTCGGCGTTTCATCCACGGTTTCTTCCATCATTTTATCAATTTCGACACGAAAGTTATCAAAGTGATCTCCATCCTCTCCTTCTGGACGTTCCCCAGCAAGGGCGACAAATTCATAATCCCCTTCTGGCAATTCGAGATAGATTGTTGCATTACCAGGTTCTAAGTTGATGACCTGTGAAAAACCATCTGCTCCCTCGATGCGGATCCGACTGGGGATTGTCCCACTCATATCGTGGACATCATAAACTCGAAGTCTGTAATGATCGATGGCAGTGGAGAAAGTATCTGTTTCTGAAGGAGAGGGGAGGGCTGGAGCCGTTTCAGTTTCGACAAACTCGGCAACATATCGGTTATTGGCGGTGCTCACTTCTTGTGAGGGGGTTTGTGGACTTCGAGGATGCCGCACCGCCTCTCTCGGATGGGGGGTAGCAATCGTGGTGATATCTTCCCCTCTGGAAGGTTCCGTTGTGTGTGATCCAACCCTTGTAAAGGGTTCTATACTCACGGCATAACGGGCCTCTGGTCGGGCCTCGTGGCGGGACGCATTTGTGATATCAGAGTTTTGTGAGGACCGACCGTCACCCACATGAAGAGTGGCCCTATGTTCATAACTGTCTTCTCTATTATCTGGAGGGTTTGAAGAAGCCATTTCTGATTCTGATGTCATAGTATAACGAAATCCCTCAGGAGGGGTGCTGGCGGGATTCTCTTCCCGGGGCTCTGTTGTAGAAGGGGGTGCAACCTCATTCGGGGAGGGGCTAGAAAGGGGCTCTGTGGGTTCAGGGGCGGGAGATTCGCGGTATAAGCCAGGTGTGAGATTTGATGGTGTGCTTATTATCATAGAGTTTTTTCCTTTTGAGTCTTTCTAATAACTATTCACATTCATTATCGAGGGAGAAGAGGAGGGGAGTTTCTCATTTATAAGTTTGGCTATATTTTTTAGTATACAAATGAATACGAATATTTATAGTAACTTATTGAGATTTATAGTATTTTTTATAAAACACAATCATTTATTCTAATATGGTTAAATATTGAATACAAAAATGGCAGGAAATCC
>MGSF01000038.1:181-5827 GCA_001798715.1 Deltaproteobacteria bacterium RIFCSPLOWO2_02_FULL_50_16 | reverse complement strand
ACACCCATACATGATATAAAAATGACTCGCGGCACCGGCTAAGACAAAACAATGCCAGATTTCATGGAAACCGAATTTTCCGGGAAAGGGGTTCGGTTTTTCCAGACCATAGATCAATCCGCCCACCGTGAAGAAAACTCCACCCAAAAGAAGAGCGAAGAGCCCGTGCCCCTGGATGGATTGATAGATGGGTTTGGCGATCAACAGCCCCAGCCAACCCATGCCAATGTACAGGGAGAGCGTTACCCACTTTGAAATCTCTGGGTAGAGCCCCTTTAAAATAATCCCCATGATAGCCAGAGTCCAGATAAGCCCCAGTACCGTCCAACCCAAGGGGTTTCTCAAAAGAATCAGACAAAAAGGCGTCACCGTTCCGGCGATCATGATAAAGATGGCAAAATAATCGAGTTGACGGAGGAGATGATTTGTTTTGGGAGAACCATTCACTCCATGATGAAGGGCGCTCGAGGCAAACGTATTGACAAGACCCATCCCGTAGACTGAAAAACCCAAAACATGCCAGAAATGCCCCGCTCCCTGAGCCCGATAAACCAGGAACGTGCCACCTGCCAGGGAAAGGATCACCCCCAGGCTTGAGATAAGCGTGTTATAGATCTCATCGGTGATATGGACGCTTCCGTCCTTGCTGAGCCGTGGCATGATTTTCCTCCTTTGAATTAGACATTGGTACAATCCCCATAACATGCTATGCCTCTTGAAGTCTATGGGGACTCACATTGACAGAGGGAGGTCAGGATTTTTGAGGATCGGCCGGTTGGCCGTTTCGGTCGGGCGGTGGCTCGGTCAAAAAACGGTTCAAGGGTACAGAAAAATCGATCCTGATGTCTTTCGTCATTTGATTCATCTTCCTTTATTGGTGTTTTCACTCTTTCCCAGGAGGCATAATCAGATAAAACCCATAGAGGCCGATGGCCGCCGCCCGCTTGTTTTTGTCCCCGGATTGGGGGGTATGCGTGGCAACTTTTTCCTCATCATGGCTTATTTGGGATTTTTTGGACACAGGCGCAGTTACAGCGTCGATTTTAAGGGCAATACCTCATGGGAGGCCATGGCCAAGACGTTGGCCTCTTTTGTCCATGAGGTAAAAAGGGTCACTGGCGAGAGGAGGGTGGACATCGTCGCCCATAGTATGGGGGGGCTGGTCGTGCGACTCGCCATCCAGGACCACAACCTGGGACCTTCCCTGTCTACATTGATCACGCTGGGCACCCCCCATAAGGGGACCTACTCGGCGCGATTGGCCAACACCTCGATCACCCGCGATTTGAGACCGGACAGCGCCCTGATCCAAAGGCTCAATCGTCATCCACTGCCTCGAAATATAAAGGTCCTCTCCTTATGGAGCCGGAGCGAATTGTTTGTCATCCCCCCGGAGTTTGCCATTTGTGGGGGGTCCAAGGCCGTTGAAATGACGTCCTTTACTCATTATAGTTATCTCATCCATCCTCGGTGCTGGGAAACCGTCCGTCAGATTTTGAATTCCTAAATTCCATAAAATGGCGGGTTTTCGAGGTGCAGGAGCGAGGCTTCATTACTCTTTCGGGGCCTCTTTTTTTATCTTCTCTTCTTTTTTTGGTTTCTCTTTCTTTTGCTTTTCGTTTTTTTGATCCTTATGGAGCCCCTTTTTCTCTCCTTTGCCGACTTCCAGGGCGCGTTCTTTGCCCTTTGTCTGAGTGCCCGTACTGGGGGCATTGCTGTGGACGGCTTCCTCTCCCTTTGTGGGCCGTCCTTCCTTGTGCCCTTCCTCAGCTGCGGAAGAGACCGGCAGCGTCAAGAGAAGGCCCAGGGCCCCCAAAAAAAACAAGACAGTCAGAAACAATTTTTTCTTCATAAAAAATACCTCCTGTAAAAGAAAGATCGTACCGTATTATCCCGCCTCATCAAAAAAAAGCAAAGATTTTTCATTCAATGCGGGGGTGTTTTTGGAGTAATGTGGTGAGTTTGATCCTGGCCAGGCGGTAAATGTCTCCGGGGGCCAGGCTCTCACGCGGTCCGGCGACATTGAGCGTGCGGATGTTATGACTTTGTAACCAAGGTCTAAAAGAGGCTATTTCAACATCGGATTTCAAATCCACGATCAAAAACGGCCTTCCCAGTGTTTTTGCAGATTGGATCGTCAGGAGGGTACCGCCACTGGGTTTGCCAAAACTCAAGACAAGGGTGCCGTCGGAGTCCCTGACGTTCCATTCTGTGCGTTGGTTGTAGTCCCGGCGCGGTGTTTCTTTAAGGGGGTATTTTTTGCTGATCCTGCCGTCTTCGGCCATTCTTCCCTTGGGACACCATCCGCCGCACTCCAGGCCGATCTCCATGGCACAATCGAGTGCGGCGCGATCCACGCCGGTTTGTCCCCCAGAGATGATTTTTTTGATGACCATAGATTATAGGGACGACTTGATTTAATCCCACTTTTGGACTACCTTACTTCGAAATCATGCGAGAAGATACCCCCAAAATTGCCTTTTTGATCCTGTTGGGCCTCTTGATGATGGTCTTTGTTGCCCTCGTCAGGCCGTTTTTTCTCCCGGCCCTGTTTGCCCTGATCATTGCCGTCATCTGCAATCCCATCTACAAGTTCTTGTTGCGCACCCTCTGGCAGAAAAATTATATAGCCTCCTTTGCGGCGACCGTTATTGTTTGTCTGTGCGTGATCCTCCCCATGGGGATGGCCGTGTTTGTGATCGTCCTCAAGGCCTCCGAGGCCGTGGGCTATACGGTGTCGCAACTCGAGGGGGGACACCTGGCGGGGGTCATCGATCAACTCAATGGGTGGCTTCAAACAAAGATCTTTGCGCTGACCGGTTTTTCTTCCATGGAATTGGACCTAAGGGCCATGTTGCTCGGGTTTTTGAAGTCCATCGGAAAGGTTGTGTATCAGTATTCTCCAAGGGTCATTGCGGCGACGGTCAATTTGGTGGCACTGATCTTTTTGGTGATCGTGTTCCTCTTTGTGTTTTTTGCGGAGGGAAAAAAGCTGTACAAGACAATTTTTGGGTTGTTGCCCCTCAAGGAGGACCATAAGGAGATCCTGGCGAGAGAGATCCGATTGACCATCTCCGCTACTTTCCTGGGGATGATCGCCACGTCGCTCGCTCAGGGATTTTTGATCGGGATCGGGTTTTGGATCGCCGGCATTTCCAATCCGCCCCTGTGGGGTTTGGTGACCGTGGGGGTGGCGCTCGTGCCCGTGATCGGGGGGCCCCTCATGTACATTCCGGCGGCGGCGGTCTTATTGAGCGAGGGACATCTGGGGGCGGGGATCTTTCTCCTCGTCTATGGTGTGGGTATTATCTCCACGGTGGACAATGTGATCAAACCCCTTGTGATGCGGGGTAAGGTCAATACCCATCCGGTGCTCTTGGCGTTGAGCCTTATCGGCGGCGGATTGTGGCTGGGACCGGGCGGGATTATCGTGGGGCCCTTGGTGGTGGTCCTCATGCTCGCCTGTCTCAGGATCTATCAGAGGGAGTTTTGATGTGGCGGAGGTGGCGCCTGATCCACCAGAAAAGACCGATGAGAAGAATGATGCCGATCGCGGCATCAAAGCGGTGAAAGTAGGCCCCCAAGGTCTCCCAGTGTTCACCCATCTTAAGCCCGATGTAGGAGAGGGCATAGCACCAGGGAAGCGAACCCAGGAAGGTCCACACGAGAAAGAGATCAAAACGCATCTTCGCAATGCCGGCCGGTAAAGAGATAAATGTCCTGACAACGGGGAGGAGGCGTGAAAGGAAGATGGCTCCTTGTCCATAATGGGCAAACCAGCGGTCGGCGAGTTCGATGTCGTGGTGGGAGATGAGGACGTAGCGGCCGTACCTCCATATAAAGGAGCGCCCCCCATAACGCCCGATCGCATAGGCCAGAGCCGAACCGACAACGCATCCCAGGGCCCCGGCTACTGCCGTTTCCCAGAGGGTAAACCGGCCCTGACTCACGAGATACCCGGAAAATGGCATAATGATCTCGCTGGGAAGGGGAATGCAGGCCGACTCGATCGCCATCATGACTCCAATGCCCCACAATCCGAGGGTGGATATGGAGAGGGTGATAAAGGAAGCGACCATTCCTAATAAGTTGGCAAACATGAAGGCCTACATAAAGGGATTCTGTCTCGGAGGCAATCATAAAATTTTTTTGGCCCCCTTTCTTGCTACAAAAGAGGCCTTGTGCTAGAGGCCTTGAATCATGGCCACACCCACAAAACTCCTTTCTGACGAAGAAAGGCCCGGGAAGACCCACTACACGATCCTCTTCATGAGCTGGGCCGGGTGGCTCTTTGATTTTTATGACCTCATCTTATATTCGTTTCTCCTGATACCCATCAGCCAGGAGCTGGGCCTGACCGACATGGAGAGCTCCCTTGTTTTGGGGACGTCTTTGGCCATGACGGCCGTGGGCGGGGTTTTTTTTGGTTACCTCTCCGACAAGATCGGGAGAAAACGCGTCCTCCAGCTGACCATCCTCACTTATAGTATCGGCACATTCATGTGCGGCTTTTCCCAAGGGATTGTGTGGCTCCTCTTCTGGCGGTCCGTGACGGGGTTGGGTGTGGGGGGCGAATGGGCCACAGGGCAGACCTATGTCGGGGAGACCTTTCCGCCGAAGGTGAGGGGACGCTATGGGGCCTATATGCAGACGGGGGCGCCCTTGGGGATCGCCCTCGCCACCGTCGTGGGGAGTTTCTTTGCCCCGGTCTTTGGGTGGAGGGCGGCCTTTATTGTCTCGGTGATTCCCGCCTTGCTCGTTGTCTTTATTCGAAAGATGCTCCCGGAGTCGGACCTGTGGCTCTTGAGAAGGGAGGCCGAGTCCAAGGGGACTGTCCTCAAGAAAAATAAAATCCTGGAGCTTGTCAGCCCGGCCCTAAGAAGGGTCTTCCTTTTTGCCCTTGTCCTGACCGTCTTTGACATGTGCGCCTACTGGTTTACCTACTCCTGGCTCCCGGCCTACCTCCATAAGGAGAGGGGATTTTCGATGGCAAAGTCGGGACTTTGGATGCTTGTCACACAGACAGGGGGTTTTTTGGGTTATGCCGCCTTTGGTCATATTGCGGACAAGATAGGTCGACGACCGACCTACACCCTGTTTTCCGTCGTCATGGCCGCGGGGCTTTTGATGATCACCGTTTTTTTTGAGACCTTTGTCTCGATGCCCTCTCTCATTCTTGTCTGCATGTTCCTCGTCGGGTGGGGGACGGGCATGTTTGGGGGGTATGGGCCCCTCTTCTCCGAGATATTTCCCACGCGGGTTCGGGGCACGGCCATGGGGACGGCCTTCAATCTGGCCCGCGGCATCCAGTTTTTTACGCCGATCATTATCACCCTTGTCGCCGTTCACTATGGATTGGCCGGGGGGATATCGCTTGCGGCCCTTTTTGCGCTCTTGACCGGCCTCTGGGTCTGGGTGCTCCCCGAGACCAAGGGAAAGCGCCTTGTCGCGGATTAATCCCCGGGGTTAGCTCATACTGCCCCCCGAATTAAGGCACAATCCATTATTTTGTTTGAATTTTACAGAAATGTTGACCACAGGTTCCTTTTTTTTGTGAACGCCTGTGAACGGTTTCCGGCTGATACTCTTGACTCGGGAGTTCCCTCAGGGCAATAATTATACTATAAAAGGGGGTTCTATGACATT
>MGSF01000038.1:0-136 GCA_001798715.1 Deltaproteobacteria bacterium RIFCSPLOWO2_02_FULL_50_16 | reverse complement strand
AGCCGTTTCGGTCGGAGAAGAGGTTTGTACGATCACCACCGTTGCTGGAAACGGTACTAGAGGATTCTCCGGAGACGGTGGACCGGCAACAGCAGCAAAGCTTAACGATCCGAAAAGCATCGCAGTCGACTCAGCT
>MGSF01000037.1 GCA_001798715.1 Deltaproteobacteria bacterium RIFCSPLOWO2_02_FULL_50_16 | reverse complement strand
CGCCGCCGCAAACGGGAATACGTCTGCCGACCGCTCAAAAAATCGATGACCAATTTTTGATAAGACAGGCTCCCTCGGGTCCTTTCGATCATTTTGTCCAATTTTTTGTACCGATAAAATCTCTTGTACCAGCGCCGGGCGGCATTGAGCTGCTGGAGCATGGGAAGCAGGCCCTCCTTCCACAGTGGACGATAGTCCCCATCGGGAAGGGACACCCCCATGGCCTCTCCCAGGGTCGCCGCACTCATAAGACTGTAATAAATACCCTCTTTTGAAACCATATCCACCCAGCCCGCCGCATCCCCGATCATCGTCCACCGATGGCCCATAATCCTGTCGGCCTGAAACTTTTCATACCAGGGAATCGAGCCCACAAATCTTCGCATCTGGTCTGAAATTTCGAGCTCGTAATATTGACTGATGAATTGATCCAGCTTCTCAAAAAGCCGTTGTCCGTGAAGGAGGGGGGCCGTCGCAACAATTCCCACCGTACTTTGGTTTTCATGGGGAAGGACCCACAGAAAGCCGGGGAGGTCATCCAAAAATTTAATCGTGGCCACACGTTCAAAATCATAGGGAAAATGATACCCCACGCCCAAGGTCAAGGGGGCCTCCAAGGGTTTGGGCAATTGGAGCTTTTGGGCCACAAAACTATTGGCCCCATCCGCCCCGATCAAATGATACGCCAGATATTGTTCCCCATCCTCCGTGCGTATCTCCCAGACCTCCTGCCCTCCTCGCCAATAGATCTCTTTTACCTTTTTTGGAATAAAAGACGCCCCCGCCTTCTGGGCATGACCGAGCAAAAATTGATTGAGCTCCTTGCGGGAGAGGGAGAAAAAACCCTCCGGGACCTCGATCTGGCACTGATGTCCCGAAGGGGAGATAAAATGCAGGTGATGTACCTCGTAAAAACCGGAAAATTCCTTTAACAATGGAATGGCCTCAATCACCTTGCCCGTCACACCGCCCCCACAGGGCCTGTCCCAGGGGGCCCTAAAATCAAAGAGGAGGACCTCGATCCCGTATTGTGCCAAGCGGTAGGCCAAATACGAGCCCGCAGGCCCCGCCCCGACAATCGCCACATTTATGGAAGCCATGCCCACACCCTTGCCGGCGCCCCGCTCCCCTCGGCCAATCTTAGCGGGGCCACCAAAATATAACTTCCTCTGGGGGGAAGCTGACTCAAATTGGCCACATTCTCAATAATAAATTTTTCCCATTTTAAAATTATACGATGAACACAAAAATCTTTTTCAAGCCCCGCATCTCCACTCAAGGTATCGATCCCCACACCCTGCACATGGCATCCATCCACCAAGTATTGGGCAGCTTCACAAGAAAATCCAGGAAAATGCATCTCCCCCTTATCATCCTGATTGATATAGGCCGCGGGTTGAGGCCATCTCTCGTCCCAACCCGTATAGAGCATGACATAACTCCCCTTGGGAATGGGTCCATTCTCTTTTTCCCAGGACCTGATGTCATCGACGCTTAAGCGATAGTCGGAATTTTTTTCCACCTTTTGACTCACATCTATTTTAACGACCGGTCGCAAAAGGAAGTCTAAGGGGATCTTATCAACAGTGGTCTTTTTGGAAAAAAAGTGGGAAGGCGCATCCAAATGGGTCCCGTGATGCTCCGATGCCGAAAAGACACTCATCTGATAACCCTCCTCTGCCTTGATCAAGGGATGAATCGAGAAAGGGATATTTCCCGGAAAATACGGCATGCCGGTTGCGAGGGGATGGGTGAGGTCTACAATTTTTTTATCCAACAACAAGGGGACCTGGGCCGGGACAATCCGAACCCCTGAAAAAAACCCCAATAACAAAACCAATAATGAAAAGAAGAAACGCATCACCCCTTAATCACCCCCATGGGACAGAGCTTGGCCACCTTGCGTGCGAGGCCTCCATGATGGACGACATCGACAACATCAGCCACATCTTTATAGGCCTCCGAGATCTCCTCCCGTACCCCATCCAGACTCTGGGATCTCACAATAATGCCACGATCCTCCATTTCACGAAAGATATTCCTGCCCTTGGAGGCCTTTTTTGCCTTCATCCGGCTCATCACCCGTCCGGCCCCATGGCAGCAGGATCCAAAGGCGATCTCCATGGCCCTGGGCTCCCCCACCAGGACATAGGAATACCGCCCCATGTCTCCGGGGATAAAAACGGGTTGGCCGACAGATTGATATTGGGCTGTCAATTCTGGATGATTCGCCGGAAAGGCCCGTGTGGCGCCTTTTCGGTGGACACAGACCCTTTTCTTTTCACCCTTCCAGACATGATCCTCCATCTTGGCGATATTGTGGGCGACGTCGTAGACAATCTCCATCCCAAGATCGCCGGGGGAGGCCTTGAAAAAATTCTCAAAGGCCCGGCGGGTAAAATGGGTCATGAGTTGCCGGTTGCAAAAGGCATAATTGGCCGCCGCCGACATCGCCGCCAGATAATCCTGGGCCTCCTGAGAAGCGAGGGGGGCACAGCAAAGCTGACGGTCGGGAAGATCTATTTTGTATTTTTGGGCCGCCTTCAGCATCACCTCGATATAATCATCACAAATCTGATAACCCAGTCCCCTCGATCCCGAATGAATATGGACGACGACCTGTCCCTCAAAAAGCCCAAAGGCGCGGGCCACATTGAGATCAAAAATTTCCTGAACAACCTCTATTTCCAAAAAATGATTGCCCGACCCCAAGGTCCCCAATTGATCCCGCCCCCTTTCCAAACTCCTTTGAGACACGCAAGAGGGATCCGCCCCGGGGAGTGTCCCATGGGATTCGATCCTCTCAAGGTCCTGGGCCTCCCCAAAACCGTTCTCCACCGCCCATCGAACCCCTTTGGAGAGGACTTGTTTTTCGTCCTCAACCGATAAGCGGACATCATGACGGCGGGACCCCACACCGGCAGGAATCTCCCGAAAGAGGGCCTCGATAAGACCCCTTATCTGAGGACGAACCTTTTTCTCCTCCAGATGAGTCCGGATCAGGCGCACCCCGCAATTGATGTCGTACCCCACACCCCCTGGAGAGACGACCCCTTCACGAGAATCAAAGGCCGCGACCCCCCCGATGGGAAATCCGTAGCCCCAGTGGATATCGGGCATGGCGATCGACGGGCCCACGATACCCGGGAGGCAGGCGACATTCATGACCTGCTGGACACACTCATCACCCCGGATACCCTTCATGAGGGTCTCATTGGCAAAGAGGATCCCCTCCGTGCGCATGGGACCTTGCCTGGGGATCCGCCAGGTGAAGTCATCTATTTTTTCTAATTGAGGGCCTTCCATTCTACTTTCCTCTTCAACTGATACATTGCGGGAACCTCTAAACATCAAAAATCACTTGTGCCTGATAACCCTGCTCCACCTTTTGAATCGACAATTGATGATACGTCACGGCCTTGATTTCCGTCTTCAGGACATGATAACGCGGATCAAAAAGATCCGTCCATACGTCAGCAACTATATGATTTTCTTCTAGTTTTTTTATATCCAACCGAAGAGGCAGACCCTTCTGGGTCTCAAAAAAATAGAGGATCTCTTTTAAAAAGTGGAGGAGGAGGATTTCGGAAGAATCGCCACAGAGATCGATCACCAAAGGTTTTTTTTGCCTCCGGCCCTCTCCAGAAACAAGGGCTTCTCTCAAGGCCTTTGTGGCATAAACAAAAATTTCCCGGAGATCACGGCCATAAACCCTGATCCCGACATCCCCCGTATGATCCAGCCATTCAAATCGCGGCTTCACATGAATAGACTTGTAACCCCTTATCCATTAGGGATACGCAGACACCACGCATCCAATAAAATATCCAAGGTGACTTCCTGACTCATACAAAAATGTTTTTCGTGCAAGGCCTTCCCCAGCATACGAATAGAGACGGGAAGGAGGGCGCATTGAACGGTCATACGATCATCGCCTATGGCTACCGGATAAGTAGAACGCCCGCAAGAAGTGATGCCTGTTGTCGCAAGCCAGCCCTCTCCTCCGACAATACTCACAGAACAGCGCAAGATCTCTTTAAGTTGAAAATTGAGCAACAAGTCATTGCTGTCTTCGCAGCCCACTGCTATTTCGGCCAGACTATCAAGATAATCGAAGAGATCCGGACGATAGATATCAAAGGTCTCCAAAATAGTGGCGCTCTGATCTACAGCTAATGGGAAGGCCGCGTACACAAGCTCTTGCCCACCGCTTATATTCCCCGAGGATTCTGTCAAAAAATTGGTCCCGGAAGGTCCCATAGGGCCTTGGAGACCGGGGATTCCCGGGGCCCCATTAGCCCCTGGCAGACCAGGATTTCCCTGGTCCCCCTTATCTCCCTTGGCCCCCTTTTCACCCTGAGGACCCTCCGCCCCAGCGAGACCCTGAGGGCCGGAAAGCCCTTGAGGCCCCACTTCTCCTCGAAGGATCTCAATGGGATTCGACTGGGCGGAGAGATCGGGCACCAACAAATCGACAATCTTAAGAATATATTTCCCGGGTTCTAATGATGGGGGAAGGGACACGACGATCTGGGAACGGGAATGAGAGACAATAGAAAGTGCCTCATGCCTGATATTTTCCGGTGTGTCGGCATCGAGGAGCTGGAGGACCACCTTGTCGGGAAAATCAACACCATGAATGACGAGTGAGCTTCGAAACCGGGTCTCACTTCGATCTCCCTGGACGGCCGTTATTTTAAAGGGAGAGTCATTCCCCCCTGAGGCAGGATCCGCGGGGGGAAGATCACTCAGATTAACACTGGGCTCCGTACAAGAGGTGTTCAAAAAAAGAAAAATCGCGAGAATGAATATACTAATGAACTGACTTGTAAAAGGGACCGCGCCCCGCTTGATCTTCAAGACAATCGCCCCACTCGTTTGGATGCCCCCGCCCTCTTTTCCTGATCGAGAGGGGACTGGCACAACGATGTATACGAAAACAACTCATAAATCAATATTAATGGTACAGCCAATAATTTGAATGGAAAATTAAATTTTGCGTAGATACTCACGCACGGAGAAAAGATTCTTGTAAACCTTTTGCCCCTTTTTGTGAAAGTCTTTATCCAGGGTAATCAAGGGAATCTCTCGAGCCTGAGCGACAGCAAGATAAGAGCTGTCATAGACATTTTTCAAGCCAAGTTTTCTTGAAAACCGCCCTGCTTTCTTCAAAATATAGTCTTGCCATTGGAGCAACAAGGGGAGTTGAAAAAATAGGTCTACGGCCTTATCCATCTGGATTTGAGTGATTTCTTTTAACAAAACCTTTCTACGTAGGACAGAAACAACTTCAAAAATAACGAGGGAAGGTTCAAATAAGGATACGTCCTGCTCTGAAAGGATTTTTACAAGTTGAAGACTCTCTTCGTGATCCTCTTCCGGCGTCAGACAAGAGACGAAGACATTGGCATCCAAACAGGCTTCCATAAAAATTAGTCCTCGTGACGCAGCTCCTGGATAAGTCTAATGGCTGAAGTTTGTTTTTTGCGATGGGTCCTTTGAATCTCCTCTGACAGCTTTTGACATGCTTCTATCCAAGGAAGGCTGTGTCTTGGGAGTTTTCCCGTCATTTCTTGCCATGTCTGAAACCCTACAAGCACTGCATAGGGTCTCCCATATTTTTCAATGACCACGGGATGCTTTTTCTGGGCGGCCTCTATAAGATAATCTCCGAGGTTGTTCTTTATTTTCGTCGCTGTGGTGGATTTAAAAGTCATGAATTTATTTTAGCTAATTTACAAATTTTTGTCAACTCTTAGCTAAAACTTTCCTTTTCTTACACTGCGACTTGTTTTTCGTTGAATTTTGGCATTGTTATCAGAAAACTGATTACTCTACATACCTATCTCCCTCTAAAGCAAGGCCGTGATCAGTGGATTGGCGAGATGTGTCCTCTTTAAAAACCTGTCGCCAGGCGTTTTATCTGCTCATTGACAATCAAATATTCCTGCCTCAAATCCTCGAATTTCTTGTAGAGATTATCAAACCGCCCGTCAACCTCTTGAAAACGCTGAGTCACTTCTTGTCGAAAGTCCTCCATCCCTTTTTCAAGACCTTGAAAACATGGTTCAATGGTGCGGTTATAAAATTGAATCAATTGAGAAAGAGTCAGCGGTTTTGCTTTAATTTTCTTTTCAGACATGCTGTGTGTGTCCTTATTTCAATTTCCCATCCCCGTCAACTCGGAAACTCACAAACTCAAAAACTTACCAACTTAGGCACTTATCAACTTAAGCACATCTACCCATTCACACAACAAACTAATAGGAGTCATTCTGATACGCCTTCACAATAACAGTATGAGGATTCGATTCTTTCGATGCCGATACAACTACATCCAACAACCCATCCCCATCTATATCACCCATCCCCAC
>MGSF01000036.1 GCA_001798715.1 Deltaproteobacteria bacterium RIFCSPLOWO2_02_FULL_50_16 | reverse complement strand
CCTTTCCCCTTGGCACTGAATTGGTTGATAATTTTTTGCAGATCAAATTCCCCGTTTCCGTTCATAGAGCCCCCTTTTTTGGTGTGAGGCCCTTATCCATAGGGGAAGGAAGGCGGGGGTGCAAGGGAAAAAGGATATTTTAGAGACTTCTTCCATGACGGATATCCCTTCCCTGGACCATGAAGATGACCTGCTCGGCAATATTGGTGGCGTGATCCGCCATCCTTTCCAGGTGTTTGGCGCAGGTGATAAGCCGTGTTCCCCGCAAGACGGCCTCTGGATTTTTTTGCATGAGGCCGACCAGGTCTTGGAAGATCTTCTGATTGAGATCGTCGGCCTCATCATCCATGGCACAAACCTCTTGGGCGTGTCCGGCTTCTTGGTTGACAAAGGCATCGAGGGCCTTTTTGACCATCGCCTGTGTCTTTGTTGCCAACAAGGGAAGGTCGATATAGGGTTTGAGGGGAGGTTCATGATTGAGTTCCTGGGCCTGTTCGTAGATGTTGATGGCCAGATCGCCAATCCGCTCTAAATCCTTACCGATCTTGAGTCCGATGGTGATGAAGCGGAGGTCCGAGGCGGTGGGTTGTCTCAGGGCCAACATCTGGAGGCACCGATCATCAATGTCTATCTCCAGGGAGTTCACTTCCCGTTCTCGTTGGTCAATGGCCTCCCCCGGATCTGTATCTCTTTCCGTCAGGGACTTAAGTGACAAGGTGATCATCTCTTCCACCAGTCCCCCCATTTTAAGGATGACCTCTTTTAAGCCTTTTAATTCTTGTTCGTAGTATTTGTCGGTGTGTTCCATTAACCGAACCTCCCTGTGATATAGTCCTCTGTCCTCTTTTCTTTTGGGTTTGTAAAGAGGGTTTTGGTCTCTCCATATTCAATAAGTTCGCCCAGGTAGAGGAAGGCCGTTTGATCCGAGACCCGGGCCGCCTGCTGCATGTTATGGGTCACGATGAGGATGGTGACGCGGTTTTTGAGTTCGTGGATCAATTCCTCAATCCGGGCCGTGGCAATCGGGTCCAAGGCCGAGGTCGGTTCGTCAAAAAGGAGGATCTCTGGGTTTGTGGCCAAGGCACGGGCAATACAGAGTCGCTGCTGTTGACCGCCGGAGAGATTAAAGGCCAGATCGTTCAAGCGATCCTTGGCCTCCTCCCAAAGGGCGGCCTCGGTTAAAGCCTTTTCTACATTTTCATCGACCAACCTTCGTTTAGTGATCCCTCGAACGCGGAGACCGTAGGCGACGTTTTCATAGATGGACTTGGGAAAGGGATTCGGTTTTTGGAAGACCATGCTCACCCGCATCCGAATCTCGATGGGGTCCACTTCTGGGCTGATAATATTAATCCCTTCAGGATGGAGGATAATTTCTCCTTCATAATGTTTATAGGGATAGAGGTCATGCATCCGGTTGAAACAGCGGAGATAAGTCGATTTGCCGCAACCCGAGGGACCGATCAGGGCCGTGACACGGTGCTCAAGGATCGGGAGGGTAATATTTTTTAAGGCCTGGACTGAGCCGTAATAGAAACTCAAATTTTTGGCCTCCGCTTTTACCATTGAATCCTCTTTCTAAAGAGATAACGAACGTAGATCGCCACACCGTTCATGGTGAGGGTCATGACAAGCAAGACCAGTCCCGCCGCGGCGGCATTGAGGTGAAAGGCGGCCTGGGGGCGGGAGACCCAATTAAACATCTGGATGGGAAGGACGGTAAACGGAGACAGGAGCCACTCAAATGAGAAAAAGGGAAAGTGGGTCTGAAGGGGGGGATCCGGGAGAAAGGCGATAAAGGTCAGCGCCCCGATCGTCAAGAGGGGGGCGCTTTCTCCAATCGCTCGCGAGAGACCGATAATGACCCCCGTCAGGATCCCTCCCAGGGAATAGGGGAGGACGTGGTCTTGGACGGTCTGCCATTTGGTAGCTCCTACGGCGTAGGCCGCCTCACGGATACTCGTTGGGATCGCCCGGATGGCCTCACGGGTGGCCATAATCACAATGGGGAGGATGAGGAGTCCCAGGGTCAATCCTGCGGTCAGGACGCTCTGGCCTAAGTGGAGTTTGTAGACAAAGAGCCCCAGGGCCATGAGGCCATAGATGATGGAAGGAACCCCGGCGAGGTTGGCAATGTTGATCTCGATTATGTCCGTGAACCAGTTCTTGGGGGCATACTCCTCAAGATAGATCCCGGAGGCGATCCCTAAAGGGACCGCCGTTGTCGCCGTGACGAACATGACGAGGATCGTCCCCACCCACGCCGAGAGGATCCCGGCCTCCTCGGGGAAACGGGAGGGATAGGAGAAGAAAAAACTCAAAGAAAGGCGGGACATCCCATCTAAGGCAAGGTCAATGATGAGGGCCAAGAGTGTGAAGACCCCCACCATCAGGGCCAGGAGACCGACAATGGCAAACAGGAGATCCAAGAATTTTCGTCGGGCAATGAGGGTTTTTAAGTCTTTCATTTTAATAAATCTCCCGAAAGCGTCTTCGAAAGACATGCCCCGCAATATTAAAGATGAGGGTAAAAAGAAAAAGGGTGAGACCGGCCGCAAAAATCGTTTGATAGCCAAGACTCCCATGGGGGAGATCCCCGAGACTCACCTGGACGATATAGGCCGTGATGGTCTCGGCAGGTTTTGTGGGGTCCCAGGTCAAGTTGGGTTGCATCCCGGCGGCGATTGCGACGACCATCGTCTCCCCAATGGCGCGGGAGATCCCCAAGATATAGGCGGCGGCGATCCCCGAGAGGGCGGAAGGGACGACCACATTGAATGAGGTCTGGAGACGGGTGGCCCCCATCGCATAGGAGGCCTCGCGGATATGCATCGGGACGGCCCTCATGGCGTCCTCGCTTAAGGAACTGACGTAAGGAATGATCATCACCCCGATCACAAGCCCCGCTGAGAGCATGTTGAAACCGGGGAGACCCGGAATGATCTTTTGGAGGAGGGGGGTCACAAAGAGGAGGGCAAAGTAACCATAGACGACCGTGGGGACCGCACTCAGGAGTTCTAGGACCGGTTTAGTCGTTTCTCGAAGGCGATGCGGGGCATATTCGCTCAAATAAACGGCGGCGATTGTCCCGAGAGGAATGGCGACGAGGAGGGCGACCCCTGTCGTCACAAGGGTCCCGGTGATGAGGGGGAGGATCCCGTAGTGGGGATTCAAGAAAAGCGGAGTCCACTCCCGATCCGTGAGAAAGTCGATCAGAGAAACATTTTGGAAGAAACTCATCGATTCAAAAACCAAGACCCCGACGATCCCCCCCGTAATCACGATGGAGGAAAAAGCCGCGAGAAAAAGGGTCGTTGTGATAAATCTCTCGCGGAGCCATCGGCGTTGACCCTTTTTAGAGTTTAGGTTCACGTTTGAGGATCTCCTCCACCTTTAATCCCACCGCCTCGACTCCCGAGAAGGCCGTGCCCACCTTTTTGTTCTGAAAACGTCCCAGGTCGGCGGCATAGGCCGCCGGCGGGAGGGGGACATACTTCACTTGGGGGACGAGGGTGGGGGCGTTCTTCAGATAGAATTCGACAAACTCCTTAACCTCCGGCTTGTTTATGGCCTGGGTACTGACGTAGATGAAGATGGGACGGGAGAGGGGCTGATAGGCCCCATTTTCCACGGTCTGAGGGGACGGAAGGACGGGGCCCTTGCCTCCGTCGATGGCGACGGCCTTCAGTTTGTCCTTATTTTCGATATAGTAGGCAAATCCAAAGTAACCCAAGGCCCCTTTGTCGTTGGCGATCCCCTGGACGAGGACGTTATCGTCCTCGCTCGCGGTGTAGTCCCCTCGGCTCGCCTTGGCCTTTCCGACGGCCGCCTCCGTAAAGTAGTCAAAGGTCCCTGAGTCCGAGCCGGGCCCATAGAGTTTCAGGGGTTCAGTCGGCCACTCGGGCCGGACCTGGTTCCACTTGAGGACCTGACCCTGGGATTCGGGGGCCCAGATCCTCTTAAGCTCAGCCATCGTCATAGAGGTGACCCAACTATTTTGAGGGTTTACCATGACGGTCAGGGCATCGTAGGCGATCGGGAGCTCGATGTATTTGATGCCCTGCAGGTAGCAGTCCTCCATCTCTTTTTTGAGAATGGGACGGGAGGCGTCGGAGATGTCCGTTTCCCCCCGGCAAAACTTCTTAAATCCCCCGCCCGTCCCGGAGATCCCGACGGTGACTTTAACCGCTCCCCCTTTGGATTTCTGAAACTCCTCGGCCATCGCCTCGGTGATCGGATAGACCGTCGAGGAACCGTCGATCTTGATCACGGGCCCGGCCCAGATTGTCGTGGTTGACAAACTCAAGGACACAAGTCCCAGGGTGAGGGTGAGGATTTTTGACATCATTTTTGTTTTCATTTTCTTCTCCTTTATTTTCATAATAAGACATCTTTGTGACATTGAAGTAACAACCCTGAAACATTTAGAAGACCACCTGAGTAGCCCCAGTGGGTCAGTTTTGCCGTATCCAGCGCTCGGGTCACCATGCCGGCTGACCGTACCTGTTGATCAATAGGTGCAAAAGAGGGTTGTTACTTGATGGGGAGGGTAAAGAAAAACGAAGAGCCGTTTCCTAGTTGGCTTTCGACCCCGACCTCGCCTCCCTGGGCCTGGACGAGGTGTTTGACGATCGAGAGTCCTAAGCCAGTTCCACCCCCCTCCCGTGATCGGGCCTTGTCGACGCAGTAGAAGCGTTCGAAGATGTGGGGGAGGTCCTTTTCGGGGATGCCGATTCCCGTGTCGAAGACGGTCACTCGATGAAAGTGCCCCACGGTCTCAGCGGCCACGGTGATCTTTCCCTCTTCTGAGGTGTATTGGATGGCGTTGTCTAAGAGGTTTTTAAGGATTTGTTTTAGGATGGAGGGATCCGCATGGACCAAGAAGCCGGGAGGCATCCTCTTTTCAAAGAGGAGTCTCTTCTTAAAAAGGGCCTCTTCAAAATCCCCTTGGAGTTCTGCAAGGAGGGTTTCCAGATGAAGGGGGGTGGGGTGTAACTCCAGGTGCCCCGACTCGATCTCGGAGAGCTTGAGGATGTGGTCGACCAGGTTTTTTAATTGAATTGCGTGGTTTTCGATCTTCTCAATAAAGCGAGCTGCATTGGCTTCCTGAAGGGCCCCTCGCCTCAGCGTCTCGGCATAACCCAAGATATTGGTCAGGGGTGTCTTTAACTCATGGGAGGCATTGGCGACAAATTCTTGTCGTACCCGCTCCAATTTTCGGAGGTTGGTGACATCGTAGAAGACGGAGACCGAACCCTTATTTTTTCCGTTCATCGTCAAGGGCACCGCATGGAGGATCAAATATCTTTCTCGGGACCCCGCCCCCAGGAGGACCTCCTGTTCCTCCGGTTTTCCCCCCTGAAGGACCCTTTGGATAGACTCATGGATCATCTTATTTCTGACACATTCCAGAAGGGTCCTTCCCAGGGAGGAATCTCCGAGGCCGAGGATGGATTGGAGGGCCGGATTGGCGAGGAGGATCTCACCTTGTGCATTGGTGACAAGGACCCCTTCCACCATCCCCTCGAGAATCGTCTTGAGTTGATTCTTTTCAGTCTCGATCGTCGAAAACTGTCTCTCAAGGCTTACGGCCATGGTATTAATGGCCTTGGCAAGGGTCCCCAGTTCATCCTTTCTCATGGAGAGGAGACGCTTCGAAAAATCCCCTTGAACGATATGGTCAGCGATGTCGGACATCTCTTTAAGAGAGCGGCTAAAAGGGTGTGAGAGAAAAAAGCCCACAAGACTCGCCAGGACCAGGGCCATGAGGGAAGAAAAGGCGATCGATTTTTTGATGGTTTTTGTTGTTTGGGCGACAACATGAAGGGGGAGGGCCACCCGGACAAAGCCATGGCGGGCCTTGATCGCGACATACATCATATCGGTCCCAATGGTCATGGAATGGCGGCGACTCATCCCAAATTCCTGATGGAGCGAGGTCTGGACCTCGGGACGCTCAAGGTGGTTTTCGACTTTTTCCAAGTCCTCTCCCCCCAATCCAGAATCCCCGATGACCTTTCCCCGTTCATTCATAATTGTCACCCGGGCCTTGATCTCGATAGCTGTCTGATCTGCCAGGGGGTCCATTTTTTGGATCTCCCAGTCCGTTATAGGAAGGGCGTCTAGTTGGTCTCGAATCAGGAGGGCATTTTCCTGAAGCCCTCTTTCGATCGAGAGGGAAAGATGATGAGTCAAGGTCTTTGTGAGGTGGAAATAGAGGAGGGTGAGGCTCAAGAAGACGACCAACACAATGGCGCCAAAGAGTTTCCACAGGAGTTTAGTCTTCATGAAGGGCCTTCATCCACTTAAGGTTTTTCCTTAAAACGGTAACCGACCCCGCGAATCGTCTCGATGTAAGCGCCCGCCTTACCGAGTTTTTCCCGGAGCCTTTTGATATGGGTATCCACGGTCCTCGTGGTCACGGCGGCGTCGTATCTCCACACGTGATCGAGGAGGTTGTCCCGCGTGGCAATGCGGCCCTTGTTCAGGAGGAGGTGCTGGAGGAGTTTGAATTCGAGGGCGGTGAGTCGAATATTTTCCTTACCGACAGTCACTTGAAATTTTGAGGGATCCACGTGCAGAAGGCCAAAGGACTGGGGGGTTACCTTTTCTTTCCCTTCACGATCCTTGAGGCGCCTGAGGATGGCCTTGATCCTTAAGAGGAGTTCTCGGGGACTAAAGGGTTTGGTCAAGTAGTCGTCGGCCCCCACCTCAAAACCGACGATCCGGTCCACCTCTTCCCCCTTGGCCGTGACCATCAAGATGGGAATGCCTTTGGTCTTGGAATCGGACTTTAAGACCTTGCAGATCTCTAACCCCCCCATGTCGGGAAGCATGAGATCGAGGACAATGAGATCGGGGAGGGTTTGACGGGCCTTGGAGAGGCCCTGGACTCCGCTGAAGCAGATTTCGGTCGCCATCTTTTCCTGCTGGAGGTTGTATTG
>MGSF01000035.1 GCA_001798715.1 Deltaproteobacteria bacterium RIFCSPLOWO2_02_FULL_50_16 | reverse complement strand
ACCCTTAGCCTCTCCTCAACGGAGGACTGAGGAGATGGGGAGACCAGGGTGTCCGCGGATTTTTTTGAGTGATCACGGGTCGCCGCGACGGGCTCTAAGGGCAGGGGGACTTCATCCTTTTTTACCCCCACCTTTTTGATCTGTTCCCGATCCCTTTTTTCACGCTCCGCCACAATGACGGCATAATCCCTCTTCAAATCAACGATGAGCGTCTTGGGATCGTTGGGATCCAGATATTGCCCCTCTGTCGGTTCGAGAGAGACCCTCAAACCCCTCGCGTGATTGACCAGCCTCTGCTCGTTTTTCTTTTGATAATCGCCAAAGAGCTTGGCGTAAAGCTTGCCAAACTCGAGATGCAGTTCATCCCCCACAATGAAGGCCCGGCAAAAGGTCAAATGATCGTTGCGGATCAGAAACTTCGGATTTTGAACGATGTAAGAAAAAAAGACGACCTGATCGGGCTCGGCCAATCTAAAGGCCTCCACCAAATGAGGCAGCAATTCATCCAGTGTCTCCGAGGGAAACAGGGGGGCGTTGTCAATATCCTTAATAATCAAAATCTGCTTCGAAAAGCGGATGGAGGAAAGGATATTTTTGAGATCTTCCGAATCAAATAGATGCGGATGGTTTAGTTTTGTCTTTTCCAACAACCCGGAATCGGCCTTTTTGACCTGGACGGTGTTGAGTTTTCTCTTCAACAAATAGACATCCTTCGCCGAGGCGGGGGTCAAGGATCCACAAAACATGAAGAGCACAAAAATAATTACAGAACCCCTAATCTTTTTTCTCATAATCTCTCCTGGTATTGAATTCGAGGATTAAAGGGCGAAGAAAGGGTGAATGTCAATGGGTTTGTCTCATAGAAATACGGCATGCACCTCACTTGCCCTCTTTTTGATACCATGTTACACATCCCCCACTATGAGAGTAATTGCCGGAGAGTCCAAGGGACGGCGGTTGGCCGGCCCTAAGACCATTAAAATCCGCCCTGCCCTCGATGCCGTCCGCGAGGCGATCTTTAATATCCTCGGAAACATCCGGGACACCTCTGTTCTCGACCTCTTTGCAGGGACCGGCAGCGTGGGGATCGAGGCCCTTTCCCGGGGGGCCCAAAAAGCCATTTTCATTGATCACCTTCAAAGTGCCGTTTTTTTGATCCGAAAAAACCTTGCCCTTTGCCACTTTGAAAACAGGGCCGAGGTCCATAAAAAGGGGGTCTCCAAGGCCCTCCCCCTTTTGAGCCGTCGGGGGCTTCGATTTGATCTCATCTTTGTGGACCCCCCCTATGACCAAGATTTGGTCGGTCCGACACTCGACCAAATTAGTCGGGAAAAAATCCTTGCCCATGAGGGTTGGATTGTCGTAGAACATTCACCCAGAGAATCCATCAACGAGATTGAAGGGTTATGCCGCCTTCAATCCCGTCAATATGGGCAAACTTACATAACCTTTTTACAGGGCAGTACATTAATTATATAATGATCTGCCCAGTATTATTAACAGGACCGAAATAATATAGACAGCCCGATAGGGCTAACAGCCGGTCCTGTAATACTGACAGTCCCCAAATGTCTATACAATTTTGAGACTGTTAGTAAGCAGTTTTGAACTGATTAATAAGTCATGGGTAACGCTGTCATCTATCCCGGTTCGTTCGACCCCCCCACCGAGGGGCATATGAATGTCATTGAACGGGCCTCCAAGGTCTTTGATCGGGTGATTGTGGCCGTGGCCATCAATTCAACAAAACAATCCGTCTTTACCCCTGATGAACGCGTCTCTCTTCTAAAAAAAATTTTTAAGGACAATGCCAGTATCGAGGTGGACAAATTTGAAGACCGCCTCTTGGTGGACTACGCCAAATCAAAAAAGGTCAATGTCATCATCCGGGGCCTAAGAACGGTCTCTGATTATGAATTTGAGAATCAAATGTCACTGGCCAATCGAAAACTAGCCCCCAATATTGAAATACTCTTTATGATGGCTGAATCCCGGTATTCCCACTTCAGCTCTTCCCTCATTAAGGAAATTGCCCGTTTGGGGGGCCCCGTCGAGGGGATGCTGGATCCCTCCATCGCCAAAAAGTTGAAAGAAAAACTTCTTAAATAGGATGGCACTATGAAACTGACTGAACGCGTCCAACGCATCAAACCCTCTCCCACAATGGCGATCACGGCCAAGGCAAAGCTCATGAAGGCTGAAGGGATCGACGTCGTCGGCTTCGCCGCGGGAGAACCTGATTTTGATACCCCGGACTTTATCAAGGAGGCCGCCATCAAGGCCATCCGTGAAGGAAAGACGAAATACACCCCTGAAAGCGGACTTCCCGATCTTAAAAAGGCTGTTCAGCAGAAATTTAAACGGGACAATCAGCTCGATTATAATCTGGATGAAATTATCGTCTCTTGTGGGGGCAAACACTCCCTTTATAACATTGCCCAAGTGCTCTTTCAGGAAGGTGATGAAGTCATCATCCCTGCCCCTTATTGGGTGAGTTATCCCGATCAGGTCCTTTTAAATGACGCCAAACCGGTCGTGATACAAACCAGGGAAGAAAATGGTTTTTGCATAACCCCGGAGGACCTGGAAAAGGCCATCACCCCAAAAACCAAGGCCGTCGTGATCAATAGCCCCTCCAACCCCACTGGGTCTGCGTACAACGCTGATCAGCTAAAGGCCCTGGCCCAGGTCATTGTCACACACAACATCCACTGCATCGCCGATGAAATCTATGAAAAAATTATCTATGATGGATTTGTTTTTAAAAGTATCGCCTCCTTCAACGAAGATATCAAAAAATTGACCATTACCGTTAACGGCGCCTCCAAGGTCTATTCCATGACGGGCTGGCGTATGGGATATGCCGCCGGACCCAAAGAAATCGTCTCCGCCATGTCAAAGTTGCAAGGACAGGTGACCAGCAACATCAACACTCCCACTCAATATGCCTGCATCACCGCACTCAATGGATCGCAGGATTTTCTTAAAGGATGGATTGCAGCCTTTAAAGAGCGCCGTGATTATATTTTAAGTCGTTTTTCGCAAATCCCCGGCATCAAATGTTTTAAACCCCAGGGCGCCTTCTATGTATTTCCCAATATCTCTGCCTGTTTCGGAAAATCGGCAAATGGAAAAACAATAAATACGGCCCAAAATCTGGCAGATTATCTCCTCGATCAACATCGGGTTGCTGTCGTTCCGGGGGAAGGTTTTGGGGCCCCCAACAACATGCGTCTTTCCTATGCCCTTTCGATGAAGGATATTGAAAAGGGCCTTGACCGTATTGAAGAAGGGCTCAAAAATCTAAAGTAAATTAAGGAATAGCTTGTGCCTCGGTTCAAAAAAATCTTACTTGTTTTGTTACCACTGATCCTTAGCGTCTACGGGGGTTGTTCTGGAAAAGAAATAGATGCCTCTCTTCCCCCCGCCTCCCTTCTGGTACAATGTCAAAAACTCGGCCAAAAAAATAAACACGAAAAAGCCATCAACTGCCTGGAAACCCTCAAAGGACGCTATCCCGGATCTCCCGAGGCGATTGAAGCGGATCTGTATATTGCCGATAATCAATTCCGTCAAAAAGAGTACCTCCTTGCCACCGAAACCTACCGAAACTTTATCAAACTCAACCCCGTTCATCCCAAACTGGACTATGCCTACTACCGCACAGGCTTGAGTTACCTAAAAGAAACACCCAAGGCCATTGATCGGGACCAGCAATATTTAGACGACGCCATTAATTATTTTGAGATCCTCCTCAAGTATTACCCCTACAGTCAATACACTGAAATCAATAAGGAAAAATGGGAAGAGGCCCGTCGTCGGGTCGCCAGCCGGATTTATTATGTTGGACGTTTTTATTACCGGACGGGTGAATATATTGCGGCCATTCCGCGATTTGAGGAGGTTTATCAAAACTATCCAGCTCTGGGCATTGATGAACAAGCCCTTTACTATTTGGCCCTTTCTCATATAAAATTGTCTCAAAAAACAGAGGCCTTAGGAATCTTTAATATTCTTGAGTCCCGTTTCCCGGCAGGACGTTATGCTAAAAGGCTTACTGGAAAACTGGGACTCTAATATTGACAAGTGGCTTCACCAAGGAGCGCCGTTATGACAGTAACGACCCAAGAGTTCTTCCAACTGGGCAAGAAGTGTTTTGAACAAAAAAAATACTCCGAGGCAGAACAATATCTCCTCAAGGTCCTCCAGGAAGGATCCCATTACGCCGATCTTTATCACATGCTGGGGGTTATTTATCACCACGATGGGAAATTTACCAATGCCATTGAGAGCTTTTCGAAGGCCATTCACATCAATCCTGACTATACCGAGGCCACTCTTCACTTAGCCATCCTTTATAATGATCTTGGGGAATACCAAAAGGCCAAACAACTTTATCGCGAGGTTCATAAAAAGGCGGGGAAAGGCGTCACGGACATGGATCCCATGATCCGCGGCAAGATTGCTAATTTACACGCCACACTCGCCGACACCTATCGCGGTGTCGGCAAATACAAAGAGGCGATCGAGGAATATCAGTGTTCCTTGAGGCTCTGTCCCCAATACAAAGACATC
This sequence comes from Deltaproteobacteria bacterium RIFCSPLOWO2_02_FULL_50_16, assembly GCA_001798715.1. GTDB lineage: Bacteria > UBA10199 > UBA10199 > 2-02-FULL-50-16 > 2-02-FULL-50-16 > 2-02-FULL-50-16. Next base: position 18,930 of record MGSF01000035.1, on the reverse strand, counting down.
CGCACCCATATGGGCACGGCCTACCGAGACTGTAACCAGCTCGACCGATCACTGAAAACCCTTCAAGAAACGGTCAAGATGGCCCCGAAATACATTCACGCCCAGACAGAATTGGGACTCACCTACTTTTCTCTTGGAAAAATCCCTGAGGCTAGAAGATGCTGGCAGACAGTATTAAAAAACACCCCCAACCATTCCATGGCCAAGACCTACCTCAATTTGTGCAAAACCAGTCCAAAAAAAGTTTCAAAAAGAGCCTCTGGAAAAAAGGGAAGATGATGGGGCGGTGAGGGATCCCTCAGATTAATTCCTTCGCCCTCTGCAGGGCGGCACTCAGACCTTCCACTTTCTGTCCTCCAGCCTGGGCCAGCATTTCACCAAAGGTGAAAAATATAAAGGAATCGTTCCTTCCGCGGTCCAGGCGTAGTCAGACCCCTAAATTAACCCTCTTGCCTTTTTCAGGGCAGCCTCTAACCCATCAACTTTCTGCCCTCCAGCCTGGGCCATATCAGGGCGTCCCCCGCCTTTGCCCCCTACAAGGGGGGCCAGTTCTTGAATGATTTTACCGGCATGAAATTTCTTGATAAGATCCTTGGAGACACGGACAATGATGGAGACCTTATTGTCCATCACACACCCCAACACAACAATGCCGGATTTGACTTTCTGGAGGGCCTGGTCTGAAAGAGAACGAAAGGTCTCCACATCATCCGCCTCAACCTTTTGAATGAGGGCCGAGATTCCTTTAATGGTTTCAATGGACAAGCCTCCCGAACCCCCGCCACCACCCCCCATGGCTATTTTTTTCTTGAGTTCTAAAAGATCGGTTTCGGCCTTCCTTAATTTTTCTTGCAGGCCCACAACACGGGATTTTATCTCCGAAGGGGTTGTCTTGAGTTCCAAGGCCAAATTTTTGTGGTCCCTGTCAATGCCTCTTAAATATTGAAAACCATCTTCACCCACCACCGCCTCGATGCGCCTAACCCCTGCAGCCACTGATGACTCATTGATAATCTTGATCAAACCGATTTCACCCGTGGCCTCCACATGGGAGCCCCCGCAAAGTTCACAGGAATAATCTCCCATCTTCACAACCCGCACCTGATCGCCATATTTTTCCTCAAAAAAAGCGAGGGCCCCTTTCTTCATGGCCTCTTCATAAGAGAGAGTGGCCTTAGTAACGGAATGATTGGATCGAATCGCCTCATTTGAAAGATCCTCGATTCGCCTCAATTCCTCAGGATCAACCGGTTCAAAGTGAGAAAAATCAAAACGAAGTCGACCGGGCTCCACCAGGGAACCGGCCTGGCGAACATGGGTTCCCAATACCTGACGAAGGGCCGCATGCAAAATATGGGTCGCTGAATGATGATTTTGAATGCGACGACGCCTCTTTTGATCAACCACCAACTGGACCTCATCCCCTATCTTCAAAATTCCTTCCTTGAGTGTCGCCGTATGACTGATCACATTTGTTCCCATTTTTCTAGTTTCCAAAATATCACCCCGACCTCCAGATCCCTCAACCCAACCATGATCACCCACCTGCCCTCCCCCTTCCGGGTAAAAAGGGGTCTCAAAAGTCAGACATTCAAATGTATCCCCTACCTTGACCTGATCCACAATGTGCCCATTTTTTATCAGAGCCGCTATCCTCGATGACGCCTTTAAGGATTCATGTCCCAAAAATCGAGATTGAATCCCATCGCGGGCCAAATCATCATAAACCTTTTGAGAGGCCGCATCGGCGGGCGTCGCCCCCTTCCAGGACTGACGTCCACGTCCCTTTTGTATCTCCATATTTTTTTCAAAACCCGCCATATCCACCTGAAATCCCTTTTCTTCAACGATGATCTGAGTCAGATCCACCGGAAAACCATAGGTGTCATAGAGCTTAAAGACCGTATCCCCATGCAGGATCTTTTCCTTGGAATTTCTTAACCTGTTGGCCTCTTCCTCAATAATATCGAGACCCTTTTCCAGGGTCTCCAAAAACTTTTCTTCCTCACTCATAATCACACGATCGATAAGTTTCTGATGTTCCTTGAGCTCGGGATAAAAAGGAGCCATTTCCTTTATGACGGTATCGGCCAATTTGTAAAAAAAAGGCTGTGTCATCCCCAACAAACGACCATGCCGAATAGCGCGACGCATGATGCGTCGTAAAACATAACCCCTTCCTTCATTGGAAGGCTGAATCCCATCGGCAATCAAGAATGTTGCCGCCCTAATATGATCCGCCAAAACCTGCATCGATATTTTAGTGGCCTCATCGCTCTCATACTTTTTTTGTGTCAACTTTTCGATGACCTTGAAAAGGGGGGTAAAAAGATCACTTTCATAATTGGAGTGTTTTCCCTGTACCACTGCCGCCAAACGCTCTAATCCCATCCCGGTATCAATGGAGGGTTGGGGCAGAGGCTTGAGTTTGCCTGAGATATCACGATCATATTGCATAAAAACAAGATTCCAAACCTCCATGTAGCGATCACAATCGCAATTGACACGACAGTCGGGCTTGCCACAGGAATACCGTTCCCCGTGATCATAGTGAATCTCCGAGCAGGGGCCACAGGGTCCCGTCTCCCCCATCGACCAATAATTTTCATTTTTACCAAATTTAAGAATACGATCATGGGGAATGCCGACTTCATTCAACCAAAGTTTTTCGGCCTCATCATCCTCCTCGTAGATGGTGACCCATAATCGCTCCTGAGGAAGGCCCATTTCCTGCGTGAGAAACTGCCAGGCAAAACAAACAGCCTCTTTTTTAAAATAATCCCCAAAAGAAAAATTGCCCAGCATCTCAAAAAAGGTGTGATGTCTTTTGGTGTGCCCCACATTTTCTAAATCATTATGCTTGCCTGAAACCCGCATGCATTTTTGGCTGGAAGTCGCACGAGGCGCCGGGGCCGGTTCGACGCCGGTAAAAACGTTTTTAAACTGAACCATCCCCGCATTGGTAAAATAAAGAGTGGGGTCATTGACAGGAATAAGAGAGGCGCTTTTAACCCTCGTATGTTTCTGCCTTTCAAAATAGGCAAGAAATTTTTCACGAATTTCTGCTGATTTCACCTTTCCCACTTTCAATGAGGCAAACCTACTAGTGCTTCGTCAATTTAATTTTCATCGACTCCGTCGATAAAAATTAAATTGTTACGAGCACTTGTGCCGATTCAAAGAATAAATATTAACTTGTCAGAGGCCTAGATTGCCGCTTTTTTCTTTTCCTTGACGGGTTCTTCTTTTGCCAACTTTGACTGTGGAGAGGGACTCTTGAATCCCAGCTTATCTAAAATTTCCTTTTCTATTTTCTTGGCTATTGACTTTTGCTCGCTCAGAAAATTGATAATATTATCCCGCCCCTGACCCAAACGTTCTCCGGCATAGGAATACCACGTCCCGCTTTTTTCTAGGATCTCATATTTTTCAGCCAGGTCAATCAATTCTCCTGCGCGCGAAATCCCCTGACCATAATAAATATCAAACTCGGTGGCCCTGAAAGGTGGAGCAACCTTATTTTTGACAACCTTGACGCGGGTCCGATTGCCAACAATCTCCTCTCCCTTTTTAATAGGCGTCAACCGGCGAATATCCAACCGAACGGAGGAATAAAACTTTAAGGCATTCCCTCCGGTGGTCGTCTCCGGATTGCCAAACATGACACCGATCTTCATCCTGATTTGATTGATAAAAATGAGAATCGTGTTCGATTTGCTGATGCTGGCTGTCAGCTTTCTCATGGCCTGGCTCATGAGCCTCGCCTGCAAGCCCATTTGGGCATCCCCCATTTCCCCTTCGAGCTCGGCCCGGGGCACGAGGGCCGCCACTGAATCAATCACCACGATGTCCACGCCACCACTCTTAATCAACATATCCGCTATCTCAAGGGCCTGTTCCCCAGAATCGGGCTGGGAGAGGAGGAGATCGTCCGTCTTGACCCCCAATTTCCGGGCATATTGAATATCCATTGCGTGTTCGGCATCGATAAAGGAGGCTACACCCCCGTTTTTCTGAACCTCCGCGACCACATGCAGGGCTAGTGTCGTTTTCCCCGAGGACTCGGGGCCATAAACCTCTACAATCCGACCCCGAGGCAGCCCCCCCACACCCAGGGCGATATCCAATCCCAAGGACCCTGTGGAGACAATTTCAATATCCTTAATAAGGTGTGTCCCTTCTCCCAGCCGCATGATGGTCCCTTTTCCAAATTGCTTCTCGATTTGACTAATGGCCTGATCAAGGGCCTTGTTCTTAATGGGTGTAGGATCGGACATATTCTTCCTCCTTGTAAAAAATGGCTTTATGACCTTAAAAAAAACTCCCTTATCACGGAGTATTCAGCCCCTTTTGGGCTTAATTGGCTTTTATACAATCTCACAGAAGAGATGGGAAGCTCTTCCTCTAAAAAAAACGAGGACTTATCCACAACCTTTTCAAGTGGCTGACCTAACTTGGGATTTTTGACTCTTCCCAGGGTCAGATGGGCGTGAAATTCCTTCTCTTCTTGATGGAGGGGAAGCCCTAAAATCCCTTTTTCCAAATCCCCTACAAAACCCCTTAATGGATCTATATCCCCGTCACACCCCACCCAGAGAACACGGGGTCGCGACCCTTGTGGAAAAACGCCCAAACGACCCACCCTCAATTTCATGGCCCCATACCTGGACGCCACTTCTTCAATACGGGGGACAAGCCCATTTTCGACGATCTCCTCCGAAACAGAACCAAAAAAACGGAGCGTTAAATGGATATTTTTCGCAGGAACCCATTTAACCCCAGCCACCTCTTGAGAGAGGGCCTCAATGAGTTGACCCAATTTTTCCCGCAACGGATCAGGAAGGGAGACTGCCAAAAAACAACGAATGTCATTTTTATTCATTGTGAACCCAGCCACTGACATAGGGCCATCCGGGGAGATATAACATGTTCTCGCGCTTTTTGTTTCAACCTGCCCCGGCCAGGTTGAAACAAGCAATTTCCCTCAATAACCTCCATAGGCCGTAAGGTGATCGAGGGAAATAAAGCCGCTCGAGAACATGTTATATCTCCCCTGACGACCTCTTTAATAGTTCCCGTCGCAATTTATGCAAGGCCACGTGGGCCACGATAATCTTGAACATCTCACGGGACAGCGGAAAGTGATACCCCTTTTCTCTCACTTCCATAGGCGTTGCCAAGGCGATATGAACCGTCCCTATGGGTTTGTCCTTTGTTCCTCCAGTGGGTCCTGCGATTCCTGTAACCGCTAAACCATAAGTGGTCTGCGCCAGACGCCTGACCTGAACAGCCATTTCCTTGGCCACAACCCCACTGACAGCCCCATGCTCTTTGAGGATGTCCGGGGAAATGCCCAGAATATCCTGCTTGGATCGATTGCTGTAAACAACGCATCCCCGATCCACATAGGCCGAACTCCCAGAAACATTGGTCAACATGTGAGTCATCAATCCACCCGTACAGGATTCGGCCAAGGCAATCGTCGCCTTCTGAGCCTTAAGAAGTCTTCCAACGACTTGTTCAATCGTCTCTTCCCCCGTCGCAAAGATCTTTTCGCCCAATGCCTGACGGATATATGCCTCAGCCTGATCCAGTCCCCTCTGAACACTTGTCGAATCATTGCCCTTCCTCACTAGTTTGAGGATAATTTCAGGAAAAGAGACACGATAGGAGAGCCGTAGGGGTCCAAAATCATGGGATTTAAGGCACTCATTGATTTCGGCCTCGGCCAATCCAAAACACCTTAGGACACGATGGTCATAAAAATGGGAAGGACCAATGAGTTTTTTCAATTCCGGAAGAACCCCATCACAAAACTGTTGTTTCATTTCCTGAGGAACACCGGGCAGGCAAAAAAAAGTCGTCTCTTTAACCTTAAGAAAATATCCTGGGGCCGTTCCAAGCTTATTAGGAAGCAGCAAGGCCCCTGAAGGAAGCATCGCCTGCTTTTTTTGACTCTCTGAAAAGGTCCGTCCCCGAGACTCAACAAACCGGCGTATTTTTTGAAGGCTTTCCTCATGAAGAGAGAGTTCGAGGCCAAAGGTCCTGGCCACGATCTCTGTGGTGATATCATCAGTCGTGGGACCCAACCCCCCCGTCACAATCACGGCATGAGAACGACCGAGAGAGGCCAAAAGTGCCCGTTGGATATCCTCCGCCTGATCGCGAACAATCTGATTCCAAATCACATCAAAACCATTTAAGGAAAGCTGTTCGGAGAGCCATGTAAAATTGGTGTCTTGAATGGTCCCCGTCGTCAGTTCATCTCCGATAGTGATGACCTCAACCTTCATACGACAATTCCCCACAGATAACGCAGCAGATGCAAGACCGCGCAGGCATAAATACCCGCCATCACATCATCCATCACAATACCCCAACCCGCTGGGAGGTGATTTTGCATCCAATTAACAGGAAAAATTTTGACAATATCAAAAAATCTAAAAAGGATATAGGCCCCTATAATCCACGGCCCGTGAAATGAAAAACCCAGCGTGGCAAATAAAAAGCCCACCACTTCATCGATCACAATCCGGGGATCATCTTTCCTGGCCAACAGATTCTCCGCTATCGTCGAGATCCAGACACTGACGAGGGTAAAAACAACAATCGTCACACCATAGGAGAGTCGCGGCAGGGGTTGCAAAAAATAGAAGAGGAGAATCCCCCAAAGGGTCCCAATACTTCCTGGAATTTTTGGAAAATAACCAAAACCCAGGCCCGTGGCCCACGCCAAGATCACACAACGCATAGATGACCTTTACCATGCTTGAGTAAAAAAGCAATCCTCGTCGGTGAAGACCTTGCAAGCCCAGGGCCAATACATCAAGTCTTAATATAAGGAGTGGTGAAAAATAACATTTCCTTGAGCGGCTTTAGCCCCTTTCCTCATTATATTTATAATGTTAGGGGCAACCCCTGCCTTACTATTATAAAAAGGGAGAGGGGTAGAAAAATCAATCTCCTCACTGCCTATAAGTTATTGATTTTTCTAGCTGTCCCAAGCCTGGCAGTGGAAGGCTTGGGGCAAAAGCGAAAGAAAATGTTATTTTTCACCACTCCCATATAATATTTAAAATCAATGATTTGCAATTTTTTCGTTCCTCAAGTGGTTCGAAAATGCTACGGAAAGAGGCAATAATATGTCTCCCCATCTCTCAAAAGAAGAACGGCAACGACAGCTCTTAGAGGCCTCGATCAGGGCCTTTGGGGCCCTGGGATATCACCGCACCCAGATTTCCGACATTATCAAGGAGGCCGGAGTGGCTCGCGGCACTTTTTATCTTTATTTTAAAGGCAAACGTGAAATTTTCGATGCCGTCATGACCCAGCTGTTTGATCAGGTGAAGGGGCAAATCAGAGACCTCCCTCGTGATGCCGCTGACAAGATTCCCGATCAGCTTTTAGGCAATATCGAGAGGATTGCCAACCTCCTCCTGGACAACCCCCTCCTCACAAAAATCTTGTTCAATGAATCGGTAGGATTGGATGCCGAGCTCGATGAGCGCTTAAGAAAATTTTACGAACAAATCTTGGATTATATCCGACGGGGATTAAAACAAGGCCAGGAGATGGGCTTTGTGCGGGGAGGGAACAATCAGATTCTCTCCATTGCCCTTTTGGGGTGTCTCAAAGAGGTCTTTTATCAGTCTCTTCTTGGAACCGAAAAACCCAATCGCCAATCCGTTGTTCAAGAAATTTTTCGCCTCGTCATTGCCGCCATTTCCCATCCTACTATCCGTCCCGCACTTGAAAAGCTGGCCATGTAAAATCTCTTTTTTTCTGCCAATTTCCTACTTTGTCCTTCCTTTTTTCCCCATCTTTTATTACCCTTTGAATCTATGCCAAGTCTATTAAAGATAAAAAAACATTTAAGCAAGCTAGAAAAGGTTATCCATGGCGCAAAAAATGCCCTCATCCTCATTTATAGCAATCCCGATCCCGACGGACTGGCCAGTGGCTGGGCCTTAAAGGAATTACTACAAAGCTACGACGTCCCCGCATCCATCGAATATACAGGTCAAGTCGGACGCCTTCAAAATGCCTCCATGATTCAGGCCTTACGTCTTCCTGCCTCAGCACATGTCCAGGACAACCTAAAAAAATCGGATCTCATTGCGATTGTTGATGCCCAACCTGATTTTTTCAAAGAATTCGAACTGCCGCGATGCGATATTGTGATCGATCATCATCCAAAAAAATCCGACCGAAAATACCCTTTTTCCGATATTCGTCCCCAATGTCTGGCCACTTCCTCCATCATGACCGAGTATTTTATCACCTCCGAAAAGCCCATCCATAAAAGACTCGCCACGGCCCTCTACTATGGCATAAAGACGGACAGTCGCGGTCAAAGAAAAAAGCCTTCCTCCACGGACAGGGAGGCCCTTTTTTATCTTGAGGAAAAAGCCGATAAACATCTTTTGACGCGTATTGAATTTTCTCAATACTCACTCAATGATCTGGACTATTTTAGCGTGGCCCTCATCAAACATCGTTACGCCCATAATGTTCTCTATGCCCATATAGGACCCGTCCCCTATATGGATGTTTGCGTTCAGGTAGCCGACTTTTTGATCCGCGTCAAAGAGGCTCATTGGGCGCTTGTGACAGGAATCGTCGATGACAAGCTGGTTATCGTGTTTCGCTGTGATGGAAATCTTAAAAATGCCGGAAAGGTCGCCCAGACGGCTTTCGGCGAGATTGGAAGTGCCGGGGGACATCGTACGATGGGGCGCGCTGAAATCCATGGCACCTCACTTCCTGAAAATATTTCGCTCACACAAAATGAACCCCTAGAATGGTTTGTCGTCCACTCTCTGGCCCGTGCCGACAAGGCCTTTCGCCCTCTTTTAAGGAAATTAAAGACAGAAGGGATTGGCCTAAAAACGAACCAAGATATGATTGGAAAACCAAACCTCGGCTGAGAAACACTATGCACTTTTTTAATTTTTTCAGGCAAATGGGGATCTCAGGACTCATTGATATTTTCCTGATGTCCTTTCTAATCTACGCCCTTCTTGTCTGGTTAAAGCATAAAAAGGCCGTCTTTGTCCTCACAGGAATCTTGATTGCGGCGCTCATGTACCTCTTTACCCGACAATTCAACTTGGTCCTGATTTCATCACTACTACAGGCTTTTTTTGCGGTCTTCTTGATCGCCATTATCGTCATTTTTCAGGAAGAGCTTCGCTCTATTTTTGAACAGATTGCCATATGGAGTTTTAATCGCAAACCCCAAGCCCTAAAACCCATCATTCAACTTCAAAAAGAGGTTGAAACCCTGGTACGCACCTTAAGAGATTTAGCCCGTGAGAAAATAGGGGCCCTTATCATCATTAAGGGACAAAATGTGATTCTGCGCCACCTTAAAGGAGGGATTGATTTAAATGGTGAACTCAGTGAGGCCCTTTTAAAGAGTCTTTTTGACCCCCATTCCATGGGCCATGATGGGGCCGTTATTATCGAGGGAAATAGGCTCATCCAGTTTGGCTGCCATCTGCCCCTTTCGCATAATTTTGAAAAACTAAGCACGAAGGGAACACGACATGCCGCGGCCCTTGGATTATCAGAATTGTCAGATGCCCTTTGTCTCGTCGTCTCTGAAGAAAGGGGCATCATATCAGTGGCTCAAAATGGCAACATATTTGAGGTGAGGGATCCTCAAATACTGAGCGCCCTGATTGAAAAATTTTATCGAAAAGGAAAACCGTCTCTTAAACCCCAAATGCTGAAAAGATTTTTCAAAAGAAATTACAAAGAAAAAATAGCGGCTGTCACCTTTTCCCTGGCCCTGTGGTTTGTCTTGGTCCATCAATCCAATCTCATACACAAAACCTTTAATGTGCCTATTGAGTATCCCGAATTTGCCTCTGATCTTGTTGTCGAAGAAGTCGACCCAAAAGAGGCGCAAATAACACTTTCCGGACCCCGCAATACTTTTCATTTCATCAGCGAAAAGGACGTTCGTCTGTCCTTAAAACTAGTTGATTTGCAAGAAGGCGTTAGAAAAGTCCGTCTTTCCGACGAAACCAATCTCTTTTTTCCAAAAGAGTTGATGCTTGAAAACATTGAGCCCCATTTAATTCAGGTAACGATCTCCAAGAAAAAAACAGACCCCAAGGGAAAATAAACAATTTCGACTTGCAAGTCTCCCAACCCCGCGATATCCTCCCAAATTACAAAAAGGAACTAGGCCATGACTCCAACCTCGTTTGTGGGACAGTACAAGATCGAAGGCAGAAAAGTTTTCATACGGATCAAAGACCAGATATGTGATACTCCGGAAGAGCTGATTTCGAGCGCCCTTTTCTCTGACATCCTCAGACACGCTGTTCAAAAACTTTCCAAGAGAAATTCGATCCTCATGCAAGTATTCGGCAAAGACACCATCGAGGAGGCCGATCTTGAACGTTTTATAAACGCCCTAAAATACCTGAGCAAAATGGAAGGCGAAGTGGTTCCAAAAGTCGTCGACGGCTCAGATGTTTTCTTCAAAAACAAAAATCTTCTCAATGATTTTGTGGAGTATCTTTATAATTACTGGAGAAGTTTTGACCGTTTTATTATTTGTGATTCAGAGGGCAGCAAGCTGGACAAACGCCCATTTCGCACCTTTAACTTTACCATCGAAAATCTGACTCGTCTCGTCAGGCAAACCTACCGTGATATTCAGGAAAATATCATGGGGACACACCCCTCTATTTATCGCCAAATCAGCGCCGGCGCCGAGGGGGCCGTGATCGCGCTCCCCAAAAAACTTCCCCTGCTCAAGGGTCCCTACGAAAAACTTAAATCCATTCCTGTGATTCGCCAGATTTTGATCTATCCTCCCCTTGTCCTCAATCCTCCCATGAACAAAAGAAAAGGCAAATTTGAAAGGATCGAGGAAAATCCAATCAACTGGATGGATTTTTCTCCTACGGAATGGATCTGCTACCCCGTCAAGGCCTCTTCTGATCTGATTCTTGTCTACATTCATGAAAAGTTTTTTGAGCTGGGGATTTCCTTGTGCAACCTTTTTGATCTCGCCAATGATGAGGACCTAAAAAAGAAACCCACGGCTGTTTATTTCTTCGGGATGCCGGAGAAGCTCTTTGAGCATCTTACCATCAATCCCACCGTCTTTTATGATGATGAAAAAAACCAGATGTTGGTCGGTGCCGTTCCCGATGCGGATGACTTTGGATATTTTGGCTATTTAAAGAAAATGATTCTCACCCTGCACAATATTAAAAAAATCAAAGAAGGAAAAATGCCGTTTCATGGGGCCCTGGTTCGAATTTACCTCAAAGATGCGGTTCCCTCCACTCTTTTACTCATGGGAGAAAGCGGTGCTGGAAAATCAGAAACCTTGGAGGCCCTGCGCGAAATTGGCGAGGGAGACATTCAAGATCTGATCACCATTGCGGATGACATGGGCTCTCTTGAAATCTCCAAAGATGGAAAAATCCTGGGTTATGGCACGGAGATCGGAGCTTTTCTGAGACTGGATGATCTGAACCCCGGATATGCCTTTGGGCAAATTGACAGGGCCATCATCATGAACGCCCATCAGATCAATGCCCGGATCGTCCTGCCTGTCACCACTACCGCACATATGACGCATGGCTATCCCGTCGACTTCGTGCTGTATGCCAACAACTACGAGGACATCGATGATGAAGATCATCCCCTCATCGAATCTTTTAAAACATGGCAGGATGCCATTCGGGTTTTTCGTGATGGGAAGGTGATGAGTAAAGGGACCACAACATCGACTGGTCTTGTCAATATCTACTTTGCCAATATCTTTGGCCCCGTGCAATACAAGGGTCTTCATGAAAAAGTTGCCGAAAAATTCTTTCAGTCCTTTTTCAGGGCCAAAATTTATGTTGGACAGATGCGCACGCGGCTTGGACTTCAAGGCTGGGAACGCCAAGGACCTGAAGAAGCAGCCAAAGATCTTATCCGCCTCATTCGTGAGAAAAAAACTAGACCATAAGGAGTCATTATGAACATGAAAGGATCTCACACAGAAAAGAATCTTTTGACCTCTTTTGCGGGGGAATCCCAAGCCAGGAATCGGTATACCTATTTTGCCAGCCAAGCCAAAAAGGAAGACCTTGTCCAGATCTCCAACATATTTGAAGAGACGGCCAATCAGGAAAAGGAACACGCCAAAAGATTTTTCAAATTTCTCGAGGGCGGCGCAGTGGAGATCCGGGCCTCATTTTCCGCAGGTATCATTGGCAAGACCCTCGACAATCTTGAAGCTGCGGCCTCTGGAGAACATCACGAATGGGAAGTGATGTATCCCTCCTTTGCCAAGGTTGCCCGAGAAGAAGGATTTCAAGAAATAGCCAAGGTGTTTCAGGCCATTGCCATTGCCGAAAAACAGCATGAAAAACGCTACCTGGATCTCATGAATAACATCAAAAGTGACAGGGTCTTTAGGAGAGAAAAAGTGGAGACATGGCGCTGTCAAAACTGCGGTTATCTTCACAAAGGCAAGGAGGCCCCGGACAAATGTCCTGCATGTAACCACCCTCAGGCCTATTTTGAAATCTTGGGCGAGAATTGGTAGTGAAGATTTGAGACTTGAGTCTGCAACGCCGATCGGATCATGTGGGTCAGACTGACATTTCCCAAACTCATATAGACCATCAGTTTTTTCCCCCTTTTTACAGAGAGTTGATTTTTGATGGACCCGATGTCACATCCCTTTTGATGGAGGGCGTGGACTTGTCCCTGAAAATCACAAAGAAAGTTGAGTTTTTCTTGTATCTTTTTCTTGCCATTTTTGAGTTGGGGGCGGTGGGCGCAAAAAAGGGTATCAAAATCCAACCTCAAGACCTTTCTTAACGATTGAAGGGTGTCACCAAAGACCTCATCGGCACGGAAAAATTTGATTTGAGAGCTCAGATACAAATCGCCCGCAAACAACCACCCCTGACTCTTTTCCAGATAAGCCGTATGATCCTTGCTATGTCCGGGGGTATGGAGGGGGATGAGACCATACTTGTCGGTCTCAATTTTATGAGGCAGGGGATCGACCTTGACAGGCTGAGCCGTACCCCAGACAATATGCTGATAGGGAAGGATCTTAAACCCCCGCTTCAACTTCTCGATCGTCAGGGAATGACCATAGACACACACATCTTTCATCTTCTTCACGACAGCGGCATTGCCGCTATGATCTTCATGATGATGGGTCAAAAGAACTTGATCGATGTGTAGATTTTTAATGATCTGAATAAAGGGCTTTTTCATGTGGGATTGGGCCGTATCGATCAGCAAACCATCGACATAATAGAAATGCGTCGTCATGAGAGGCTTGCCGACCCAGCCATATCCAAGCTCAAAATATTGGACATCGTGGAAACTTTTTTTCTTACAGATATTCACGTCTGGATTTTTACTTGCCCTTTATCTCTATTGCCACACCCAAACAACTTATCAACTTAAGCACTTAGCACTTTTTTTCTTTCTTTGATAGTTTCGGACAAGCTCCATAAAGATCCCAATATCACGGTCGAGATTGGATTGGGTGCCATCGAAATAAAAGATTCTTACAGGAAAGCCGTCATGATCGCGGCTGATTTTGGGATAGACGGCCTCGGAAATGATTCCATTCATACAACTAAAGGGACTCAAGTCCACCACACCATCGGCTCCTTGATTGTAAAAGTGGACCACGTTGGCCGCATTCAAGGCCATTTCCCCCAAGGCCCCATATTGGGGAAGATACCACTCCCCTAATTTCATGAGGGACTCGATCTCCGGTTCCGCATAAATGCCCTTAAGCTCATCATGAAAACGCCCCCGAATTGAATGTTCATCACTTTTCTGGATGTATCCCCGGATCTTGGACGTCAGCATGGCCTTGGAAAAATGCCTTTTGACATCCCGTAATTTTCTCTGCTCCTCAGAACGCGTATAAGCCACCCACTCCGGAATCCCTGTCAATATCGCCTCCGCTCCATGGCCTTCTAACTTTCTTATGAAATCATCATTGGAAAATGGATTTTGCCTCACAAAAATTTCCCCAATGACCCCGATTTTTGGAAAATCCCCTGCATGCACAGGAACCTGTTTAAATCGAGCCACAGCCTCTTCCAGGGCCTCGGCCAAAAGTTCGCGCCTCTTTTTGGCATTGAAAGCCGGGTTTTTGAGAACCTTTTGAAAGGAAATAATCTCTTCTTCATAGATCCGATCGCAAGTCCCCGCCGTCTTTTCATAGGGGCGGGTTTTGAGAAAAAACGTGCGCAGGGTATTCGCCGTCACCAAGGCCTGCCAGATACGGCGTTCGAGGTCTGTAGCGGCACCGCCCATCTCTTTATAGTTGTCTTCGCTCGTCGGAGAAAAGACATAGGCCTCACCATAGCCCTTTTGGGCCAAGATTTTACGAATCAAATACGTGTATTGGCCAAAGCGACAAGGTCCTTCGGCACGCGGCATAAAAAATGCCACTTCATGGGCCTTCTTCTCTCCCCTTTGCAAGACACCCAAGAAATCACCGACGGTGACTTGCTGAGGATAGCACTCTTCTCCTGAAGTACACTCACGACCCATCTCCAAGGTAGAGTCATTGGAATGAGGCACGACATCGGAGTCAATACCCACAGCCCCAAAGGCCGCAGCCACGAGCTTGGCACTTCCCCAGCACATCTCAGGGATGTACATGGTACGGCCTTTTAGTGTTTTATGCCCTTCGGAGGACATTTTATAATTCTCCCTTCACTGAAGTACACGAGTCATACAAATCTCCCTCACACTGCGGCACCACAGGGATGTCTGCATATTCCTTTTCCTGCCACTCCTCGGGCACGGCCTCCGAGAGGAGCCCCTTACTATCCAGATAGGCCTCCACGCGCGTCATGACACCCGCATCATTGGAATGCGCATCCAACTGGATCGTAAGATAGGGTTTTTGGGCCGCCTCTTTGGTATAATGCTTCACAAAGGAATCCGGACCGCATTTGAAATTTGTAATATAAATCAGATGCAAATCCGGATGACCTGCCGTATAGCGGGCAGCCCTCATGATCTTTTGACCGTAGTTCCAAAACATATTCTCCACAATATCCCCAATATCGATATGATGGAGGGGAAGCATATCGAAGGGGATGACATTCATCCCATAGTTGTCTCTCAATTTCTTGGGCACATTCAGGTTCATGCTTCGGTCATGGACATTATAGGGACGACCCACAATCACAATACCGCTCTCTCTCTTTTCAAAAAGTGTATTGAGGGCCTCAATTCCCAGTTGGGTCAGCCCCGCAAAGAATTCGATCTGGGCCATCGAGGCCCTTCTGACGGCCTTTTTATTGAGACGCCTGGAGGCCCCAAATCTTTTAGCCACCTCCCACAATTTTTCTTCCAAGATCTTTTCCCCATGAAATAAGGAGAGGGTGGGATGGAGGATCTTGTCTTTCAGGGAATCAAACTCGGGTGCATTTTTGACGACAAACGGGAGCGTCATCCCCCAAGGACAGAGATAGGGAACAAATTTTGAGTCCTGTCTTCGTTCCGCCGTTGTGATGTTCGGAAGCCAGATATAGTCGACCCCCTTGTTCCAAATGTCCAAGACATGACCATGGGCCACTTGAATGGGAAAACAGGGTTCGGCCACCGTGGCCGAAAGCCCCTGGTGCACAATCTGCTTGTTTGTCTCACTGCTCACGGCAACATTGCAGCCCAGGGTCTCAAAATAGGTGCGAAAAAACGGAAAACGATCAAAGAAATACATGGATCGGGGAAAGCCGATCGTAGGACCAGCCCGTTTTTTTGAAGGATCGTAGTCTTTATAAAGGAGATTTTGGCGTTCCTCAAAAAGGTCTTTGATAACGGGTTTGCGTTCTGTACGGGCCTTTTTACGATAGCGATCCGAGCATTTGTCCCCCCAATAAGTCTTGGTGTCCTTCACCTTAAACATCTGGATATCACAGTGATTGGAACAGGCCTGGCAAGTGAACTCTTTTAATGTGTAGGGAACCTTGTCAATATCATAGCCATGAAATTTTGTCCGCTTGTTCTCCGCCTTCATCTCTTCATGAGCCAGAAGCGCAGCACCAATAGCCCCCATCACCCCATTATGGGGCGGGACGATGATCTGTTTGCCTAAAATTTTTGAGAAGGCGGCAGCCACGGCATCATTATAAGCCGTCCCGCCCTGAAAGAAGATATGATCGCCAATTTTGCGGCCGCGAACCACACGGTTTAAATAATTGGTCACGATCGAGTAGGCAAGGCCAGCGCAGATATCCGGGATAGAGGCCCCTTTGTGTTGATAGGCATTGACATCCCTTTCCATAAAAACCGTGCACCGTTCCCCCATCTTGAGGGGATGTTTTGAGGAAAGGGCCTTGGCCGCAAACTCTTCCTTGATTTGTACGCCAAGTTTTTCGGCCTGCTCTTCCAGAAATGAACCCGTGCCCGCCGCACAGGCCTCATTCATCGTAAAATCCACAACAATCCCATTGCTGATTGAGATAAATTTGGAATCCTGCCCCCCGATCTCAAAAATCGTATCCACGATACCATCGGTCAAGGTCCTGGCAATGTGATAGGCCCCCGTCTTGTGGGCCGTGATCTCATCGCGAATCGTATCGGCCCCGACAAGCTCTCCAATGAGTTCTCGACCCGACCCCGTTGTCCCTACACCTTTAATTTCAACTCTATCACCCCATTCAGCCTCCACCTCCTTCATACAGCGTGTCACGACCTCAATGGGTCTGGCCAGCGTCCGCGTATAAATCTCTTTGACCACCTGACCCTCCTCCGAAAGAAGGACAACGTTGGTACTCACAGACCCAATGTCGATACCCAGATACACAGGAATTTTGATTTCCTCATGGATTTTATTTTGTTGAGCGACGGCCAAATCTTTAAAGGGTGTCAAAAGCGGATCCGGTCTCTCAAAATCCTTTTCTCGATCTCTCAAAAACACGACATTTTCAGTAGAGAGTTTTTCATGATATTTATCGGCTTTTTTTGCGGCCATTTTTTTGCGGATCTCATTAAAATCAAGCACCACTCCCTGACAACCATTGTTGGAAGCCAGGATAGAGGCCCCAATAGCCGCCAACCACGGCCCCTCTTTGGGGATCATGAGGTCCTCATCTTTGAGCTCAAAGACTTTTTTGATGGCCCGAGTAATCCCGCTATTCTGCCCCACACCCCCGATCAATAGAACAGGGGGCAGGATCCTATGTCCCCTCGTGATATTGGCCTTGTAATTCAGGCTCACCGCATCCATGAGACCGGAGAGGACTTCAGAGGGGCTATACCCCCGTTGCTGGGCGTGGATCATATCGGACTTGGCAAAGACCGAACAGCGACCGGCGATATGCGCCGACCGCCCTGCCTGCGCCGTAATCTCCCCCACATCTTCTATCTTATATTGGAGGCGGGTTGCCTGCTGATCAATAAAGCTTCCCGTACCCGCCGCACAGTCCCCATTGACTCCATAGTCCCGAATCCAAAGGGCGCCTGTTGTCTGATCTTTTTCCAGTTGGATAAATTTTGAGTTCTCACCGCCGAGCTCAAAGACCGCCCGTGTTTGAGGATAAAAATGACTCACGGCCTGAGTAATGGCCTTAAATTCATTTTCATCCACGGCAGGGATGAGATCGCGCACTGCATTGAGGCCTGAACCCGTGAGGACGATCCCTTGAATTGACACATCATTTAATGAAGCCACGAGTTCTTCTAAGAGTCCTATTGTGGCCTTGGCTGGCTGTCCCCGGAGGCGTCGATACTGGGAGAGAAAAATGGGATACCCCTCCGAGGTCCTGTGATCGGACCAATAAAAGGGGGCCTTTTCACCAAAATCAAGTCGGACCTGTGGGTCTCCCTCAGAGACGGTAAAGCCCGCGATCTTGACACTCACCGAACCTACATCGATACCTATAAAGAGCCTTGGAGGCATGGGTTTCCTTTAGGGTTCTGAACTAGACTGACATGTCAGTTTAGTGCCATGTTTACACGAACTCCCCAAAGAAGGGCAAGGGAAAAATGAGGGACGCACCCTTGCCATTCAATCCCTATCTCCAGTATGGTATCTGTCCATTACTAAGGAGTTCTAATTCCACTATACATGGAAATAGCCTATTGTTCCCAATTCTCCTTAGTACTGTCAGACCTTATGAGTAGAAATTAATGAACTGACTTGTAAAAGGAGGCCCATGCATTGCCAAGACATCCTTGTTGAAAGGAAAAATGGGATTGGCCGAATCACCTTGAATCGCCCCGAGACCCTCAACGCCCTTCGGACCCAGACCTTAAAAGAAATCGCGGCCCTCCTGACTGAATGGTCCAAAGACCCTTCCATCGGGGTTATTGTCTTGACCGGAACAGGGGACAAGGCCTTTTGCGTGGGGGGAGATATTTCCGAGATGCAAAATTTTGGGAGGTCTGGGGGAAAGGCCTTCTCAAAACTATGTCTTGACTTGACCAAGGTCCTTTTCCGTCTCCCCGTTCCCTTGATCGCTCGAGTGAATGGTTATTGTCTCGGGGGCGGTCATGAACTCAATGTGATGTGCGACATCTCCATTGCCAGTGACAAGGCCATTTTCGGTCAGACCGGCATCAAGGTCGGTCTCCTGCCCGTTTGGAGTAGTCCGGCGATCCTTCCTCGGATCATTGGCGAGAAAAAATCACGGGAGATGGTCTTTCTCGGGAAAAAATATACGGCCCATGAGGCCCTCACCATGGGCCTTATCAATACCGTCGTCCCCCATGATCAGCTGGATCAGGAAACCGACAGGTGGTGTCAGCAAATCCTCGAGATGAGCCCGCAGGCCCTGCGTCTCACCAAAAAGTGCCTGAATTGGGAATGGGAACAGAGGAAACCCCTCTTTGAAGAAGGGGCCCGTCTCCTTTCCAAAACCTACTTAAGCGAAGAATTTCAAGAAGGGACGAAGGCCTTTTTTGAAAAACGAAAAC
>MGSF01000034.1 GCA_001798715.1 Deltaproteobacteria bacterium RIFCSPLOWO2_02_FULL_50_16 | reverse complement strand
AGACCGCCCGTCGTGGTGTGATCGCCGGCGTGGCCGCCATGTTGGTCGCAATTCTGTCAACTTGGGCCATGCCGGAAGTCGTCAACCATTGGTGGATCATTATTCCGATCGTGCTTGGCTTCGTCGTCGGATGGCCTCTCGCTCATGTGCCTCTGACAGCTGTTCCTCAACGAACAGCTCTTTCCCACGCCTTCGGCGGATTGGCCGCAGGTCTTGTGGGAACGGCTAAATTTTACCTCTGGTTCGGTGAAGGTCCTGAAAATCTGACTACCTTCCGAATGATTGCTATTATTTTTGAGATCCTGCTCGGATTCGTCACCGTCACGGGAAGCTTGATGGCCGCCGGTAAACTGCAGGAAGTAAAGTGGATCCCGCAAAGACCCGTTACCTATCGCGGACAAAATTTTATAAACATCGGTCTTCTTTTGATGGCCGCAACCTTGGGAATTTTGTTAATCACCAACCCGACCGCGTCTTATGCACCCTTTCTCTTTCCGATCATCATCGCCTTCTCGCTTCTCTTCGGCGTGCTGATGATTATCCCGATCGGCGGCGCGGATATGCCGACGGTTATTGCAATACTCAATGCATACGCCGGTCTTTCGGCGGTTGCGATGGGCTTTGTGCTGGATAACAAACTACTCATCACCGCCGGTGCGTTGGACGGATCCAGTGGTCTGATCCTCTCGATCATTATGTGCCGCGCTATGAACCGGTCGTTTACCAATGTGCTCTTCGGCGCCTTTGGACAAGTGCAGGCCGCCAAGGGAGACGGTGTTCAGAAGACTTACAATGTTGAAACTGTTGAAGATGCAGCGATGGCCATGGGACAGGCCAGTCTTGTGGTCATTGTCCCCGGCTATGGAATGGCTGTAGCACAGGCCCAGCATAAGGTACGCGAGCTGTATGACAAACTTAAAGAGCGCGGCGTGACGGTCAAGTTTGCGATTCATCCCGTCGCCGGCCGCATGCCGGGACACATGAATGTGCTTCTGGCGGAGGCAGATATTCCCTACACCGATTTGGTTGAGATGGACGAGATCAATTCAGAAATGCCGCAATGCGATGTGGCCTTGGTGGTGGGAGCGAACGATGTCGTAAACCCCGCGGCCCGCACCGACAAGACCAGCCCCATCTATGGAATGCCGATCGTTGATGTGTACCGCGCCAAATCCATTATTGTCATGAAGCGCTCCATGGCTTCTGGCTTTGCAGGAATCGAAAATCCGCTCTTCTATCTCGACAACAACCGAATGCTTTTCGGCGATGCCAAGAAAACCCTTCAAGCCTTGGTCACTGAAATGAAATAAGTTATACGACGAAAAAGGTAACAGCTAGGCCGCTGCTGTAGCCTCATGCATCCTGACAGACACAATCTTGGAGACACCGGGCTCCTGCATCGTCACCCCGTAGAGGGCGTTGGCAATCTCCATGGTCTGTTTGTTGTGGGTGATGATGATGAACTGAGAACGATCCGTCATCTCCTGAATAAGCTGATGGAAGCGCTTGACATTGACATCATCCAAGGGGGCATCTACCTCGTCCAAGACACAGAAGGGCGAGGGTTTGACCAAAAAGATAGAAAAGATAAAGGCCACCGCTGCCAGGGCCTTCTCGCCACCCGACAAGAGTGCCATGTGAGAAAGTTTTTTACCGGGCGGCTGAACCAAGATATCAACGCCCGAATTCAGCAGGTCATTTTCATCCGTCAAATACAACTCACCCTTGCCTCCCTCAAAGAGTTTTGGAAAAAGGACCTTGAACTTTTCATTGACCAGATGAAAGGTCTTTTCAAAACGTTCCCGGGTTAAGCGATTGATCTTGACGATCGCCTTTTGGAGAGATTCGATGGAAGATTCTAGGTCTCGATATTGCTCTTGCAAGAATTCACAACGTTTTATCAATTCTTCATATTCCGGAATGGCGCCAAGATTGACATCTCCCATCTTTTCCAATTTTTCACGCAATTCCTTGACTTTTTCTTCAGGAGATTCAATCTCGATGGGTTTCCCCGCGTAATGAGCCGCTACCTCCCTCAAATTGGTATGATAGCGTTCTTGAATTTGATTCTCGAGATGTCCCATATCCCCTTCCAAGCGGGTCATCGTCACACGCAAATTGCCCGTATGATCCTTGGCAAGATCATTCTCCCTGCGAATGGTACGGATCTCTATTTCTTTTTCCGATTTTTGAGTCGCCAAGGCCTCATACTCTTCTTTAAGGGTCCCGTAATGAATCTTAAGGGAATCCGAATCTTGTCGCAAACCTTCCCATGAACGGACACATTCTTCGCATTCTTGTTTCAAGGTTGAAATTTTTTGGTTGGCTTCCGTAATTTCCGCCATATGACGATCGATCATCGACTGGGCATCCTGGTTGGATCTTTCAAGTCTCTCAACATTTTTATCAATGGCGCTCACTTTTTCATCGGCAGAAACGGCCGCAATACGCGCCTCCATCAGTCTTTCAGAGGCCTTCTGTAACTCCTCTTTGAGATTGTCATGGTTTTTTTGAAGAAGCTCAATCTCTGTTTGCAATCGCTCACGCAGCGTCAGGAGCTCTTCTTTTGATTGCTGAGTTCGGACAATAGAATTCTCAATGTTTTCTTCTTCAGAAGACAATTCGGCGATTTCTTTCTCTAAAGCCTCTTTTCTTTCTTGAAAATTATTAAAAACTTCCTGATGATGAAAGAGGTCCTTTTCAAGGGCGGCGGCCTGCATTTCCTGTTCGTGAGACATCCTGACCTGTTTTTCCAGATCAAGACTCATGGAAGAAATTTTTCCCTCGAGTTGGCTCAAGGTGTCTTCCTGCAGGCTGGCCTCTTGCTCCATTTCCATCACAATGTCTTTTAAGTCGCTAATTTTTCTCTTTGTCTTCAGGATATCAAGGCTCTTTCCATTGCGCCGCCCCCCGCTGACAACTCCATAAGGATCCACAACATCACCCTCTAATGTCACCAGGATATTTTTGTGGCCGTTGGCCTGCCAAAGCCGCAAGGCATTGACCAGCTCATCTACTAAAACCACATCTCCTAGGAGATAATTGCCAATCTTTTTGTATTCCTCTTTAATATTGACATGATCCAGAAGAGGTCCCATGTACCCCTTTTCCCGACTCAGCTTTTCCGCCGTTTTCCCCTCACGCACCTCCAAAGGAATAAAGGTGCTACGACCTGAGCACTGTTCTTTTAGGTAAGAAATGGCCTCGACCCCTTCTTGGTGACTTTTGACAACGACATATTGCAATTTTTCACCAAGCACCGCACTCAATGCCTGTTCATATTGCGGTTGTGTCTCAATAAAATCGGCCACCACTCCAAAAATCCTGTCTCTTTTCCCCTCCAGCTTCGTCTGTCGCATCACGGCCTGAACCCCATCCTGAAAGCCCTCATAGTGCCTCTGAAGGTCCATCAGCGATCTCAACTGAGACCGTTTCAATACCAGGGTTTCCTGATTTTGTTTCAAGATTTCTGCACGGGACTCCAAATCTAGTTTTTTGGATTCTATGTCTTTTTTATGATGGGCAACATATTCAAGAACTTGAGAACGTTCCGCCGTCAGCGACATCAATTCTTCTTTGACCTCGCCACAGAGCCCCTGAGACCCTTGATACTGTTTTTCTATCTCTCCCCATTCCGCCCGGCAACGGGCTAGCCGTCCCTTCATATCGATTCTCTGGCGTTCATGACTGGTTTTCTGGCTCTCTGACGTCGCCATCCGACTTTGACTCTCGCTCAATTCATTTTTTCCGGATTCAATTTTTTCCGTTTCCTGAATACTTTGCTCATGAATAATATTCCAGCGCGTTTGGGCCTCCTCAAGGACTGTATGAACGCCATTCACCTCATTGGAAAGATCGGTCTTTTGTTTGTTATAATCATCCAATTCAGAGGCGATCTGCCCCCTTTTTTCCTTTCCCAACTGGATTTCGTGGAGATACCGATCATTTTGCTTTTTTAGATTTTCTGTTTCTTGTTTTTTGTACGTCTGCTGTGTCTCCAAAAGCTGGATCTGATTGGTCACTTCATAGATTTTTTCCTGAAGTTCCGTTAATTGCCCTTCACTTTCTGTCATTTTGATCTGGAGGGATCCTTGTTCGACCTCCGATGAAGACAGGCGAGCTTGGGTCTCTGTCTCTTTTTCATCCCAACTTTTCAGGAGATTTTTAAGGTCATTGAGCTCTTGTGACTGTTCCAAAAATGTGAGCGCACTCAAATGCACTTCAATCGTTTTAAGTTCTTCGCGAAGAACTTTATACCGTTCCGCCTTTCGCGCCTGACGATCCAGTGAATTGATCTGTCTTTTTATTTCAGCAATAATGTCATTCAAACGCAACAAATTGGCCTTGGTGGACTCCACCAGTCGTAAGGCTCCCTCCCGACGGTTTTTAAACTTTGAAACGCCCGCTGCTTCTTCAATGAGCAAACGACGATCCACGGGTTTGGAATTGATGGCAAAATCAATGCGCCCCTGTTCAATCATGGAGTAGGCCTTCGTCCCGACACCCGTCCCCAAAAAGAGGTCGTAAATGTCTCGGAGTCGACACGCCACATTATTGATTAAGTATTCACTCTCCCCTGAACGATAAAGACGGCGGGTAACGGTGATTTCAGAAAAGTTGGCATAATCAACGGGAATAATCCCATCGTCGCAGGAAAGGGTCAAAGAGACCGAGGCCATCCCCAAGGGGGGTCTCGAATCGGAGCCATTGAAGATGACATCTTCCATCGATTGACCCCGCAAATGCTTGGCGCTCATTTCCCCCATCACCCAGCGGAGGGCATCCACGACATTGGACTTGCCGCAACCATTCGGACCCACAATACCAATAAGCGGGAGATCAAAGTCAATCACGGTGGGATCGACGAAGGATTTGAAACCGTGCAACTCCAGTTTCTTAATTTTCATTCAATACCCAAAAGATTATCCCTCTCCCTATTATAGTTTATTAAGGTAGGGATGGCCCCTTACCTTCATGAACATGATGAGGAGAGGGGCTAAGTAATTTCGTGTGATTATTGGTATTTTTAACACATTTTTCTTATTATTGTAAAGTAAAAATACCATTAGTGGGGGTGGCTGTGGATAACGACCACTACATATTGGGTACTCGATGGACAAATGAGAGGATTACGGATAATCGGCCACCACCGACAAGGCATTGGCATCAATAATAGAAATATTGTCGCTCTTGAGATTGGTCACATACACATAATTATTGTCCCCCACGGTAAAACCCGTGATCCCCGTTGGCTCGTCCGCCCCCCATCCACCCGCCGTCAGATCAATTGTCGTGGCGACAGATCGCGAATCCGTATCGATGACCGTCACGGAATCAGACCCCGTATTGGTCACAAAGGCCCGCCCGCCAACAATCGCAACCTCCTGGGGCTCCGTCCCCGTTGAAATAGCTGTCGTCTGAATACTCGTCACACTCACCTCATTAAAGGCCGAGGTATCAGGATCCACGGCGGTCAATGAACTAGGATCCAAAATACGCAGCAAGGGATCATCCTCAGAGTGGTCGACGACATAGAGATAGGTTCCATCGGTGGCAATGCCTCGCAAATCCCCTCCGCCACTGATGACGTAATCGATAGGATTTTTGGAAAGATCCCCCACCTCAGTCATATTGATCACATAGATAAATCCCGTGCGATTGGTCACAAAGGCCTGGTCTCCCAAGAGAACCACCTCCCGCGAACTCAGACCCTTTAACCGGTCTCCGGAACCGAGTGTGATATCCAGAGAAATACTGACAAAAGTGCTGGGACTGCCGATATCGTACACCCCCAGCGTTCCTTCGTTGATCAGATAAAGGCGGTTGGAGGTGTCACAACAAGCCACCCCAAAGGGATCCTCCCCGGCATTAAAAGAGGATACTTCGCCAAAAGACCCCGAGGTTTCATCGACGTTAATGCGCAAAAGGGTATCCACCACGTCATCTTTATGATCCGAGAGTCGATTAGAGACAAAAAGCAGGCGTGTCGCGGGATCAAAATAGGCCTGCCCCGAAAAGTTGGGGATGGAAATGGGATTGGTACCCACATCAAGAAATGTCGGGGAGGGGGGATTGGAAATATCCAAGATCGTTAAATGGGTGTCTAAGTATTCCAGGTGATTATTGGCATTGATGACGTAGGCCCGAGAATTGACCGTATCCACCGCCACAAAGACAGGACTGGCCAATTGTTGTGAACTAATCGACATAAAAAGAGGATCTCCCGCACAGGACAGGTAACTAAAGGCCATGACGGCCATCAGGAAAAAGGAGCGCCAATCCAGAGGCCTCATAATTTATCCCTTCCGATTGATGGCCGCTTGGGC
>MGSF01000033.1:1019-10780 GCA_001798715.1 Deltaproteobacteria bacterium RIFCSPLOWO2_02_FULL_50_16 | reverse complement strand
GACCTGAATCGAAAGTGTGTGAAAGGGTCCCAATCCCCCCAAACCGACTAAATCGTGAATTATTAAGGAGATTTATTTTTTTGGTCCGATGGCATTTCTTTTGCTTCACTCCAACAACACATGAAGAGGGACAGGTTTTATTTTATCGGGGCTATTTTCTGTATTGTCTCTTTTTTACCCGTTCCCTCCAGGGGTGAAACGGGTGTTGTGGATTGTCGGCCTTCGATAGAGGCGACGCAACAAAGGGCCCTCAGATACGCGGGACTCAATCAAGACGATTTTGAGGATTGGCGGGGCCGGGTACGATGGTCAGCGGCCCTTCCCAAACTCCAGTTTGGTTTCGATCGGGATTTAAAGGATGTTGTGAGCCTTGCGACGCGGGACAATATCTCCATTACGGGGGGAGACGTCACGATCGGCCCCCAGGAAAGAAATTTTGATGAGGATTTTAATGAGGGGACGAGCTTTGAGGTCAAGGTGGTCTGGGACTTGGCGGGGCTTGTTTTTAATAGTGATGAGATGAATGTGAGCTCGGTGGCCCGTTTGTGGGTCAGGGAGAGGAATCTTATCCTGTCCGATCTTGAAGAAACATATTTTGAGAGGGAAGAGCTTGTGAAACAGGCAGTGAAGATTGTGGGTGTCAACAAAAGACGGCGCCTGGAGACAAGGATCAGGGTTTTGACGGCCCATCTCGATGGACTGACGGGGGGATGGTTTTCACGACAATGCCCCTGAAAAGGAGGATCGATGATGCATCGCTTAGTTGTTTTTGGACTTATCCTGGTGGTGACGGGATGTGGTGCCGTTCCGCCCACGATGAGTGATTCTCTGGCACAACAGCCGCAGGTCCTCTATGTGATGCCGGACAATCAATGGAAGATTTCACCCCAAAGCTCTTTTTTTGTGCAATTTTCACAGCCGATCGATCCGACATCGTTGACTCCAGAAGGCATTTTTTTGATTCCGGGCGATGAATCCCATGGAGATTTCAAAAACGGGCGGGAGTTTGAAAAGTATTTGACAGAGAACAAATTGGGGGGAAACCACCCCATGAGTTACGAATGGCTGGATGACAAACACTCCTCCCTCTTGATCCAGCCACAAACCCCCCTTGTGGCCAATCAGGTGTATTCGATGATCGTCACGACCCGGATTTTTTCTGAGGAAAAATTTCCCTTGAATCAAAAACCGGGCGAAAGTCCGGTTCCGTATCTAAAATTATACGAAGTGGGAGAAGAAACGACTCCGATCACCTCTCCCTTGGAGAACCCGGATCCAATCCAACCTTCGCAAGATCCTGGAGAGGAGGGGACGGGTGAGGATTCGATGGTCGAAACGACAAAATCCCCCACCTCTTTAAAGGGGCTCCTTATTATCAACGAGCTTTTGTACGACGCCAACGGCAGTGAGACGGATGGGGAGGTCTTTATCGAGCTCAAGGGAGAGCCAGGACTTTCACTCGAGGGGATCAAAATCGTTTTTATCAACGGGAGTGATGGAAAGGTGACGGATACGATTGTTTTGGATCAAGAGGCCCTTGCCGGTGATGAAGGTCTTTTTGTCGTGGCCGACCTCAAAACAGGATCCGCTACAGAGACCCTTGTGCCCCTTTATCATTTTCTGGCCAATTTTGACCCCCAAAATGGGCCCGACTGCGTCCAGCTTTTTGACGGGACGGGAGCGATGATCGATTCATTGGCCTATGGGGTGGGGAGCATCGTTATGGCGGAAAATGGTCTTGTCTGCGGGGAGACGAGCCCGGCTCCCGACGTGCCTGCAGGCCAGAGTCTCTCTCGACAGACAGGGGCCCAAGATACGGACAACAACGCCTCTGATTTTATTGCCAATACCCCTCCTTCACCGGGTAATGACTAGGTTGGCGCCTCGATCCCAAAAAGACAAGAGATATTAAAGTATTTGAATTTAATATTAAAGTAATATATTATTAATATGTACTACATCTGGGATAAAGAAAAGGAGAGGACCAATCGGGAGAAACACGGAATCAGTTTCGAAGAGGCAAGAGACCACATCTTTGAAAGTGATAATATACTGGTCCCAGAGGTTGCCTATCATAAGGGTGAAATAAGGCATGCGGTGATGGGGAGATTCAAAGGTAGGTATTATGTTGGGATTTTTACAATCACCCCTCAGGGGATACGGATCATTTCTGTGAGGAGGGCACGATATGAAGAGGAAAAACAGGCAAAAGAAAAAGGACTTTGATGAGCGTTTCGATGAAGGAAGTGAGGCAGTTGATTTCTCATCAGGTGTGGTGACAGAAGGTCTTGGCAAGACTATGAAATTGCCTCCCATGGATCTTCCTGCATGGCTTGCGATGGAAATTGAACACTTGGCACAGTTTCAGGCCAATTCAAAGGCCTCTGTTGTTCGCCAATTACTTGTAGAGGCTATTGAAGCACGAAAGCGACGATGGGCTTCATAAGGACATCCACACACACCCCTGCCAAGAAGACGAGGCCGATGACCCCGTTAAAATTGAAAAATGCGATGTTGATCCTTGAGAGATCGGAGGGGCGGATGAGGCTGTGTTCCCAGGTAAGGAGAACCGCGACAAAAAGACATCCAATATTGTAAACAAGGTCAAGACCCGCTGCCGATCCAAATCCCAAGAGAAGTCCCAGCGTCATTAGATGAAAGAGCCTTGAAAGCAGGAGGGCCTTCGGGATCCCGAGGGAGACGACGAGGGAGTAAAGATTATGGCCCTTGTCAAATTCATGGTCCTGTATCGCATAGAGGATGTCAAATCCAGCCACCCAAAAAAGAACGGCCATCCCCAAGAATACTGGAGGCCAGGCGAGGTTTCCGGTCACGGCGATCCAAGCCCCTAGGGGAGCCATGCCCAAACAGAGTCCCAGATATATTTGTGTCAGTGAGGAGAAGCGTTTGATCCATGAATAGGCCACCAGCACCAATAATGTTGGCAATGAGAGGAAAAAGGCGAGCCGATTGATAAAAAGGCAAAGGGTCACAAATAAAAGGGCGTTAGAGAGGGCAAAGATTAAGACATAGCGGGGAGTGAGGAGTTTTTGAGGGAGGTGGCGATTTTGGGTCCTTGGATTTTTCCCGTCGATATCACGATCGATCCACCGATTCATGCTCATGGCGGTGTTGCGGGCCGTGACCATGGCCATGACAATCAAAAAAAGTATTTTGGGTGATGGCAGTCCACGGGCGGCGACAACCATCGAGGAGAGGGCAAAGGGGAGGGCAAAGATCGAGTGGGAAAATTTGACCATTTCCAAGGTGTGGAGGATTTTTTGGAACATTATTCCTTGTATCTCGGACTCAGACGATTTTCAATCCCCATATGATCCAGGACACGGGCCACGACGGTGTTGACGAGATCCTGGATGGTTGTCGGTCTTGAGTAAAATGAGGGAACAGCGGGGAGAATGACGGCCCCGGAGAGGGTTAAGAGCCGCATGTTTTCGATGTGGATGAGGCTCAAAGGGGTCTCGCGGGGAACCAGGATGAGTTTTTTGTGTTCCTTGAGACAGACATCGGCGGTCCTTAGGATGAGATTATCGGAGGTGCCGTGGGCGATGCGCCCCAGGGTCCCCATGCTGCACGGGATGATGACCATCTGGTCGCAGGGGTTGGAGCCGCTGGCCCACGGGGCCTTGAAATCCTTGAGGTCATAAGAGGGGAATCCCAGTTCCCGATAATCCAGATCGATTTCCTCCCTGGCGATCTTGAGGGCATTTTCGGTGGCGATGAGGGAAATTTTATGGTCGGTGGCTTTTAAGGTCTCAAGGAGGGTCTTGGCATAGAGGGCACCGCTTGCCCCCGAAATGGCGACGACGATCTTCATGGGATCTCTCCGGAGATCAGATAGGAGATGCCGCCCATTTGTGGTTTGACAGTGACATTGCAAAAACCCAATTCGCTCAAAAGAAGGCGGTAGGCCGTCGGTGTGTAGTAGGCCCTCATGGAATCCTTGAGGTGATTGTAGGCCGCCTTGTTGCCCGACACAAGGCGGCCAATGGTGGGGATCATGAATCGGGCATAGGACATCTGAAAGAGTTTGGGAAAGATCTTTTCCGGGGCGTAGAAATCCAGGATGACGAGCTTACCGTGGGATCTGAGCATTCGCTTGAGATTTTTTAAGATGGCCTCATTGTCATTGATATTGCGCAGTCCATAGGCACACATGATCCCATCAAACGTCTTATTTGGAAAGTCAAGCGTTGTAACGTCTTTGCAATGAAGGCGCACGCGTTCCCGCTGACCAAAGGGGATTTTATTCAGACCCACCTTCAACATGGGTTCGGAAAAATCGATGGCGTCGATCTTGACGCGGGGATTGACCTGAAGAAGGGCTCGGCTCATCTCCAGGGTGCCGGCACAGAGATCGAGGACCCTTTGGTAGGGATCCGTCTTTAACAGGGCCACGGCCTGTCGCCGCCAACGCCGATCGTTGGTGAGGCTCAAGACGGTATTGATCCTGTCGTAGCGTGGGGCGATCTTACTAAAAAGGGTTTGGATCTTTTCAGACATCGACGAATCTCCCCTCTATCATTGTCCATTTGATCTTGTTATTGAGGATGACATTTTCATACGGATCTTTCTTTTTATCTTTCATTGTCATCGCAATGATGTCGGCCCTTTTTCCGATCTCCAGGCTCCCGATTTCGCCAGCCCTCCGAATGGCCCTTGCCCCATTGAGGGTGGCCATCCGGATGATGTCTTCGGGGGAGATTTTTGGAAAATTCCCCCGCATGAGCTTCAGTTCCGAAAAGAAGGAGAGCCTGTGATTGTTGGCCAGACTAGCTAGGCTATCCGTTCCCAGGGCGACATTGATATCACTTTTCAGGATGGCATCAAGGGGAAAAGGACGGTGGCCGAAAAAACGGTGGGATCCGGGACAATGGATAAGGCTTAAACCAAATTTCTTGATGATCTTCAGGTCTTGGGGGGAGAGATAATTTCCGTGAACGATCAAGGGATGATGTCTCAAAAATCCTTGTTTTTGAAGCCAGAAAACGGGGGAGAGAGGCCCGACGGAACCGCCCCTTTCCCGGACAAAGCGGGCAAGGGGGCCTGATCGGTGGACAAAAAATCGGTTTTCGTCGAAACTTTCCAAAAGGTGGATGGAAAAGAAGGGCTGTTTTTTTAGGTCCTGGAGGAGGGAGGTGAGGACCTGATGATGAACGGAGTACAGGGAGTGGGGGGTGAGTAAAATTTCGCTCAGGGAAGAGGCCTTCATGATCTTGCGGGCCTTCTTGAGGCTTTCTTGTCCTCTTGATCTTTCGGCGCCCAGGATTTCGAGACAAAAGAAGTGTCGCAGGGGGGATTGACGAGAATGGAGGGAGAGGAGATCCGGTGTGATGTGGTCGACGACAGTGGTGACGCCGCTTTTTAAAAGCGCCTCTTGACCCTCGTGGATCCTTTTCTTCAGGAGATGTCTTTTGGGCGTCCCCTTGGCGATCAGTTGGCGTACCCAGGTGGTGAAGGATGGAGGCGGTTCCTTGTTGCTCAAGCAGGGACCAAACTCCAGATGGCAGTGGGCATTGACAAAACCGGGGAGGAGGAGGGTGTCCCGAAATGATCGGATCTTGTGATGGGGATATTTTTTTTGAAGGAGATTTTTTGAACCGATGTCGGCGATCTTGCCGTTGTGGATCAGGATCCCTCCCTGCCGGATCGGTTTTTGTGTGATGGGAAGGAGGATGTCCGCCTCGAGAAGCATGACTTCCTTTATAATAATTTTGGGGAGGGTTCTACAGAAATCAGCTCACGGGGAACATCTTTTGTCTATTGAAAGAAACGGCGCTCATTTTCCCGGACGGGTTCCAGGAGGGCCTCATCGAGGGCGTCGAGGGTCTGAGAGACGATATTTTCTACTTCCTGCGGGCTCAGGTCTGGCACCTGATTTCTGATATTTCTTTCCCATGATTCTTGTCTTTCCAAAATCTGACCAAAGATGTGCTGGCCGACGACAAAATTATTGTAAAGACGCCCCTCATCATCGAGGATGAGGGAGAGATATCGGGCCGTCTCGGAGATTCCAAAGGTCAATTCGCGGATCTCTTCCAGGTGTGCCCGTAGGTTTTCCGTGAAGTCGGGGACAGTCTCCCGAAGGGTCTCCCAATCCTCATCGAGGGCCTCCCAATCCATCCGCCACACAAGGGGGTGATCCGGTGTATAGGCCTCCCCGGCATGGGAAAGATAGAAGGCGTTTTCATCGCGAAATTGCTCCCCCGTCTCGCTGTCGTAGAGGTAGAGGGATTGGGCGGCCAGGTTGACGAGGGTGTCATTCATGATGGCGGCAAAGTCCTCCGTATTGGCCGCCACCTCTTGCATGCATCGTTCGACCGCCTCGTCGTGGTCACCGCTCAAAAAGGGGAGGCGGCCGAGACTTGCCTCATAAGTGGTGATAAAGGGACCGGTAAAACCCTCTGACAGACCCGGATCGTCCCCATAGACTAAGAGGTCATGGCATAGGTTGAAGAGGCGGTAGTCGGCGCTCGCCATGGGGTCGTCCTCATACAACCAGTCATGGGCCTCCCGTCCCCCCCAGATGCCGACGCTCGCCACGATGTTGGCAAGGACAATGCGATTGGCCAGGCGCCAGGGGAGGGGGAGGGTTTGGTTTGTCGTCCCCGCGGCCAGGATCTCCGTGGCCGCGGTCTGGGTCGTCTGGCGGAGGGTCATGATTCCCACGCGTGTGGTCGTCGCGGCCACGAGGGCGCTCGCGACTACGTTTCTGGGTGAGAGAAATTCCCAATCCTCGGACGACTCATTATCGAATTGGTCTTCGAGAAAATGCCCCGTTGCCAGAAAGGTGAAATAATAGATCCCCATGGATTGCCCGATGCTGTTGAAACCAAACTCACCGAAGACGAGCCGGTTGAGGCCCAGGACTCCCGCCGTCGGCCCCAGATAGGACAGGGATTCTGGGACGCCATGGTCCTCCAGAAAACCGGGAAGGGTGGTCAAGGCAAGGGTCGCTCCCAGTGTGTAGGTGAGGCCTCCCAAGGGGGTTCGCATGAGGGGAACGGGGGACGCAGGGCTCGTGTTGCTGACATTGGTCCCCATATTTCTGAGGGAAAGGCTTTCCGGCAGAAAGGGATGAGAGGCCGTCCCTTGAGTGATGCGGTAGAGAAAGAGTGCCGTCAAGGCCGTTGCCGCAATGGCTGTCGGGCCCCCCTCGACTGATCCCAATCCCGCCTGACTGATTTCTTCAGGATCAGGGGAGGAGAGATCTTCTGGGGATGTGTCATCAGATTGAGTCTGCGGACACTCGGGAAAGGAGAGGGCACAGACGTCGGGGGGCATCTTAGCGGGCCCCGGCGAAGATAGGGGCCATCCCGACAGACTCCAGGGCACCGGCCTCGAGGAGGATCGGCACTGGCACACCGAGGACGGGGGTACCCGCCAAGGCCGGGAGGGAGACGTCAGGTCCTTCTCCTACCCCAGTGAAAGAGGGATCGGTTACGAGTATAGGGGATTCCCCAAGGGCCATATTCAGGGCATCGGCCGTGGAGAGGGGGAGGGCGGAGATGATGTCGCCATCGGTGATATCAATTATTTCTGCTTCTGCGTTAGAAGCGGGGCTAGGTAAAGGTTGTCCAAAATCTCTGACCTCACGACCTGTGGGGAGGACAATAGCTGGTGTGGGGACAATGATGATACCGGGGGAGGTTGTCTCAGGAACCGGAGTGGAGGTTGCTGGAGGGGCTTGTGTCGTTCCTCTTGCGGGGAGCTCTTCTGTACTCGAACCTCTCGGGCCTCCTGAGCTTGTTGTACCTCCCGAGCCTCCTCCGGGTCCATTTCTTCCACCGCGTATTGTCTGCCAAAGGCGCATGAGGCCTCTCCCCGCGAGGTGGACGAGGGCCCCTCCGATGGGGA
Source organism: Deltaproteobacteria bacterium RIFCSPLOWO2_02_FULL_50_16 (assembly GCA_001798715.1). Classification (GTDB taxonomy): domain Bacteria; phylum UBA10199; class UBA10199; order 2-02-FULL-50-16; family 2-02-FULL-50-16; genus 2-02-FULL-50-16. Next base: position 2,905 of record MGSF01000033.1, on the reverse strand, counting down.
CGGCGATACCAAAACCAATGACCATGTCACCGTTTCTGGCCCACCAGGTGTCATTGGGGATGTTGGAGTCGATATTGAGGAGGGTTTGGTCGATGAAGGCCGTTAAGAGCTCTTGATCAGGAATCAATCTTTCTAATTCAGGAAAATAGATATCGTGACCTGCCGCCTCGGCATCTGTGGTGGTCAAGGAAGAGGTGATCGATTCAAAAAAACCATTACCGCCAAGATTCTTGCGCAGACGGTTTAAGGCCTGGTGTTCGAGGGGGAGGTAGAGGACTCCCTGCTCGAGACAGGCGCGCGATCCCCTTTCTCCAGACATATCGACAAGGAGTTGTGCAATGGCTTCGATATTTTCTTGGGGAAGGGGGACTCCTTCACTTCCATTGCTTTCGGCCGATCTTGTCAAGTAAGAACGATTGAGATCGATGGCAAACATACCGGACTGGGATTGATCCTCACGGCAATAGTCCAAGGCCACATCCTGCCTCACCGCATAGAGGGTATAGGATGTCACCTCTTCCGTATTCCCAGTGAGTGGGTTGGTGACCGTTCGTGTTCGCCCCTGACTCCTGGCGACAAAGTCGATTCCCTGGGTTGCAGCGTACTGAAGAATTTGGGCATATAACTGCCGTCCTGAGGGATTGTTGCTGATGGAAAGGGAGATGGGGATGGCATCTCCCGAGGTTCCCCCTTCTTGGAGACGCCCTGCCGCTTCGGGGGTCAAGAATTGAAATTGGGGGGTTAATTGGCCATCGCTGGTCTGTCCGTAGGTGATGTAAATTTGATTGACCATGTCCCTGGTGATGTCGATGGGGCGTTGATGGGTGGCACTGGTAGAAAATGTCGTTCCTTGTGTGGCGGGATCATACTCAGGGAGGATGGAAAAGGGATTGTCTAGGCCCCCCTGACTTAAGCCCTCATTCAAGAGTTGAAGGGTTGTCGCTTGATTAAAGAGATTGGGTCGATCCCAGGCGTAGATTCCCGTAAGTTCAGTAGTGTTGTTAGAGGGGAATTCCGCTCGAGGGTCCAGGGCAAAACTCACCAGGGGTTCGTCGGAATTGGTATAGGGATCGATCCTGTCGATACAGATCTGAGAGGGATGGAGAGGGATCGCCTCATTAGAGACAAAGCTCCTATAGTCATCCAATGTCATGAGGGTCCCCAAGGGCATGGGGACAACACCCCGACCGCCGTTCCCGTCCAGGGCCGTCCCCGGTTGGGGCAGGGCATAGTCCCTCGGGAGGGTGCACATCCGATTGTGATAATCTCGGTAAATGGCATAATAGCGCCCCCCCGCTCCCTGGAGGATCTCGGGATAGATGATGGAGAGGTCCTCGTAGCCGGAGGGGAGGGTGTAGGCTATTTCCATATTATAGGAGAGGCCAAAAGAGGCATAGAGGTCACATTGGGCCTGAATGATGGAGGAGGGATCCCCTTCATCGATCGAGATCCCCAGGATATCCAGTGAAAAGGCGATGTCCGTGTCAGGATTGAAGGGGGCCAGACGGGGGTCGCTAAATGAAAATTCATTCTCAAGTGAAACATAACCTTGCTGATCGATGGGGGGGTTAAAACCGGATTCAAGGGGGATCTCAGAGAGGGAATTGTAGCGGGTCTGACCGGGACCGCATTGAGAAGGACTTGAAAGGGGATCGGGGGATGTCATATTTTCCTCCTTGGTTTTGTCTTACATCCTTATCGAGATTTTTGATGAAAGGTTTCCAAAAAAATCGAATTGTTTTAATTTTCAGTATACAAATGAATACGAGAAATGAGTCAACTCAATGACATTTAATGTTTAATTTTTATAACCAGTTTTTTATGGAGTTTTTCAAATTTTTTAAGGGTACAAACTTGACTTAAAATAAAAAGGCCCCCGCTCACCA
>MGSF01000033.1:0-995 GCA_001798715.1 Deltaproteobacteria bacterium RIFCSPLOWO2_02_FULL_50_16 | reverse complement strand
CCGCTCACCACCAAGCGGGGGCCTTTATCCGGCTAGGGGCCTTGCTTTCGCAAGACTTGTGTATTTGATTTGATTATCGGGAGGCCCCAGGGAGAAGTTTCTTATAAAATCCACTTGAGTATGGTTTCAGTATACAAATGAATACTATAAGTCACTTAACTAATTGTTTTATAATGTAATAATTTATAATTTCAGTAACTATTATTAACATAAATAATTATTTTGAATACAGCGCATGGGCACCAATCCAGAGGATGGGTGCTATTGAAGCACTAGAAGTGCATTATGCCCGATTTAAATAAGTCGAAGATCCAGCTGAGCTGGTCTTCGACGCGGGGGCTTGGGGGGTATCGGAGCAGCGGAGCCGGAGGCGAGCAACGCACGGCCCTCCCCACAGCGAGCAACGCGAGCGAGATGGGGGAGGCTCCATCGGGCTCTGCCCGTGGAGGGGGCGACGCTAGCCCCTATAAAAGAAGAAAGGCCCCCCGCTTTCGCAGGGAGCCCTTCTTTGGCTAGGGGTCTTGCTTTCGCAAGCCTTGAAATCTTTTATCTAATCCTTATCAGTCGATCCAGATAAGGGTCTTCCGGGTGACCCTCATGCCATTTCATGGTTATGTAGGCCTTGAGTTGTGTCTTATCATTCGGGAAATATCCGAGGGCCTCCAGCAATATCCCTCTTACATGTGGACTCGTGACGGAGTCTTGGACCAGGGCAGGACCAAAGTCAGGCCGATCGATGAAATCATAGAGGGCATTTAAGGTGCCAAGGCCTTCGGCATAGTCAACAATGGGATAGGGGACGCGCCCCGTGACCCAGGGCGGGGGAAGCTCATCCGCGGCGACCTCACTGGGCCAGAAGAGGATAGTAAAGAAGGCCGTCAATCCGCCTGCTGCGGCTCCTCCGACGAGCTTGGTCAGGCCCCAAAAACCGAGTCCTTCACCAGCAACCGCTCCGCCTTCTGCCAGCCAGTCCGTCTCTTTCTCAGGGGGTGGTT
>MGSF01000032.1 GCA_001798715.1 Deltaproteobacteria bacterium RIFCSPLOWO2_02_FULL_50_16 | reverse complement strand
GACGTCTTTCCCATTCTCCCTTGAGGGCCCTCATATAGCGTCTTTGCTGATCTAAATCATGGGGGGGAAGGCCTTGAACAAAAAAATTGCAATAATCACAGACACGTAGGCAAAAAGGGATGTGGCAGTAGAGCCCAAAGGTCATGAGACGTGTCTACAGAAGGACTTTTCCCTTGTCAAAAGGTGTCTTTTGGACTAGCTAAAAATCAAAGAGGGAGGTATTCGATGTCTTTGACAGGTCGAATCAAGGAGTTTATCACCGCTGAAAATGCCGGTTATAAGCTGGGCGAGAAAAAGGCTCGTGTCATTTCCATCATCAGCCAAAAAGGCGGTGTGGGAAAGACGACAACGGCCGTCAATCTTGGGACCGTTCTCAACAAATTTCACAATAAAAAGATCTTGATCTGTGATTTTGATCCCCAAGGACATGTCGAAAAATCCTTGGGCAGTCTCATCCCCGATGGTCTTGAATACACACCCCTCTCAAAAGTCCTGACCAAAAAGGGTGGCAATATCCTCGATGCCATCGTCTCTACAGAGATGGAAAATTTTCACATCACCCCCGGTGATAAAGAGTTGTCCGAGACCGAAGGACTCCTTTCAACCAAGATCGGAAAGGAATTCATTTTTCAAACAGCCCTATCTTCCGCCCGTACTCATTATGACTACATCCTGATCGACTGTCCTCCCGCCTTGGGAAATCTGACGATCAATTCACTCGTCGCCTCCGATTATGTCCTGATTCCCTGCGAAATGTCCGTGTTGGCCTTTGAAGGTGTCAGTGATCTCCTGGATACCTTAGAGGTTGTCAACGATCGTCTTAACAAGAAACTCAAGATTTTAGGACTCCTCTTTACACGCGTCGATGGGCGCAATATCAGCATGAATGACCTGATCATGGATAATATGAAGAAGTATTTTGACGGAAAGATCTTCAAGACCCAGATCAATGTCAATACCGCCATCAACAAGGCCCAGTTGGAAGGGGTCCCTATTTTCCAATTTGCCCCTTCATCGACAGGGTCGCAAAACTATCAGGCCCTGGCGGAAGAGGTCCTTAAGCGGACGCGTTCAAAGATCCCCAATACCCCCCAGTGACGAGTGTCATATTCCAGAGATAACCTTTAGGGCGATGTCTGCGGCGGGGGCGGAATGCGTGAGGGCCCCGATCGAGATCGTATCAACGCCCGTCTCGGCAATCGTGCGGACATTTTTCCGATCAATCCCCCCGGAGGCCTCTACCAACACCCTCCCATCAATACGATTAACCGCCTCTCGGATCGTCCCAACGTCCATATTATCCAACAGGATAATATCCACCCCGGCCTCTAGGGCCTCCCGAACCTCTCTTAAGTTTCTTGTCTCGACCTCTATCGGTAAGCCTCGGGGGTTGTTGTCGCGGGCCCGACGCACGGCCTCCTTGAGAGAACCCACCGCATCAATATGATTGTCTTTGATAAGAAATTGGTCAAAAAGGCCCCGACGATGATTCTCTCCTCCACCCAGGCGCACGGCCTCTTTTTCTAAAGACCGAAATCCCGGGAGTGTTTTTCTTGTATCGACAATCTTGGCCCTTGTTCCACGAACAAGATCAACAAAGTCCCGAGTCAGCGTGGCGATCCCCGATAAATGTTGTAAAAAATTAAGCGCCACACGTTCTCCTCCGAGCAATGTCTTGATATCCGCACACACCTCAGCCAAAATTGTCCCATTTTTGACGGCTTTTCCCTCGGCCACCAAAAAATCAACCCGAATCCCAGGATCCAAGGTCTGATAGACCCTTTGAACGACCTCCAAACCCGCCACGACAAGATCCTCTTTGGCCACGATCTTGGCCTTTTTTTTATCCAAAGGAGACTGAAACACAGCCTCCGAGGTCACATCTCCCGTCCCCACATCTTCTTTCAAGGCCAAGTCGATTAATATCTGAAGAGGATCAGGCATGGTTCCCACCCAGACTTTGGTGCGTTTCCCGAAGTTTTTTGATCTGTGCCGACATCGTATCCTTTTTGGCCCTCTCTTTTTCAACGACATCGTCCGGGGCATTTTGGATAAAGTTTTGATTGCTCAATTTTTGGTCCACACCCCTCATCGCCCCCTCGAGTTTTTTAATCTCTTTATCCAGACGCTTCATCTCTTTTTCAATATCCACAAGGCCTTCCAAGGGCACAAAGACATCGCTTCCACTCACGACGGCATGCGCCGACTTTGGAGGTTTTCTCCCTGGTTTTTCAATAGAAAGAGCATCGACCTTGGCCAAATGGTGAATATAATGCTGCAACGACTGAATCGAAGAGGTTTTTCTTGAATCAGGACACTGAAGAACCACGGAAATTTTTTCTGAATGGGGGATATGATTCTCCCCTCGAATCGCCCTCAAGGCATCAATAATCTCAATCACCTCTTCCATCGCTCGTGCTAAAGGGGAAAAATCGCCTTCAACAGGTTCCGGAAAGGAAGAGATAACCAAGCTCTTCTCCTTTGATGTCTGAAGCCTCTGCCAAATTTCCTCCGTGATAAAGGGCATGAAGGGATGTAAGAGACGCATGGACTGGTCAAGGACATAACGAAGCACTGCCTGAGTGCGTTTTTTTCCCTCACCCTCTTCTTCGTAGAGGTGATACTTGGCCAGCTCCACATACCAATCACAAAAATCATGCCAAAAAAATTGGTAGACCTCCATTGCCGCCACGTCAAAATTGTAATTTTCGATCGCGGAGGTAACCTTTTGAATCGTGCCATTGAGTTCAAACAAGATCCACTGATCTACAGCAGACAAGTTTTTAGAATCCGGCAAGGGGGCCTTCAAGGAGGCCTCATCCAAATTCATCAGGGCGAAACGGGCAGCATTCCAGATCTTGTTACAAAAATTACGATAGCCTTCGATAATATTTTCGGAAAGCTTGACATCCCGACCTTGAGCCGCCATCGCGGCCAGGGTAAAACGAAAGGCGTCAGTGCCGTATTGTTGCATCATCGTCAGGGGATCGATCACATTGCCCTTGGACTTGCTCATCTTCTTGCCTTCGGCATCGCGGACCAGGGCATGGATGTAGACATCGCGAAACGGAACCTTTCCCATAAACTCCAACCCCATCATCATCATACGAGCAACCCAGAAAAAGATGATGTCAAAACCGGTCACCAGGACTGTTGTGGGATAAAAGGTCTTGAGCTCCGGCGTCTTGTCCGGCCAGCCAAGGGTTGAAAAGGGCCAAAGGGCGGAGGAGAACCAGGTATCCAAAACATCTTCTTCTTGTCTCAAATTTTTGGAACCACAATGAGGACATTTTTGGGGAGGATCTTTGGAGACTATCGGTTCCTTACATTCAAGTAAACACGCTTTACCCTCATCTCCTTCACAATACCATGCTGGAATTCTGTGTCCCCACCAGATCTGACGCGAGATACACCAGTCCTTGATATTTTCCATCCAATTCAAGTATGTCTTGGTCCATTGTTCGGGATGAAATCGCGTCCCTTTCTCTTTGGAGGCCTCCTGGACTGCGGCGATGGCCTTCTTCGCCAAAGGGGCCACCTTGACAAACCATTGAGTCGAAAGATAGGGCTCGACAATCGTTTTACAACGATAACAATGACCCACACTATGCTGGTGATCTTCAACCTTTTCTAAAAAACCCTTTTCTTCTAATTCCTCGACAATCTTCCGACGACATTCATTGCGATCCATCCCTTGAAAGTGGATCGCATTTTCATTCATCTTGGCATCTTCTGTAAAAATATTGACCCTCTCCAGCTTGTGGTCATTCCCCATCATAAAGTCATTCATGTCGTGAGCGGGTGTGATTTTGACAGCGCCGCTGCCGAATTTCTGATCGACACGATAATCGGCAATAAGAGGAATCTTCCGATGGACTAAAGGGAGGATGAGAAATGCCCCCATCAGGTTTTGATAACGTTCATCCTTGGGATGCACGGCCACAGCCGTATCGCCCAACATCGTTTCAGGGCGTGTGGTCGCTACAATGATGTACTCTAACCCCTCTTTATGGGGAATGCATTTCTTCGGATCCTTCTCGAAAGGATATCGCAAATGCCAGAGATGACCTTTGGCCTCTTCATACTCGACTTCGAGATCGGATAGGGCCGTATGGCATCGGGGACACCAATTGATGAGATATTTATCCCTAAAAATGAGCCCCTTTTTATAAAGAGAGGTGAAGGCCTCTTGGACCGCCCGGGACAGACCCTCATCCATCGTAAACCGTTCGCGGTCCCAGTCGCAGGAGGCCCCGAGGCGCTTGAGCTGGTTGATGATCTCGGAGCCGTGTTTTTGGCGCCACTGCCAGACTCGCTCAACAAATTTCTCCCGCCCGAGGTCCTGGCGTTTCTTTCCCTGGGAGGCCAGGTCTTTTTCGACGACATTTTGGGTCGCGATCCCGGCATGATCGGTGCCCGGCATCCAAAGGACATTAAACCCCTTCATCCTCTTATAGCGACAGAGAATGTCCTGGAGGGTATTATTGAGGGCGTGACCCATGTGGAGGATACCCGTCACGTTGGGGGGAGGGATCACTATACAAAAGGACGGTTTTCGGGAAGTTGGTTCGGCATGAAAGTATTTTTTTTCAAGCCAAACAGGGTACCAACGCCCCTCCACCTCATGAGGCTCATAGGTTTTGGAAAGTTCACGAGATCCCATCATTGTGAGGCATTTTTGTCTGGATTTCTCTGTGGTGTCAAGGAGTAGTGGCCGGCACAAGATACTTTCCCAAAACCCATCCCTTATGCCCCTGAAATTCGATCTGATGCCAACCCTTTTGTTCTTTCAATATGACAAAGGTCCTGCCATGCCGTACCTTCCCCAATTCCTTGGAATCCACCGCCGGTTGTTCCCTCACGCGCAGCCAACCGGTGTCCGGGGAGTGAATTTGGGCGATTTTCTGGACCGCTGGCGAAGATTTTTCCTTTTTTAGGGGAATAATATAGGAACCTAAAACCCACCCCTTTTTCCCCAACCCCAGGTCAATCTGATACCAACCCTTTTCCTCTTGAAGAGAGACAAGCTGTTCTCCATGCTGGGCCACGGCCACCTCTTTTGCCTGAAGATTCGGATTTTCTCTCACACGCAACCAACCCAACTTGGGAGAATTGATCTCAATAGTGACCTTTTCAGGGGCCTCTGAGGGCGGAGGCAGGGAAAGGGAGGCCGATGCCGCCGGGACCGGCTTTTCCTCCTTGGCTATTTTGCCCTTCCAGGTCCCATCCCCGGAAATCTTATAGAGAATGGCCCCTACGATAAGCACCCACAGGCCTATGATATAAACTAATTCCCAACGCCTCATGAACAACAGCCCCTTCCCCAATGAGGGCCCATTGTACCTCTTTTTTTCTCAAGTGAAAACCCCTGAAATTTCTTTTGTGATTGTTTCCGCCCGGAACTTTCGTATATGATAGGAAAAAATATCACTAAATATGCGATATCAAAAAGCAAAATTAATTTTCGATACATCACTGTCCAATGCCGATCTTTATTGGGCCACGCATTTTTTTGCCCCTGACCCCTTCTACTTTGTCCAAAAGGGGGGAAGAAAAATCCTCCTCCTCTCCGATCTGGAATATGGACGAGCCAAAAATGAGGCCCAAGTCTCCCAGGTGAGGACCCAATCTTTCTACAAATCCCGACTCAAAAAAAATCGCCGACCTGAAAACTATCCCTTTGATATTCTTGTCCTTTTTCTCCGTGATCTCAAGATCCGTTCCCTTGTTGTCCCGGCCAACTTCCCTTTTAAGACGGCCTTGGATCTGAAAAGATGCGGATTTTCTCTGACCTCCTCTGCGGGTCCCTTTTTCCCGCAAAGACTCATCAAGACCCCTGCTGAAAAAAAGGAGATCCAAAAAAGTCTCCGCGCGGTTTCACAATCCTTTGGAAAGGCGATGGACATCTTGAGGAAATCTCGCATTCGGGGGCACTCGCTTTATTTCCAAGGCCAGCGGCTGACCTCCGAATATCTGCGAGGACACATTGAGCAGGACCTCTTGAGTCAGGGTTATACCGCTGAACACACTATAGTGGCCTGCGGCAAACAAACAGCGGATCCCCACTGCGTGGGGAGTGGTCCCTTAAGACCCCATCAACCCATTATCATCGACATCTTTCCCCGATCCAGAAAATCCGGTTACTATGCGGATATGACGCGAACCGTGGTCAAGGGACGGGCCTCTCCCGCCCTCAAAAAAATGTATCTCGCCGTCTTGAGGTCTCAGAGGGAGGCCATGGGTCAGATACGCGCCGGTGTCCGAGGCTCAAAAATCCACCATACGGTCTGTCAAACCCTGGAGACATGCGGTTTTAAAACCAACAATAAAAAAGGCCTCCCCCAGGGTTTTATCCATTCAACCGGTCATGGACTGGGACTGGAGATTCATGAACCCCCCCGTTTGGGTCCGGGTCCTGATCGGTTGCAAAAGGGGCATGTCATCACGATCGA
>MGSF01000031.1:7187-8244 GCA_001798715.1 Deltaproteobacteria bacterium RIFCSPLOWO2_02_FULL_50_16 | reverse complement strand
CCTATGGCTCAAGAGATCAATCTTTTTTCAGTTGGGGATTGAATTCGACGAGGAGGCCTTCGGTTAAGACCTCACGTTTGAGGCCGTCGGGTGGAATAGCGAGGGGTGAGGCACGTTCGATGGCCCGCATGGCGGAGAAGTCAAAGGCGGGGCTTCCCGATTTTTTCTCAAAATAGGATTGAATCACCTCTCCCTGTGGGTTGATCTTGACGACGATCAGGCAAATATAAGGGACATTTTGATTGGCATAGGCGATGGGCAGGATCCACTCCTCCATGATCCGGCCCCGGATCTTGGTCTGATAGAGGGCATATTCTGCATCTTTCGGGGTCAGGTCGGAGGGATTGGGCGAGCCGTAAGGGGTTCCGCCGGATTCGATATTTTGTGGGATTTGGGCCATCTCAGGGGGGGCCGCCCTTTTTTTGACGGTTTCACCGATTCTTGCCAGGGCCTTTTCCATCATAATTTCCTCAGGGGTCTTTGGGCGGGGTTTGGGGATCGGCTTGACGACCTTGGGGGCCTCCTTTGTGGGGATCTTTAAGGTATCTTCCTTGACTGCCGGCGGTGGAGGGGGAGGTTTAGGGATCTCTTTTTGTTCCTGGATCGTTGTCTTGGGGAGGTCGGGGCTCTTTTTTATCGGCATTCCCATGGTATCCGTCATGCCCTTGGGGAGTGTGATCCATGTAATCCGTTCTATCCTCCGGTGATATTGTGAAAAGGGGAGATAGGGGGATAAGGCAAGGAGGAGAAAGACCCCTAAATGGATGATAAAGGAGCGAAGGAGAAACTTAGAAAACAGATTTCTTTCAAACAGGATGTCCACACGCCCTACTCCTCATCTTTTTCCTCGATGGTGACCATGCCGATCCTTTCGATGCCGGCCTTGTGGAGGATTCCCATGGCCTTGACGACATAGCCATAGAGGATCTTTTTGTCGGCCTTGATGAAGATAACCTTTTTCTCGCGATTTTTAAAGATGGCGCGCAGTTTTCGTTCGAGATTGTCGAAAGAATAGGGGGTTTTGTCGTTTTGGATAAAGATCAGTCCCTCCTGGTTG
>MGSF01000031.1:6947-7090 GCA_001798715.1 Deltaproteobacteria bacterium RIFCSPLOWO2_02_FULL_50_16 | reverse complement strand
TCATAAAGATGATCAGGAGGACCAGAATGATATCCACCAGGGGAACAATGTTGATTTCGGCAAGGGCGGAGCCATGGGTGGGTGTTTTGGGCATCTAGTAATATTCTTTTTCAATTCTTATCACACAATCATCGGCAAATTCC
>MGSF01000031.1:0-6880 GCA_001798715.1 Deltaproteobacteria bacterium RIFCSPLOWO2_02_FULL_50_16 | reverse complement strand
CGCTGTGGCAATGAGGGATTCGGCGATATGGGGACCGACGACGGAAAGGGACGAAGATCCCGTCTGGCCGATCTGCCAAAAGGCCGCGAGGATTCCCCAGACCGTTCCAAAAAGACCGATAAAGGGGGAGGCGCTGGCCGTTGTGGCCAAAAAGGGGATGTAACGCTCGATTTTTTCCACCTCATCGGCCGTGGCGCGATGGATGGAGTGGCGGATGGTATCAAATTTGGGCGAGTTGTCTCCCGAGGCATTATCGAAGGGGCTGACCCCGGCCCGAAAAATGCTAAAAAGGGGATTGGGGGGGGCCGCACGCTTGGCAATATCCTTGAGCGTGGCCGCCTTCCAAAAGATCGTATGAAAACGGGCTGAAGAGTCCTTGAGTCTTTTGAGCTCGCGGTGCTTGTACAGGATGATGGCCCATGAAACAATGGAGAAACCTATTAAAATCAACAATGTCAGTTTGATGATGGGATCGGAGGCCCAGAAAATTTGGAGGATATGGCTCTCTTCCCCAATCGAGGAGCTGTCGATCTGGGCAAAGGCGGGAGTGACCAGCAAAAACAAATACATTGTGGACCTAAGTCTTTTAAACGATTAAAAAAAGCGTAAAATATATGGACGATGTTAGCTAAAAAGTCAATTATTTAAGGAATGTGAAGCCTCTGAAAAAGTCTCATTTTGGCATGAAAGGCAAGGGGGGCCCCAATTTTTCTTGAGCCTCAAGCCAGAGGCTTGAGACCCTGAAGCCCCGGAGGGGCGAAGGGCGGCTTTAAGCCCCTTGCCTTATAAGGACTGGATTGATTTAAGGGGTTGACAGTTTTAGTTTGATAATATAGAAATTTCAGTTGGTTACATTCATTTTAGGAAAGGATTTTTTAAGATGATAAGGGAAGTGATCGATGACGCCTTGGCCCGTGGAGAACGTCTCAAGAAAGATATCATTGCGGAGATTGTGACTTCTGCGACATTGCAGGATCTCATCAACAACAAGGCCTTTATTGATACCGTCGCCAAGGTGATCCACACCAAGCATGAAGTCGTCTCCACTATCCGGCAAAATGTGCAGGAGGCCTTGAGGGTGATGAAGATCCCCTCAAGGAGTCAAATCCAGCGGCATGAGCGAAGGGTCCTTCAGTTGGAAAAACAGCTGGATCAACTCAATCGGCGTATGATCCTCAAAAAGGCCAATGCCAGAAAGAAGACCCACAAGAAGATTGGGAAAATGACCCTTCATAAAAATCTTAAAAAACGTTAATCCATTTGTTAGCCCCTCTCCTCATTAATATTCATGAAGGTAAGGGGCCATCCCTACCTTAATAATATAATAGGGAAAGGGATAACAAGATTCGAGGAAACCCCGCTCTGACCTATTTTTATGAGCGGGGTTTTTTATGACAGGAGAAGCCATTGCCCCCATCCTCTACATGTACATGTACATGTACTCTAGTCCCCCCAGGGATTGGCATCTTTGATTCAGGTCTCGGCGGACTGACCGTCTTTCACGAGATCGCCCTTAACCTCCCGGGGGAGGCCCTGATTTATTTTGGGGATACGGCCCGAGTTCCCTATGGTATCAAGTCAGAAGAGACGGTGACCCGATATGCCTTTGAAATTGCCCATTTTTTGATGAAGAAAAATATCAAGGCCCTGATTGTGGCCTGTAATACGGCCACGGCCTATGCCCTTTCTGCGCTTACGGATTCTTTTAAAATCCCTGTCATCGGCGTGATCGAGCCGGGGATTACGAGGGCGCTAGAAGTCACAAAAAATCAACATATTGGAATCATTGGCACTGAGGGGACGATCCGGAGTGGGGCCTATCATCGGGGGCTTCAGCAGAAAAATCCAAAAGTTAAGGTGATCAGTCAGGCCTGCCCCCTCTTAGTCCCTCTGGTAGAGGAGGGTTGGTTTGAGGACCTGGAGACAGAGGCCATTGTCAGACGCTACTTGGCTCCTTTGGTGGCGGCGGGTGTGGATACCCTTATCTTGGGATGCACCCATTATCCACTACTGAAGAAGGTGATTCAGCGGGTGGTGGGCTCTCGAGTGGTACTGGTTGATTCGGCTCAAGAGGTGGCCCGGACGATCCAAAAAACCTTAAAAAATCAGATGTGTGATCCTCAAGCCCTTCCCCTTCCTTCTCACCGTTTTTATGTAACGGATGCCCCGGAACGTTTTCAGAGTGTCGGCCGCCGATTTTTAGGGGGGGAGGCCTTAAGTGAGGTGGAGAAGATAGTCCTGTAATTATTTATAGATTTTTGATGGCTGCAGTGTATACTAAGGAGTTCATATCCCACTATACATTGAAAAAACAAGATGTCTCATATTCTCCTTAGTACTGTCAGGTCTTATGAATAGAAATTAATGAACTGACTTGTAACTACTAAGCAATCAGCTATGGCAACTTCGGTTTTGCTCAACTCACTTCAGGAAAAAGCCCGCCAATTGCGTATTGAGATCATCAAGATGCTCAATCACGCCAAGTCGGGTCACACCGCTGGTTCCCTGTCGTGCATTGATATCCTGACGGTCTTATATTTTCACCACATGCGCCATGATCCCAAGAACCCCCTTTGGGAGGATCGGGATCGGTTGATCCTGTCCATTGGGCATGTCTGCCCGGCCCAGTATGTCTGTCTTGCCGAGGCGGGGTATTTTCCGAAAAAAGAACTCCTGACACTGCGAAAATTGGGTTCCCGTCTTCAGGGACATCCAAAAAAGGATTGTTCCATTGGCATTGAGATGTCGACGGGGTCCTTGGGGCAGGGGGGATCGGTGGCCAATGGACTGGCCTTGAGTGCCCGGCTGGATAAAAAGGATTTCAGGATTTATACGCTGAATAGCGATGGTGAGGCCCAGGAGGGGATGTTTTGGGAGGGACTCATGACGGCAGCCCATTACAAATTGGACAGCCGCTGCGCCATTTTGGATAACAATGGCATCCAGATCGATGGATACAATGAGGATATTATGAATGTACAGCCCCTGGCCGACAAGGTGCGGGCCTTCAATTGGCATGCGATCTCCATCGATGGGCATGATTTTGGGCAGATCCTCGAGGCCCTCGATGAGGCCAAGAGAACCAAGGGCCGGCCGACGATGATCGTGGCCAAGACGGTCGCGGGAAAAGGGGTCTCTTTTATCGAAAATAACCCTGCTTATCACGGTGTGCCCTTGAGTGATGAGGAGTTGGGACGGGCGTTGAAAGAGTTGGGAGAATAATTCATGGCCGATAAAGAATCGACAAGGGTGGCGTATGGAAAGGCCTTGGTGACCTTGGGGGAGAAGAATCCCGATGTTGTCGTCTTGGATGCGGACCTGTCTTGTTCGACGCAGACCCATTTTTTTGCCAAGAAATTTCCCCATCGCTTTTTCAACGTGGGGGTCTCCGAGCAAGACCTCATGGGGACGGCGGCAGGGCTGGCCCTGGGGGGCAAGACTGTCTTTGCCTCGAGTTTTGCGATGTTTGCGACAGGAAGGGCCTTTGAGATCGTCAGAAATTCTATTGCCTATCCCCATCTCCATGTCATTGTGGCGGCCTCCCATGCGGGTGTGACGGTGGGTGAAGATGGGGCCTCTCATCAGGCCGTTGTCGATGTGGCCCTGATGCGGGCGTTACCCCACATGCGGGTGGTGGTCCCCGGCGATCCCCTGGAGGCGCAACAGATGGTGAGGACCCTGGCCGAGGAAGAGGGGCCCTTTTATCTTCGCCTGATGCGGTCGAAGATTCCCTATATTTACGATGAGACTTATAAGTTTCAGTTGGGAAAGGCCTCCGTCTTGAAAAGGGGGAAAGACGGGGCCCTGGTGGCGATGGGAGGAATGGTCTCCGAATGTCTGGAGGCGGCCCGATCTCTTGCGAAGGACGGGATTTCTCTCTCCGTTGTCAACATGTCGACGATCAAGCCCCTGGATGAAGAATGTTTGTTGGCCTTGGCCTCCGAGGTCCCTTTTGTGATGACAGTCGAAGAACACTCTATTATTGGGGGATTGGGGGGGGCGGTGTGTGAATGTCTCGCCGCCAAGGCCAGGATACCCGTTTATCGCAAGGGCTTGAATGATGTCTTTGGACAGTCAGGTACGGCGGAGGGTTTGTTGGAACACTATGGGTTGACGGCTGCAAGCATTCAAGAGACGGTCAAAAAAATACTTTGAGAGGTAGATTATGGGACGAAGAATAGGACGGTTTGTCGGGCTCATCGGACTTATGGGTCTTGTCATGATTCCTTCCATGGTTTTTTCGGCCTCTTCCGAAAAAACAGAGAAGACAGAGAAGAAGGAAGAGGTCTCTTCCTCGGACGTCCTCTTAAATGAGGGTCTGATGAAAAATCTGGATCAATTTTCAAAAGTCCTCTTCTTTATCAAGAAGAGTTATGTGGAGGATCCCAGTGAAAAAGATCTCCTCCTTGGGGCCATCCAAGGGATGCTGGGGACCCTCGATCCCCACTCTGTTTATATGACCCCGGAGGTTTATAAGGAACTGAAGGCCGATACGGAGGGAAAATTTGGTGGAGTGGGGATTGAGATCACGATTCGGGAAAACCACCTCCTGGTGATTTCTCCTATTGAGGGGACACCGGCCTTTCGGGCCGGTTTAAAACCCGGTGACCGCATTCTTAAGATTGATGATGCCTCCACAAAGGGGATGGGTCTCACCGAGGCAGTGAAGATGATGCGGGGCAAGGCGGGGAGCAAGGTGCATCTCACGATCTCACGGGAGCGAGTGGCCAAGCCTTTTGTCGTGACAATCACTCGGGATATCATTCGGATCCTAAGCGTCAAGAGCGATCTCATCGAGGGTCAGTATGGATATGTTCGCATCGTCTCCTTTCAGGAAAAAACGGCCAAATTTCTCCACAAGGCCCTGGCCAAGCTGCAAAAACAGGCCAAGGGTCCGTTAAAAGGGTTGATATTGGATCTTCGCAGCAATCCAGGGGGGCTTTTGGAGGAGGCTATTGCCGTGGCGGATGCCTTTCTGAAAAACGGGCTCATCGTAAAGACGGACAGCCGCACTGAAAAGACGGAGGAACGATCGGCGAGAAATGATGGCGATGAACCGACCTATCCCCTGATCGTGATGGTCAATGGGGGGAGCGCCTCCGCCTCCGAAATCGTGGCGGGGGCCTTGCAGGATCAGGATCGTGCCGTGGTCTTGGGGACGCAGACCTTTGGCAAGGGATCCGTCCAAACGGTCTTTGACCTGGGGGATGGGGCGGCATTGAAATTGACGGTGGCCCGCTATTTTACCCCCAAGGGGCGTTCGATCCAGGCCGAGGGGATCGTCCCTGATATTATTGTTGAGTCCAAGGATTCCGTGGATGAAAGCGATGAGAAGCGTTTCTTGAGGGAGAGGGATTTGGAGGGTCATCTTGAAGGAGAACAGGAAAAGGGCAAAGACAAGACGGCAAAAACAAATATTGTTGAACTCGAGGTGGATTCACAAAAGAAGGTGGCCTTGGATTATTTAAAGAGTTGGAACCTTTTCGGAAGGGGGCAATAATGGGTGGATTACCGTTTACTGAAGGTCATGAGATTTTTCGGAAGACCGTCCGTGATTTTGCGGAAAAGGAGCTTTTTCCCCATCAAAAAGAGTGGGAGAAGGGCAAATCCTTTCCTCGGGAGATTTTTGGAAGGGCCGCAGAGTTGGGGCTTTTTGGGGTTGTCTATCCGGAGGAGTTGGGCGGGAGCGGGGGGGATTATTGGTACAAGGTCGTGGCCTGTGAGGAGATGATCCGTGCCCGCATGGCAGGGATGGTGATGGACCTCTTTGCCCACTCGGACATCGCGACCCCCGTGATCAATGAGATCGGGAATGAGGCGCAAAAAAAGGAGTTTTTGGTCCCCGCCATCAAGGGGGAAAAGATCGGGGCCCTGGGTATTACGGAGCCAGGGGCAGGATCCGATGTGGCGAATATCAGCACCACCGCCAAAAAGGAGGGGAGTGATTACGTCATCAACGGGGCCAAGACCTTTATTACCAATGGGACGCGGGCCGATTTTATTACCTTGGCGGTCCGGACGGGGGACAAGGGGTATCAGGGGATCAGTTTGATCCTTTTTCCCACGGACACGAAGGGGTTTACGGCGATGCCGATCAAGGACAAGCTGGGCAATCACTCCTCCGATACGGCTGAACTCCATTTTGAGAATTGCCGGATCCCCGCCCGGTATCTCTTGGGGGATGAAAATGCCGGTTTTATTTATATCATGCAAAACTTTCAGGGGGAGCGGTTGGTGGGGGCCCTGATGGCCAATGCCAGTGCCCAGCTGACGGTGGAAGATGCCATGGCCTATGCGCGGCAGCGCGAGGCCTTTGGACGTCCCTTGATCAAGTTGCAGGTGTGGCGACACCGGTTTGCCGATTTGTTGTCCCAGATCGAGGCCTCCAAGTGCCTCACGTATCATGCGGTGGATCTCTTTAACCGGAAAGAGGAATGTGTGGCCGAGGTCTCCATGGCCAAGCTCATCTCCTGCGATCTGGCCAATCGTATAGCCTATGACTGTCTCCAGATCCATGGGGGTTATGGCTACACGGAGGAGTATGATGTGGCCCGTTACTCGCGCGATGTGCGTCTCTTGACCATTGGGGGCGGGGCCTCCGAGATCATGAAGGAGATTATTGCCAAGCGGTTTGGGATGTGATGGGCCGTGGAAGGCCGCCGGTCTCCCGCCTCATGGCCTGAAGGACAGCCGGCAAGACCCGCGTCACCCCCCACTTGATGAAGATCTTGGGGAGATGAATCCCCGGATCGACGGTGGCCTCGTAATTGAAGTAGGTCGTTTTGGGGTCGTTCTCAAAGGCCTTGACCTCGCAAAATCCCTTGATAAATTTGATATTGCCGCCCACCCTGTCAAAATCCATGCGGTAGGTAGGACTCCC
>MGSF01000030.1 GCA_001798715.1 Deltaproteobacteria bacterium RIFCSPLOWO2_02_FULL_50_16 | reverse complement strand
TATGTCCAGACACTAATGATCGGCTTAGTATCTCTAAACCTGTCCCTTTTCCCTGTTATAAGGTCATGGAAAGGATTCAGCAGTTTATTGAGGGCCATCACCTCTTTGAGCCTCAGGATCCCCTGATTGTAGGGGTTTCAGGGGGGATGGATTCTATGACCCTGCTGAGCTTTCTCGTCCAGACGCATCAGGGCAAAATTATTGTGGCCCATATCAATCACGGCCTCAGGGGCGAGGAATCCGATCAAGAGGCAGAATTTGTCAAAAATTATGCCGGAGAAATCAGTCTTGATTTTGCGGGGCATCAGATTTTGCCCGGGGAATGGGAGCGGTTTTCCTCTGATAACAAACAGGAGAAGGCGCGTCAGATCCGCCAGCAATTTTTTCTGGAACAGGCCAAAAAGAATCAGGCGCATCACATCGTGACGGCGCATCAGGCCCAGGATCAAGCGGAGACATTGTTATGGCGACTCATTCGGGGCAGCGGATTACGAGGATTGTCAGGGATCAGTCCCAAGGTGGAGTGGCAAGGGGTGACTTGGTCGCGCCCCTTATTAGGCCTCTCGCGGGAGGAGATTTTGAGGTTTGTCCAGGCCTTAAAGATCCCCTATGTCGAGGATTCCTCCAATGCAAAGATTGAATACGATCGCAATTGGATCCGGCATAAAATCCTGCCCCTGTTGAATGAAAAAAACCCCAATCTGGTGGCGACCCTCAATGAAACGGCGCAAATCTTGAGGGAGGATCATGCCATTTTGGCCTCCCTGACAGAAGGGGATTTTAGACATCTGGCGCAGCCAGAAGGGGGGGGCTACGTCCTTTCCATTAAGGAGTATCGGGGCCTCCCCAAGGCGAGGCGTTATCGCCTCTTACGGCACCTCTGGTCACGCGTCTTGGGGAATTATCGTTCCATCACATTCCATCACATTGAAAAGATGGATTCCCTGGCCCATCAATCCTCTCCCAAGTCCCATTACGATCTCCCCAAGGGGTATTTTTTCCAAAAATACTATTGGAAGATCTACATGGGTTCTAAAAAAACATAATTGATTAAATAAAATCGCTATGTTAGCTTCTTCAAGGAGGAGATTCCCTTGAAACAGTCTCAAAAAACCATTGCCCTCTGGGCCGTTATCATCTTGCTCTCCGTTTCCGTCCTCCATTTTCTCAATACACGCCCCCTCTTGCGGGATCAGATCTCTTTTTCCGAATTTCTTCAGGCCATTCAGGGGGGGAACGTGGCGAAGGTGACCATCCAGGAGGATGAGTATAGCGGACAGTTTAAGGCGGGATACCGTGATGGGGGTCATTTTGAGACGATCGGACCGATTGAGAGCGATCAGGCCTTGCAGATCTTGGCCAATTCGGATGTTGAGCTTGAATATAAAAAACGCCGCGAAACACCTTTTTGGCAACAGGCCCTGATTTCTTGGCTCCCGATGCTCCTCCTCTTTGGCTTTTTCTTTTTCTCTATGCGTCAGATTCAGATCGGAGGGGGGAAGGCCATGTCCTTTGGCCGAAGCAAGGCCAGGCTCCTTTCGGAAAATCAAAAAAAAGTGACCTTCAAAGATGTTGCCGGGTGTGATGAGGCCAAATATGAACTGGAAGAGATCATTGATTTTTTGAAGGAGCCCAAAAAGTTTACAAAATTAGGGGGGCGCATTCCCAAGGGGGTTATTTTGGTGGGCCCTCCGGGGACTGGAAAGACCCTTCTGGCCAAGGCCGTTGCTGGAGAGGCAGAGGTCCCCTTTTTCAGCATTAGCGGGTCCGATTTTGTCGAGATGTTTGTGGGGGTGGGGGCCTCTCGGGTCCGGGATCTCTTTGAGCAGGGAAAAAAGAACGCCCCCTGTATCATTTTTATCGATGAGATTGACGCCGTGGGACGGCATCGCGGAGCGGGCCTGGGAGGGGGGCATGATGAACGGGAGCAGACCCTCAATCAGTTACTGGTGGAGATGGATGGCTTTGAGTCTCAAGAGGGTGTGATCATCATGGCCGCGACCAACCGCCCTGATGTCCTGGATCCTGCCCTGATGCGTGCCGGTCGATTTGACCGCCGCGTGGTTGTTCCCCGTCCCGATGTGAAGGGAAGGGAAGAGATTTTGAAGGTCCATACGCGTCGGACGGTCCTGGCCCCCGATGTGGAGCTTTCAGTCATGGCGCGCGGGACGCCCGGATTTTCAGGGGCCGATATTGAAAACCTTGTCAATGAGGCCGCTTTATTGGCGGCCCGCTACAACAAAAAAACGATTGAAATGGAGGATTTTGAGCTGGCCAAGGATAAGGTCCTGATGGGAGTGGAGCGCAAGAGCATGATCATCAATGAGGAAGAGAAGAAGATGATCGCCTATCACGAGGCCGGTCATACCCTGGTGGCCAAGATGATTCCAGGGACGGATCCCATTCATAAGGTTTCCGTGATTCCCCGTGGGGCCGCATTGGGAGTGACACAACAGCTTCCCATCGATGATCGTCACCTCCAGTCCAAGCAACACGCGGAAAATCTCATATGCATATTGATGGGAGGTCGTCTGGCGGAAGAGTTGATTTTCAATCAGCAGACCACGGGGGCGGGCGATGACATCAACAAGGCGACCGAGTTGTCGCGGCGTATGGTCTGTGAGTGGGGCATGAGTGATCTGGGCCCGTTAAATTTTGGCAATCCGGAGCATGAAATCTTTTTGGGCCGTGATTTTTCACAACAAAAATTGTACTCGGAAAAAACGGCGGTGGCTATCGATCACGAAATCACAAAGATTATCCAGAAAAATTACAGTCATGCCAAAAATATCCTGGAAACACATCTCGACAAGCTCAATGCCCTGGCAAAAAATTTGCTAGAATTTGAGACCTTGGATGGAGACCAGATTGATAAGATTCTCAAAGGGGAAAAACTGCCTCCTCCGGCGCCTCCTCGCCGCCCGCCGCCTCGCAAGGCTCAGGAACCAGAAGTGACCCCAGAGGCCCAAAGGGGGGAAAAGGCCAATATGCCCCTGACACCGCATCCCGGCAAGGCATAGTTTGAATGAAAATAGGCCCCCTCCAATGCGATTTCAAAAAGCGCTTTTATGTGATGGGCATCCTCAATGTCACCCCGGATTCCTTCTCGGATGGGGGGGCCTATCATGACCCGGAAAGGGCGATGGATCGTGTGCGTGAGATGATCGCCCACGGGGTGGATATCATAGACATTGGGGGGGAGTCGACCCGCCCGGGGGCCCCGGGGGTCTCCTTGGAAGAGGAGTTAAGGAGGGTTCAGCCCGTTTTGAAAAAAATCAGGCAGGAGTCCAATATCCCCCTCTCTATTGATACACGGAAGGCAGAGGTAGCCCAAAGGGCCCTGGAGGCGGGGACGGATATGGTCAACGATGTTTCTGCAGCCACCTTTGACCCGGAGATGGTGTCTGTCGTGAAGAAATGGGGAGTCCCCCTCGTGGTCATGCATAGTCGAGGGGATCCGAAGACGATGGCCTCGCTGGCGGATTATGGGGATGTGGTCCTGGAGGTGGTCAGGTATTTGAGACAAAGGGTTTTGGATCTCACCTCTCAAGGGGTGCCCTCCGACAAGCTTATATTGGATCCCGGTCTTGGGTTTGCCAAGAAACCGGAACACAATTGGCAGATCCTCCATCGATTGGAACTCCTCTGTCAACTCCCCCAGCCCATTCTTATTGGGCATTCAAATAAATCATTTATTTCCAATATATTAGGCAATAAACCTCATCAATTACATGATGGCAATATCGCCGTGGCCGTCCTCGCCCGGATGAAGGGGGCCGGGATGATTCGGGTCCATGAGGTCGCCTCGATGGTCCGGGTGAGAAGGGTCATGGAGGCCTATGAAGGGGGGCTTCGGGAGTGAATTGGGGTTGATTGTCTCTTGAGATATTGGTACCAATAGGATTTCTTTTTTGGCGGGAGAAAGGGGATTTTGTGTCGGAGATTCGTCACATCTTTGGGACCGACGGTGTTCGCGGAAGGGCCAATGAATACCCGATGACGGCCGAACTGGCCCTCTCCCTGGGCCGAGCGGCGGCCTATGTCCTCAAAAACGGGTCCCAAAATCGCAAAATCCTGATCGGCAAGGATACGCGCCTGTCCTGTTATATGTTGGAGGAGGCGATGGTGGCCGGTGTCTGTTCCATGGGGGTCCAGGCCTACGTGATCGGTCCCATGCCCACGCCGGGGATTGCCTTTTTGACCCAGTCCATGCGTGCGGATGCCGGTGTCGTGATCTCGGCCTCGCACAATCCCTATTATGACAACGGCATCAAGTTTTTTGATCACAATGGTTTTAAACTTCCCGATGAGATGGAGAATCGCATTGAACAAATCATTTTTAGCGGCGAGATCGCCCATTTGCGTCCTACCGGCCCTGAGATAGGACGCGCCAAGCGCATTGAGGATGCACAGGGGAGATATACCCAGTTTTTAAAGACGATTTTTCCGAAAAACCTTCGTCTCGATGGATTGAAAATAGTCGTCGATTGTGCCCATGGGGCGGCTTATAAGATTGCCCCGCTCGTTTTTGAGGAACTGGGGGCGGATGTCATTGCCTTGGGGGTTAAGCCTAACGGCCTCAATATCAACGATCAATGCGGGGCCCTTCATCCGGAAAATATGTGCCAGGCCGTTCTGGATCACGGGGCCCATTTGGGTCTTTCCCTGGATGGTGATGCGGATCGAGTCGTTGTCTGTGATGAGAGGGGGGAGATATTGGATGGGGATGTGATTATGGCGATTTGTGCCAAAAATTTTATGGAGCAGGGCAAATTGGCCAAAAAGACCGTTGTCGGGACTGTGATGAGCAATCTTGGTTTGGAAGAAGTCCTGAGGGGAATGGGGGCACAATTGGTTCGTGCCCCGGTGGGAGACCGCTATGTGATTGCCGAGATGCACCAGGGGGGATACAATTTTGGGGGAGAACAATCAGGACATCTTATCTATCTTGATCATACGACAACGGGAGATGGCACCCTGGCGGCCCTGCAGGTATTAGAAGTAATGGTGAAAAAAGGGAAACGCCTCTCCGAGTTAAAGACGATTTTTCAGCACTATCCGCAAATCCTGGTCAATATCAAGGTCCAGAAAAAAATCCCCTTTTCAGAGATCTCCCCGGTCGCCAAAAAGACACGAGAAATCGAAAAGAAATTGGGAGATGAGGGACGCCTGGTCTTGCGGTATTCCGGAACGGAAAACCTGGCTCGCATCATGATCGAGGGGCGTGAAAAATCCATGATAGAAGGGATGGCGGAGGATCTGGCCCATACCATCGAACAAAACCTGTCATGAAAAGACCGCGTTTAGGTATCAATGTCGACCATGTAGCGACTCTCAGGCAGGCTCGAGGGACGGATTATCCCGATCCAGTGGCCGCGGCGCTTTTGGTTCTTCAGGCGGGGGCGGAGCAAGTCACCATCCATCTTCGAGAGGATCGTCGCCATATCCAGGATCGTGATCTGGCTGTTCTGCGCAAGGTTGTCACGGGACACCTTAATCTGGAGATGGCCGCTACCGATGAAATGGTGGGTATTGCCTCCCAGTACAAGCCTCATACCTCGACCTTAGTCCCTGAAAAAAGAAAAGAACTGACCACTGAGGGGGGCTTGGATGTTTGTCAGGGGCAAAAAAAAATAAAAAAGGTCGTTGAGAAATTAAAAAACGAGGGCATCCGTGTCAGTCTTTTTATTGATCCCGATTTGGAACAGGTTCGATGTTCTCAAGATGTGGGGGCCGATGCCATCGAGATTCACACGGGGTGTTATGCCGAGGCTTTGGGCAGGATCGAGCAAAAAAGGGAGTTTGTAAGGATTGCGAAGGCGGCGCGGGAGGGACAGGAGATTGGTTTGGAAGTCGCTGCGGGACATGGCCTTCATTATAAAAATGTGGCCCCCCTCTTGGCCCTTTCCGAGATCGTGGAATATAATATTGGCCATAGTATCATCGCGCGTGCGATTTTCGTGGGGATAGAGAAGGCCGTTCGCGAAATGAAAGATGTGCTGGCTGGGGGAAAGTAAATGTTATTTTCCCCCAGCCAGCATGAACTTGCCTACTTGATGATTTTCCCCTGTTGACTATGGGGAGTTTTATAAGGGAAGGAGGGGATGATGCAACTGCCTACCGCCGCCCAAATGAGAGAGGCCGACAGGCAGGCCATCGAGGGTCATCGCATCCCTTCATTGTTTTTGATGGAGAATGCGGGGCAGGGGGCCTTTCAAATCATTGAGAAATATTATTCTCCCCTTAAAGACCAGCGCGTCTTGGTCGTCGTGGGAAAGGGAAACAACGGAGGCGACGGGTTGGTGGTGGCCCGTCATCTGGCCCAGCATGCAGTCCCGGTGACGATTGTCTTGCTCATGCCTGCCGATCAGCTCAAAGGGGATGCGTTGATCAATTATGAGAGATTGGTCGCCAATCGAAGGCTCAAAAAACATTTTCAAATAAAAGAGATGACGGATGAAGGCTCACTGTCAACCCTTCAGAAAGAGGCGTCGGCCGCAACCCTGATTGTGGATGCCATCTTGGGGACGGGGCTTGCGGATCCGGTGACCGGTTTTTTTGCCGCTGTTATTCAGGGGCTCAATGATTCGGGAAGACCCATTGTGGCCCTGGATATCCCGTCCGGTCTGGATGCCGATCGCGGGGTCCCTTTGGGAGAGGCCATTCGTGCCCATCATACTGTGGCCTTTGGACTGCCCAAGATTGGAGAGGTCTTTCGTCATGCCTTGGACTGGGTGGGAGGACTTCATGTCGTGGATATTGGAATTCCCAAAGAAGTGGTTTCGTCTCTTCACATCGAGGTCTCTTGGGTGATGGAAAGGGAGATTGTCCCCCATCTTCCTGTGAGAAAACCCCAAACCCACAAGGGGACCTATGGGCATGTCCTCGTGGTGGCGGGGTCTGTCAACAAATTGGGGGCGGCCTTGTTGACGGCGAAGGCGGCCTTGAGGACCGGGGCAGGCCTTGTGACCTTGGCCTTGCCGGAGCTGGCCTTTGAAAAAATTCCCTCGGATTTTTTGGAGGTCATGTATGAGCCTGTTCCCTCGACGCCCGAGGGACTTTTTAGCGAGACGGCCCTCCCCAAGATTCTTGAAATCATGGAAGGGAAATCCGTCGTGGCCGTGGGCCCGGGGATGGGGATGGATCGGGGAACAGAGGCCCTGGTTCAGGGCCTTGTCAAGGGATCGACGATTCCACTCATCATCGACGCCGATGGTCTCAATAATTTGGCGGGGGGTTTGACTTCCTTAAAAAAGGCCAGGGCCCCCATTATTTTGACCCCCCATCCGGGGGAGATGTCCCGCTTGAGTCAACGAGGGGTGCAAGAGATCCAGAAGGATCGCCTTAAAACGGTCCAGGACTGGGTTCGTCAATACCCCACGTATCTTGTCCTCAAGGGCGATCAGACCCTCGTGGCCACCCCGGAAGGGGAGATTTATATCAATTCCACCGGCAATGCCGCGATGGCGACGGCCGGAATGGGGGATGTCCTGACGGGGATTATAGCGGCCTTGATGGCCCAGAAAATCCCCCTCAAGGAGGCCGTGGTCAGCGGAGTTTACATTCATGGATGCGCAGGCGATCTCTTTTTTGAGGAAAAAGGGGATCGGGGGCTCTTGGCCTCTGAGATCTTGGACAACCTCCCGCGGGTGATACGGAAGATCCAGGCCGGTGTTCCAAAGTTCAAAAATAGTCACAATTGTAATTTGGGGAGCGGTGAGAAATAACGTTTTCTTTCGCTTTAGCTCAAAATCCTCTCCTAATCTAAGAAGATAATTTTTCTCTATGGAAATCTTGTCACACTCAGTGAAAGAGACTCAGGAGATAGCCAGGGATCTTGCCCAGACCTTGAAGGGGGGGGAGAAGATAGGGCTGGTTGGGTCCCTGGGCTCCGGCAAGACAACCTTTGTCCAGGGGATGGCCATGGCCTTGGGTATCGATCCCCAATATTATGTCAATTCACCATCCTATACGCTCATCAATGAATATAATGGTAGAAAGAGATTGATCCACATGGATCTTTATCGCCTGGATTCGTATGAGGCTCTGGTGCATCTGGGATACGAGGATCTCTTGGGTCCTGATAGTGTCCTGGTGGTGGAGTGGGCGGACAAGTTCCCTGAAATCCGGTCCCTGTTCGATTATCGGGTCTTGTTTGAGATCGCCGATGACGCCTCCCGACGGGTGTCCGTTCAAAAAACCCTCACCTCAATTCCTTGTCTTGACAAATGGCCCTAAAGCAAGAATATTAAGTGATTCTATGTCCTTGGTAGTTCAAAAATATGGGGGGACCTCCGTCGGTGACCCCGAAAGGATCCGAAATGTCGCCCGACGGGTCCTGGAGACCCAAAAAAAGGGGCATCAGGTCGTCGTCGTCGTCTCGGCCATGAGTGGGGAGACCAACCGCCTTCTCGATTTGGCGACCAAGGTCGCCCAAAATCCCGTCGGGCGTGAGTCCGATGTCTTGGTGGCCACGGGTGAACAGGTGACGATTGCCCTTTTGTCCCTGGCCATTCAGGATATGGGGGGGGAGGCCATCTCGTTTTTGGCCCACCAGCTTCATATCTTGACGGACAGCTCTTTCATGAAGGCGAGGATAAAATCCATCGATTCGACGCTCATTCATCAATCCCTGAATCAGGGAAAAATTGCCGTTGTTGCGGGGTTTCAGGGGATCGATCCGGAGGGAAATATCACGACGCTCGGGCGCGGGGGGTCGGATACATCGGCGGTGGCCCTTGCCGTGGCCCTGAAGGCCGATGACTGTGAGATCTATACCGATGTAGATGGCGTTTACACGACCGACCCGAGGATTTGCCCCGAGGCAAAAAAACTGGACAAGATCAGTTATGAGGAGATGCTGGAGATGGCCTCCCTGGGGAGCAAGGTCTTGCAGACGCGATCCGTTGAGTTGGCCGCAAAATACAAGATCCCTTTATGGGTCAAATCATCGTTTAATCAAGAGGAGGGCACGGTGGTGACACAAGAAGATAAAGATATGGAGAAGGTTGTGGTAGCGGGGATTACCCAGGATCTCAATGAGGCCAAGATTTCTGTCAGACATCTGGCCGATCAACCAGGAATCGCCGCCCGATTATTCCAGCCCATTGCCGAGAACAATATCAATGTGGATATGATCGTCCAAAACGTGAGCGAAGACGGCTTTACGGACATCACCTTTACCGTGCCCAAACTGGATTTGAAAAAGGCCCTGGAGATTGTCCAGCGGCAAAAAAACCAGATCGGTTCCGGCAAGGTGGAGGCCGACGAAAAGATCGCCAAGATTTCCATCGTAGGCGTCGGGATGCGCTCCCATGCCGGTGTGGCGGGACAGATGTTCAAGACCCTTGCCGCGGCAGGGATCAATATCCAGATGATCTCGACATCCGAGATCAAGATCTCGGTCGTCATCGAACAGTCCTTGGCAAAGAAGGCCGTTCAGTTATTGCACCAGGCCTTCGAACTCGGGAAGGAGTGATGAAAAAAATAGAGATCTACGACACCCTTTTGAGAGACGGTGCCCAGGCGGAAGACATCTCATTTACCCTCGAAGACAAGCTTCTCATTACCGAAAAACTCAGTGAATTAGGCATCCATTTTATCGAAGGGGGCTGGCCCGGTTCCAACCCCAAGGATGAGGACTACTTTAAAAAGGTCAAGAAACTCAAGTTGGGTTCCTCTCATGTCGTGGCCTTTGGGGCCACGAGGCATCCGAAAAAAAAGGCCTCCGAGGATCCTCAGCTCGGGGCCTTGATCGCCGCTGAAACCCCCGTCGTGACGATCTTTGGAAAGTCATGGTGTCTCCATGTCCAGGAGGCCTTGAGGATATCGAATGAGGAAAATAGGGCTCTGATTCATGACTCCGTGAGCCATCTCAAGCGTCATGTCTCCCAGGTCTTTTATGACGCCGAACATTTTTTTGACGGATACAAATCCGATCCCGAGTATGCCCTGGCCACGATCCGGGCGGCCCATGAGGCGGGGGCCGACAGGATCGTCCTCTGTGATACCAATGGGGGGAGTCTTCCCAATGAGATCGGCAAAATCCTCGATGAGGTGATGGGCCAGATGACGGCCCAGTTTGGGATCCATTGTCATAATGATTCGGGCGTGGCCGTGGCGAATTCGCTGGTGGCCCTCCAAAAGGGGGTGGTTCAGGTCCAGGGGACGATGAATGGTTATGGAGAGCGATGCGGCAATGCCAATCTGACGACCCTCATGGCCAATATCAAACTCAAACTAGGGATGGATTGTATCTCGGACACGCAGCTTACACGCCTGAGGGAGGTTTCCCGCTTTGTGGACGAGAGGGTCAATCGGTTTCATGCCACCCATGCCCCCTATGTGGGGGATTCGGCCTTTGCGCACAAGGGCGGGGTGCATGTCAGCGCGATCCGAAAAAATCCCCAGACCTATGAACACATTTCTCCGGAAAAGGTGGGCAATCGCCAGCGCGTCCTTGTCTCCGAGCTTTCCGGGCAGGGCAATATCCTTTATAAGGCGAAAGAGTTTGGATTGAAGATCGATGACAAGGATCCGGCCGTGA
This sequence comes from Deltaproteobacteria bacterium RIFCSPLOWO2_02_FULL_50_16, assembly GCA_001798715.1. Taxonomy (GTDB): domain Bacteria; phylum UBA10199; class UBA10199; order 2-02-FULL-50-16; family 2-02-FULL-50-16; genus 2-02-FULL-50-16. The sequence goes on along the minus strand of MGSF01000030.1, from coordinate 224 downwards.
AGGAGATCGTCCGGCGCTTGAAGGAACTTGAGAGCATGGGGTTTGAGTACGAGGGGGCCGAGGCCTCCTTTGAGATCCTCATGAAAAAGGCCTTGAAGCGCTACAAGAGCCATTTTCGCCTCATCAGTTTTAATGTGTCCGATGAGGTCCTGCCGGATGGGCAATCCCGCTCCGAGGCGACCCTGAAGATCGAGGTCAATGGAGAGATCGAACACACCGTCTCC